>JAKOYE010000181.1 GCA_029780675.1 Actinomycetes bacterium
CGCCCACCGCCCCACCCGCCGCGACCAGCCAGGGCACCCCGGCGGCGAGCGAAGGGACCCCGGCAGCCCCGGCGACAGCGTCACCGGCCCCACCGGCGGCGGCAGGAGCACCGGCAGCGACGAACCCAAGCGCTCCAGCGACCCCGTCCGCACCCCCCGTCCCGGCGACGGTCATTCCGTCGGCGACACCAGGCGCGAGCAGCGCAGGTACCCCCGCCGGCTGATTCGAGGGCCCGCCGGTCTCAGCTGTGGGTGGACCACCAGGTGTACAGCTGGTCTAGGGCGGTCCGGCCAGGCTCTGCCTGGATCGTCGCGAGCAGCAACGCAGAATCCAGGGTCCAGCCCACGGCGGGGTTATTCCGGCGTGTGCCACAGACCAAGGTTCCGGCGGCGACCTCGGGGGTCGCGGTCTTGCGCCACGGCCCGGGCGAGGCGTAGTTGCCGGGGCATATCTGCACGGCCATGCCCTGAATCAACTGGTCCATCGCCGCGGCGAGCGGTTGAGCGTCACCGAACAGGGTGTAGCGCGCGGTCGTTCCGGGTGCGTCGGCGTTGGCGCCGCATTCGAGCATGGACAGAGCCCCCGGTGGCGGCGGTGCAGGGCGGCAGGTGCCTGGCGGGTAGCCCCGAGGCAGTAGGGCCATCAGACGGTTGTCGAACTCAGGTGACTGACTCTGCGGCGTGGAAACGGTGGTGGGGACGGCGGCTGATGAGGGAGTGGTGCTGGCCTGGACGGGATCGGTTGGCGACTCGCCGCCGAGGAAAGCCCACGCGACCAGACTGATGACCGTCACGATGGCTGCGCCACCGGCGGCGAGGGCCATCTGACGCCACGGTAGGGGCCGGCTCGCTGGGGCGGGTCTTCGGACGACGTCGACAAGCTGCTGGGACACCGGTGAGGCCGGCTCGACCGGTCGAGGCAGGTACGGTGCGGGTTCCTCGTCGCCCCACGAAAAGAATTTGGTGAGTACCGGCCACGATTCAGTGGAAGTGTCGTCATCAGAGGGCATCGGGGTGTCCTCCTATGGTTCTACCTGCTCGGGCGGTGCGGCCCGTTCAGAAATCATTGCTCATCGGTGTTGGTGGTGGGCAGAGCGAGTCGTGCCATCTCACGTGCAGCGTGAAGCGCTTCGGTGAGCACCGACACGCGATCGTCAGCGTTTCGCTGGAGTTGCGCGAGTTGTTCAGCGTGGGCGGTGCGCAGCACTTCGCGCTCTGACTGGGCCTCGGCGCGTTGGCGCTCAAGATCGCCGCGCAGCGATTCCAGCGACTCGCGGGCGTTGTCGGACGCACGCTCGGCGGCAGCCGCCTGGGCTTTCGCCTCGGCGAGGGCGACGCGGATCGTGGCCGCCTCGGCGGCGGAGGTCTGAAGATCACGGCGCGCGGCGTCGATCTGCGCCTGGAACTCGCTGCGGGCAGACTCAAGATCGCGACGGGTGTTGTCGAGCTCCTGCCGCAGCGCCGCTGCGGTGTCACGCTCCCGCGCCGCCTCCGCGGTCGCCGCATTCTGGGCCGCAACCGCCGCCGCCGCCTCGACCCGGGCAGCGGCAACATCGCGGCGAGCCTGCTCCACCTCGGCGTCACGCTCAGCCAGTTTTGCGGCGAAACCGGCCTCGGCGACGGCGAGTCGCTCGTGTGCGTGAGCGATCTCGGCCTGCGCATCGGCCCTGATCCGGGCCGCCTCGGCCGTCGCCTCCTCGGTGAGGGCATCGGCTTCGTCGCGTTCCTCCTGCGCAGCTTTCGCTGCCGCCTCGGCGCTACGGGCGGTGCGCTCGGCGGCCGCCGCCCGACGTTCGGCCTCGGTCACCTTCGTGAGCGCTTCACGATGGGCGTCCTCGACCTCCGACCCGGCAGCCTCGACATCCCCTGCAGCACGAATATCGAGCACCACACCATCGAGGTACCGGCGCAAGTCCTCGAATCGCCCTGGCAACTCGGACAGACGCTGTTCCAGAGTGGCGCGCGCCATCGACACCGGCGCGGCAATGCCATCTTCGCGGTTCGGCACGTCGGTGTGCGCCCTACGCGCTTTCCACGCCGTGCCGCGGTTGTGAACAGGGCCACCGCCCTCGTCGGCGAGTTCGCAGTAGCGCGAGGGCCGGCCCGTGGCGGGGTCCGCGCGCCGCGGGCGAGCGCACCCGGGGTAGGTGCACGTGTCGGTCGTATTCGCTGCGGGGACTGCCTCACTCATGCAGCCATCGTGGCATATTTCGTCACCACAAGCAACGTAACTAGGTACGAAACGAAACGAAACGAAACAACGCAACTAGGCCGGAGGTTGCCCTGGCGGTTGAGCGCCAGCCGCGGCGTTGGGGCACCAGCCGCGGCCACAAACGTGGTGGTAGTTGGTGGCCAGTCGGGAGAAGCTCGAAGGGGGCTGGGGCTGGAGCTCCCATAACTGCGAAGCGCCCTGAACAAGGGGTGCCCAAAGAGCAGAAGAACACCGACCCGCCCTCCGGCCGAACCATCAAGTGGCGCAACGGGTTGCGAAGGCCGCATCCAACCCCTAAACACGGCTACGGCGACCAATCCCACCGCCCCATACCGGCCTACTCAGACCGCAGACCTCTCAGCGGCAGCCGACTACTTGAGGTCGAAAAAAGCTAAGAATCCGACTCATCAAGGCGCTCGTTCAGGTAGGCATGCGAGGGATCGTCACAGGGCTCGTCGCAAATCCAGCACCGCTCTGTCGACCACACCGGAGGTTCAGGTAGTTTGAACGATCGTTTCCGGGCGCAGCCTTCCGAGGACGCCCAAGCCTGGAGAATTCCGGTCGCAAATGCGAGACTCGCCCCCAAGAAAATAAACCACTTGAGTGAACTCAGCTCGTTACTGACGATATAGACGAATAAAGCCAACCACAGCCCCGCCAGTGAAAAAATTTCGACCAAGACGAATCCCATAAGAGGTGGAACTACCCCCCTCGATTGCGTACCAGAACCCACCCTGAACCATTACTGGTGTGCCTCCGTTTTGGCGGCTGCTTGCTGAGTGTAGTAGTCGGCCTCGAACTCCACCGGCGGTCGATAGCGGTGTAACGTCGGACAGGAAGTATCGTCACCGTGACGTATCGAATGCCACTATCCGGCCGGTTCTAGGCCGGTACGGCGGGGCTGGGCGCTAGTTTGGAACGACCCCAGAGGAGCATTTCGCCAGGTTTTCGCGGAATCAGGGTCCGAATCGGACAGCTCGCAGGTAATCGTGGATCACTGTCAACAAGTCCTGGAACGGACAACAGCGGACACGCCTTTCGCAAAAGCAGCACTTCAAGATGAGCATAAGTTACCGTTTCACGCATAACAGGCAATATGTCAGATATGGTGATCTGGGGTAACCGTTCTCCCAGAGCCCCCAATTGTCCGTTTCGGCGCTCTCAAGAAGTTCCGGATCGGACATCCCGTCGCGCAACCCCCGGAGAGGAACTGGGTAATCGGATGAGCACCGCTGACTTCGCCAGCGTGGCGCGCGTCGATGCACTGCTGGCCGAATATCGCAGGTATTACCCCGATGCGTTGGCGGTCAGTGGCGACCTGGTGGAACGCCGCGGAGAGCCGGGCCTGGAATGGCCCGACTGGTGCTGGTTGCCGATGGCGGCAACGGTGGCCTACCTGACGTCCCGCGGTGTTCACGGCGATCGACTCGGCACGGACATCGGCCGTGTGGCGGCTCTGACCCAGTGGCGGTTGGGTCGCGGCGTGTACCAGATCGACCCGGAGGTCGCCGGGTACTCGACGGGTGCGTTGTGGCACTCCGCTGGCGGCGGTGCGGCGCACTGGCAGCAGGCGGTGCTGCCGCCGGCGGAAACCTGGACTCGTCTGCCCGAATGGTGTTGCTACGTGGAGTTGCCGCCCCAGGTGTATGACCAGCTCGGTGGTGCCTTCCGGTTCCTGGGGAGCTTCGTGCATCTGGAGTTCGATACGCACAGTGGGCGTCCCGAATTGCGGTTGGTGTTGGACACCGACGGCACCTGGGAGGGGTTGTTGCCGATCCCGGTGTACCTGGATCGGCCGACGCTGGGAGCGGCAATCAACGACATGGCGGCCAATGCTGATGCCGCCGCCACGGGGGCGATCGGTGCCGACGTGCGGTCCTTGCAGGGCGCCTCGGACGGGATGCAGTTGAAGGGGCTGGCCGCCTGGATGGTGTTGCCGTTGGTGTTGTCCCTTATTGACCCGGCAGTCCGGATAGTCGGCGATGTTGGGCCGCCGTCCGCCGCCCGGGCCGGCCGGTGGCTGCCCGCCTCATCGACCCGGCTCTGCCAAGTGTCGTATCGCTCGCCCACCCTGAAATCGGTATGACCGCGACGCAGCGGGCTCGCCCGGAGTGGTTCGCCAGTTTCCTTGCCGACCGCGGAACCCAGAAACGTTCAGCGCACACCCTGGCCGCGTATTGTCGCGACTTCGACGCGATCGCCGAGATCATCGTGGGGGGAACCGATCTAACGGCGCTGCGCCTGTCCGACATCAACCGCGACGCCCTGCGGTCAGCGTTCGCGCTGTTCGCCCCCACCCATGCGGCGGCCTCGGTTCGGCGGTGCTGGTCGACCTGGAACACCCTGTGCACCGATCTCTACGACGATGAGTTGATTCCCGCCAACCCGATGGGGTCAGTCGGCCGCCCCAGAAGCGACGAAACTCTGTCGAAAGCTCTGCCGCCCAACGTGATCGACGCGCTGCTCGACACTCTGGATGCCGATCAGGCAATGCCACGCCGCCGGCGGGACGATTGGGTTGAACGCGACCGGGCGATGCTGCTGACCGCGCTGCTGGCGGGGTTGCGATTGGAGGAACTGGTCGGGATCAACTTCGGTGACATCCGTCTCGTCGGCGACGGCGCGGTGGTTCACGTACGCGGCAAAGGCCGGAAAGACCGGCGCGTGCCCATCGAAGCCCCACTCGTCAGAGACCTTAAGGTCTACCTGGCCAGCCGGCGTACCCGGTTTCCGAGCGGGGGGCGCGGGTCCTCCCCCGCCGGGGGACTGGGCAGTTGGCCGGCTGACGCGCCGCTATTCATCAGCGCCAAGGACGGCGCCCGGATCACGCGCAGCACCGTGCAATACCGCGTGCTGCGGCTGTTTCGCCGGGCGGGAGTGGACTCTGAACGCCAGCGCGGCGCCCTGGTCCACGGCCTGCGGCATACCTTCGCCACCGATCT
>JAKOYE010000254.1 GCA_029780675.1 Actinomycetes bacterium
GTACTGGTTCGACGGCCGCTTCCCGGCGGCGACGGTCGACGCCGTGATCGCCGCCAACGCCGACGTCGACTTCCCGATCGTCAGCGGGAAGACGATCGCCGGCAACGAATTCTTCCTCGAGCAGTTCCGCCTCGACGGTGCGGTGTGTTTCGAGACCCCCGAGTCGAAGATGTCCTGGCTGCGCTGGGTGCAGAGCAACGGGGTGGCCAACATCGAGATGGAGGGCGCGATGCTGGCCGGCTATCTCAACCACTGGGGGTTCTCGAAGTTCGCGATGATCTGCACGACGCTCCTCAACCGGCTTGAGGGTGACCAGGTGACCGCGACCCCCGAGCACCTGCACAAGTTCAGCGAGGACTCCGGTGTCGCGCTGTTCAACTATCTGAAGTCCAGCCTGCTCGGGAACTAGTAAGGAGATCGCGACGTGAACACCTATCTGCCGGACTACTCGGCTCTGTTCAACCGGGCCAACGAGGCGGTGACCGCGGCCCTCGGTCCGGTTCCCGACGGGGTGGACATCCCCGCGGCGGTGCGCACCGCCGACACGCTCGCCGGCCGGATCGACCACACGCTGCTCAAGCCCGACGCCACCCTGGCCGCGATCGACGTGCTGTGCACCGAGGCGTTGGAGCACAAGTTCGCCTCGGTGTGCGTCAACACCCGCTGGGTCCCGACGGCTGCCGAGCGGCTGTCCGGGTCCGGGGTGATGGTGTGCACCGTCGTGGGGTTCCCGCTGGGGGCCATGACGCGACTGGCCAAAGCCGAGGAGGCCCGCATCACGGTCGCCGAGGGTGCCGATGAGGTCGACATGGTGATCGACATCGGCGGCCTGCTGTCCGCCGACTACGCGGCCGTGTACGACGACATCCTCGGTGTGGTCGCCGCCGCCAGGCCGGCTCCGGTGAAGGTGATCCTGGAAACCAGCATGCTCGACGACCAGCAGAAGGCGATCGCCTGTCTGATCGCGGCGCGAACCGGCGCGGCCTATGTGAAGACCTCCACCGGATTCGGTGGCGGCGGGGCCAACGCCCATGACATCGCTCTGATGCGCGCCATGGTCGGGGATGCGTTGGGCGTCAAGGCATCCGGTGCCGTTCGCAGCCGGCAGGACGCCCACGCGATGCTCAAGGCCGGCGCCGACAGGATCGGGGCGTCGGCCTCGGTGGCGATCGTCGCCGGCACCGAGTCCGGTTCGGACGGTTACTGAGCATGACCGACGCGGCGCTGCTACAGACCGCGCGGGCCTGGCTGGCCGACGATCCCGACCCCGGCACCGCCGCGGAACTGTCGGCGCTGCTGGCTGATGTCGAGGCCGGAAACCCCGCGGCCGCAGCCGAACTGGCCGATGCGTTCGACGGCACCCTGCAGTTCGGCACCGCGGGGTTGCGCGGCCGGCTGGGTCCGGGCAGCAACCGGATGAACCGGGTGGTGGTGTCCCGCGCGGCCGCCGGGCTCGCCGCCTACCTCAAGGCCGCCAACCATGTGGTGGCAGAAGCGGACACGGGACGGCGTCTCAGCATCGTGATCGGCTACGACGCCCGGCGCAACTCCGATGTCTTCGCCCGTGACACCGCCCGGATCATGGCCGGTGCCGGGATCACCGCGATGGTGCTGCCCTCGGCGTTACCGACCCCGGTCCTGGCCTTCGCGATCCGGGAACTGGGTTGCACCGCCGGGGTGATGGTGACCGCCTCCCACAATCCGCCCGATGACAACGGCTACAAGGTGTACCTCGGGGACGGCAGCCAGATCGTGTCGCCGGCCGATGCGGAGATCTCCGCGTGCATCGCCGCCGTCGGCCCGGTCGCCGAGATCCCGCAGTCCGACGATGTCCAGGTCCTGGACGGGGCGGTGCTGGATGCCTATGTGGCTCGGGCAGTTTCGCTGCTCGCCGACGGCCCGCGCGAGGTGACCGCCGTCTACACAGCCATGCACGGCGTGGGCGGCGAGGTCTTCATGCGGGTCGTCGACCGTGCCGGATTCGTCGCGCCCTCGAAAGTGGCCGCGCAGTTCGCCCCGGACGGGCGGTTCCCGACGGTGAGTTTCCCCAACCCGGAGGAACCGGGCGCGATGGACCTGGCACTCGCCGAGGCGCGGGCGGCCGGCGCGGATGTGATCATCGCCAACGATCCCGACGCCGACCGGTGCGCGGCCGGGATCCGTCACGACGGCGAGTACCGGATGCTCACCGGCGACGAGGTGGGCAGCCTGCTGGGCTGGTGGATCGCCGAACGCGGTCGCCGCAGTGGCCGTCCCGCCCGCGGCGTCTACGCCCAGTCCGTGGTGTCCGGAACCCTGCTGGAGCGCATCGCCACCGACGCCGGTCTGGGTTATGCCACCACGCTGACCGGGTTCAAGTGGATCTCGCGGGTGCCCGATCTGCGGTTCGGCTACGAAGAGGCACTCGGTTACTGCGTGGATCCCGACGCGGTCAAGGACAAGGACGGCATCACCGCATCACTGCTGATGCTGGAGATGGTCGCGGCGCTCAAAGCCGAAGGCCGCGGGCCGCAGGACGTCCTCGACGACCTGGCCCGCCGGTTCGGTCTGTATGCCACCGGCCAGCTCTCGGTCCGGGTCGCCGACGTCAGCCTGATCGCCGACGCGATGTCGCGGCTGCGCGCCGACCCGCCCACCGCTCTCGGCGGGCGTGCCGTGCTGCGTCTCGACGATCTGGAGCAGGGTGTGGACGGTCTGCCGCCCACCGACGGTCTGCGTTTTACGTTGGCCGACGCCCGGGTGATCGTGCGTCCCAGCGGCACCGAGCCGAAGCTGAAGTGCTACCTGCAGGTGGTCATCCCGGTCACCGGCGATATCGCCGGCAGCCGGGTGGCGGCCGTGTCGGCACTGCAGGAACTGCGCGACGGGATCGGCGCCGCACTGGCCCTGTAGCGGTCGGATCAGACCTGCGCCGCGTGGGTCATCTCGATGTGGTCCGGGGTGCGCCGGCGCCCGATGACGACCCAGGCGAACACCGCACCGGCGAGGGCGACGGCGGCGAGCACCAGCATCGACGTGGTGATGGCCCCGGAGGTGGCGCTGACGACGGCCTGTTTGACGGCGTCCACCGAGTCCTGCGGCAGTCCGGCCAGGATGGCGTCGGCCCGGGTCATGTCGCCGTCCTGGATCGCGTCGGCGTACTCGGTGGCCACGTCGCGCAGCTCGGTCCGCAGGCCGAGTCCCGGCACCACCTTCGACGCGGTCAGGGTGCCGATCACCGAGGTCGCCAGCGCGACGCCGAGGGCGGCGGGGATGTTGAACGTCATCTGCATGAGGCCCGAACCCATGCCCGCGCGCTTGGCGTCCACCGCCGTCATGCCGGCGGTGTTGCAGGCGGGCAGGGCGATACCGACACCGATGCCCATCAGTGCCAACGGGATCACCATCTGCCCCAGGGAGGTCGCCGGGCCGAAGGCGAAGCCGATCCACGCCAGGGCGACGGCCTGCATCAGCAGGGCCACGGTGATCGGCAGTCCGGGGCCGACCTTGTCCACCCAGCGTCCGGCCGGCGGTTCGAACACCATGCAGATGCCGGTGGTGATTACGATCGCCCAACTGGCCTTGGCGGGGGAGTAGTCGAGCACGTTGATGAAGAACAGCGAGCCGATGAAGGTCAGGAACGGGATGTAGACGAAGCCGACCGCGCTCTCGGCGAAGAAGCCACCGGAGAACAGCCTCTCCCTCCACAACCGGAAGTCCACCAGCGGATGGGCGATGCGCGTTTCGGCGACGGCGAACAGGGCGAGCAGGCCCAGACCGCCCGCCAGCGGACCCCAGGTGGACGCGGCGGACCAACTCGACGACGAGTTCTGCAGGCCCAGGGTGATCAGGGTGATTCCGGCGCCGCCGAGCAGGAGACCGAGCCAGTCATAGCTGCCGCCGGCCAGCACGCTCTTGTAGCCGCGGGTGGCGGCCAGGGTGACGACGATGACCAGCGCGGTCAGTGGGACCGCGACCCAGAACACCCACCGCCAACTGGCGATGTCCATCATCCAGGCGGCGAACAGCGGCCCCACCAGCAGCCCGAAGCCGTGTGCGAAACCCCACACGCCCACGGCGAAGCCGCGTTGCGCCAACGGAAACGAGTTCACCACGATCGACAGCGTCGCCGGCGCCGAGATACCGATGCCGATGCCCTGGATCGCCCGGCCGCCGATCAGCAGCGGTCCGCCCATCGCGACTGCGGCAATCACCAGGCCCGCGCCGAAAATCACGAAGCCGATGACGATCAGCTTGACCTCGCCGACCAGGTCACCCATCCGCCCGCCGGCGACGAGGGCGGCGCCGAACGCGAGGCTGTAGGCGGTGATGGTCCAGGTCTGCGCCGAGAG
The DNA here is from genome assembly GCA_029780675.1 of Actinomycetes bacterium. Taxonomy (GTDB): domain Bacteria; phylum Actinomycetota; class Actinomycetes; order Mycobacteriales; family Mycobacteriaceae; genus Mycobacterium. Next base: position 4,332 of record JAKOYE010000254.1, read on the forward strand.
GCCCAGACCGAGGTCTTCCTTGATGGTCGGCAGCGCCGGGCCGATCACCGTGCTGAACATCTGGGCGATCAGCGCCCCGAAGCCCATCGCGGCCAGGATCGCCCAGGCCGCCTTGCTCGCCTTCTGGTCGCCGCGGAGGGCACTGGCGGCACTGTCAGATGTCACGAGTCGGACGTCCTCTCCACGAGATCCCAGGGGCCGAATGCCTGCGGAAGGATCTGGGCCATCGTCTGAACCCCCTGCGGGGTCATCACCGCCAGGTCCGGGCCGCCGTGCTCGTAGAGCAACTGACGGCAGCGACCACACGGCATCAGCGCGTCCCCGTTGCCGTCGACGCAGTAGACGGCGGTCAGCCGACCGCCCCCGGTCGCATAGAGCGCGGACACCATCGAGCATTCGGCGCACAACGTCAGGCCGTAGGAGGCGTTCTCGACATTCGCCCCGGAGACCATCCGTCCGTCGTCGACGAACCCCGCAACCCCTACCGGGAACTTCGAGTAGGGCGAATACGAGTGGGAGGCAGCCGCAATCGCGGCCTCCCGGAGCGTCCCCCAGTCGACCTCACCGGTATCCACACCCATGTTGACCTGACCTTCCGCGGCGCCGACGGCGCCAACCTAGCACCGGGGCAGGGCCGGCGAGGGCAAAAACCGGGTCAGCGGGTGGTGGGCGGTCAGGTGATTTCGGTGCCGTCCGTGCCCGGATCGGCAGGGACGGCGGTGAGCGGGATGTAGACGGTGCCCTGGCAGTCGCCGTCGCCGATATTGGTGCCGAACGTGCCCTTCAGGGATCCGTCGGACTGCGGGCTGTAGTTCGTGACCGAACTGGCGGTGTCGTAGGTGATGGTGCGGTCCGGCAGCAGGCAGTCCCAGCGCCAGCTTTCCGAGCGTGTCCACTGAGTGCCGTTCCAGGTGAAGGACGTGGTCTTCGGAACATTGTCTTTCGGGGTGGGGCCGTCGACCACCGAGGCGGTGCATGTTCCCGACGAGCAGTCGGTGGCGAACTTGTACCAGGCGGTGTAGGCCTCCTCGCGTTGGGAGGCGGCGGCGCTGGTACCCGTCTTCTGGTCGGTGTGGAAGGTCACCTCGTACCAGCCGTCCCACTGGGGTGCCGGATCAGCGGATGCGTACGGTGCGGTCAGCAGCGACGCGGCGGAAGCCAAGGCGGCCGCCGCGTGCCACCGGGTCATCGAATGCACACTCCGTTGACGATGCTCCTGCAGTTGCCGCCGGGTTGGGTCGGGTTGATCGAGGGCGAGAAGGAGTTGCCCCCGCCCGGGGACAGTGCCTTCTCGGTACCGGAAACCGTGGGCGGTGCAGACGATGTGGTCGACGGTGCCGAGGTTGTCGACGACGGCGTGGTGGTGGTCGTGGGCTCCTCTTTGGTGCTGCTGCACCCCGCGGTGAGCGTGCCCATCGTCACGATTGCCGCCGTAGCCCCGGCCAGTGCCAGCCGCCTCATCATCGAAACGTTGCGCATCATTTCTCACCTGCTTCCGGGTGCCGGCCGGGTGCCGGAAATTCCCCTCGCCGAAGAGCGTAGTACCGCAGACCTCAGGGTGCGATAAAGCCTTCCCGCTTGTGGGCACCGTCGCAGAACGGCTTTTTGGCCGAGTGGCCGCACCGGCAGAGGTAGCTCTTGCTGGTTTCTTTCACCAGTGATCCGTCCGCGGCGAGGATTTCCACCTCGCCGACGACCTCATAGGGGCCGTCGGTCAGCGATGTGATGGTGATCTTGGAGGGTGTGCCGCTCATAACCGGCGATTCTGCCCCAGGCCCGGCGCGGTCACACCCCCAACAGCATCTCGATCTCGGTACGGGCGAAGTACAGCAGGAATCCCCCCGCCACGATCCACAGCAGCGGGCTGATCTCGCGGCCGCGGCCCGCGGCGGTGCGCACCACCACCCAACTGATGAAACCGGCCCCGATGCCGTTGGCGATCGAGTAGGTCAGCGGCATCACGGCGACGGTGAGCACCACCGGTAGCCCGACCGAGAAGTCCGAGATGTCGACATGGCGCAGGTGGGACACCATCATGGCGCCGACGATCACCAGGGCTGCGGCGGCGACCTCCGTCGGCACGATCGAGGCCAGCGGTGTCACGAACATCGCGGCCAGGAACAGCGCGCCGGTGACGATGTTGGCCAGCCCGGTGCGCGCGCCCTCACCGATCCCGGCACCGGATTCGACGAACACCGTGTTCGACGACGCCGACGCCGCGCCGCCGATCACCGCCCCGGCTCCCTCCACCACCAGCGCGGCGGGAAGACGCGGGAAGTTTCCTTTGTCGTCGGCCAACCCGGCCTCCCGGGACAGGCCGGTGAGCGTTCCCAGCGCGTCGAAGAAGTTCGCGAACACGAGGGTGAAGATCAGTGCCGTCGCGGCGAGGGTGCCGATCCGGCTGAAGCTGTCGAAGCTGACATCGCCGAGCAGTGACAGATCGGGAAGCGCGAACGGCGAACCGGTCAGTTCGGGAACGGAGAGTTTCCAGCCGCCGGGGCGTTCGGTTGCCGGCCCGAGGTGCCAGATGGCCTCGACGATCACCGCGAGCGCCGTCCCGGTCAACAATCCGAGCAGGATCGCGCCTCGCACCTTGCGGGCCACCAGGACTCCGGTGAGCAGCAGGGTGATGACGAAGATCGCGGTGGGGAGGCTGGTGATCGACCCCTTGCCCTCGTCGCCGAGGCCGACGGGCGGGGAGCCCACGCCGGTGCTGGACACGAAACCGGCATCGACGAGCCCGATGAAGAGGATGAACAGCCCGATACCGGCGGTGATCGCAATCTTCAACTGCATCGGTACTGCGTCGAACACCAGGCGCCGCAGGCCGGAGACGGCGAGGGCGACGATGATCAGGCCGTTGATCACCACCAGTCCCATGGCCTCCGGCCAGCTGACGACGCCGACCACCGAGGTGGCCAGGAAGGAGTTGATGCCGAGCCCGGCGGCGAAGGCGAACGGCAGCCGGGTGATCAGACCGAACAGCACCGTCATCACGGCCGCGACCAGCGCGGTCACCGCAGACACCGCCGCGAACTGCAGTTTGTGGCCCTCGACGTCCGCCGATCCGGACAGGATGATCGGGTTCAGCACGATAATGTAGGCCATCGCGATGAAGGTCACCAGACCGCCGCGGGCCTCGGCCCCGATGCTCGAGCCGCGCGCGGAGATCTCGAAGAAGCGGTCCAGGCGATTCACGTCTGGAACCTTAAGTGGTTGGCGTCAGTTGAGCGGGGCGACCCGGAACCATGGTGTGCAACCGAAGGTTTGGAACGTCGTCATGGTGGGGGAGACGGACGCGAAGGTCGGCGACCCGCTGTGCTCGAACATCCCGTGGTCCACCAACCGGCCCAACGCGTCGTAGCCGGTCCAGGAGCAGCGCCCCATCGGCCCCACGGCGCCGACGTAGTCGCCGTAACGCACCATCTGCGGGACCGACCACGTGCCGTCGGCGGTCAACGGCGGCCCGCCGCCCCAGGGCGCGCCGGCGGCGGCGCGGGCCGCCTGGACGCAGGCATACCAGGTGAATGCCCTGGTACAGGTGTTCCACCCGGCCGAGGTGATCAGCGCTGCGTCCGGTCCGGTCCGGACGCCGACCGCGGCGCTGGGGAGCTGGACGGGTGCCGGTACTCGCCGGGTGCCGGTGTCGTCGACGGTGACTCCGCCGGCGCTGTCGGTCGGGGTGAGCCACGGCGCGGACACCGGTGTGGACCCCCGAGTGGGCTCCGGGGTGGCGGTGATGGTCTCGGTGACGGTGGTGGTGTGTGGCGGTGCCGACGCGGTCGTGGTGGATGCCGGTGTCGTCGTTGTCACCGGGGCAGGCGGCGGGGAACTGACCGTCTGAGTGATCGTGCTCGGGGCCGCAGACTGCTGGGCCGGGGCTGCTGAGTCGATGTTGCTCAGCACGACGGCGCCGACAATGAGAACCAGTGCCGTCGCCGCGGCGACGAGACGGACCGGATTGCCCGGCGCGCGGACACCCGCCGCCGGCGCGTCCGGCATCACTGCCCGTTGCGTCGGCGCCGAACTGGCGCCTGCCACTGCCGAATTGGCTGGCGCCGCTGCCGAATTGGCTGGCGCCACCGCCGGATTGGCTGGCGCCGCCGCCGACTTGGCTGACGCCCCTGCAGATGCTGCTGCGGCCAGAGCATCGACGAACTCCTGACAGCTCGAGAACCGCTGCTCCGGATCCTTCGCCATCGCCCTGCACATCGGGGCGTCGAGTGCGGCGAGTTCCGGGCGCAGCCGACTCAGGGACGGCGGTTCCGCCGTGAGGTGGCGGCTTATCGTCACCGCCGGATGGGCGTCCTGATAGGGCGGCGTGCCGGTCAGCAGATGAAAAGCCGTTGCGGCAAGGGAGTACTGGTCGGCCCGGCCGTCGACCAGGCCACCGCTCAACTGCTCGGGGGCGACGTAGTCGACCGTCCCCAGGGCGACGTTGGTCGCGGTCAGCCCGCTGGTCTCGGTGAGGGACCGGGCGATCCCGAAGTCCGCCAGCATGATTCGGCGCTGACCGCTCGTATCGTCGGTCAGCAGAATGTTCGCCGGTTTGACGTCGCGGTGCAGAAGGCCACGCAGGTGCGCGTGGTCGAGTGCCGAGGCGACCGCGGCCAGCACCTCCAGCGCCGCCACGGCCGGCATCCCCGCGGGATACCGGCCGCGCATCAACCCGGCGGCGTCCGGTCCGTCGACGTAGTCGAACGATATCCAGAGCTGCCCCTGATACTCCCCGCAGTCGTGGACCCCCACGACATGGGGATGGAACAGGGCGGCCGCCAGGCGTGCCTCGCGACCGAACCGTTCCCGGAACTCGTCGTCGGCACAGGTGGCCGACGACAGGATCTTCACCGCGTCGCGACGCGGCAGCCTCGGGTGTTCGGCCAAGTAGACCTCACCCATTCCCCCCGACCCCAGCAGGCGGATGATCCGGTAGCCCGCGAAGGTCGCGCCCATATCCAGCGCCATGCTCGGGACGCTACTGCGGCCCTCTGACAGGAATCCTCCGGCGGATGTGCCGAGCGGGACCTACCGCAGGGGCGTCGGCTCCACCACGCCCACCTCGGCGGGTTCGGCGATCGCGGCGGGCAGGAACTTCTCGATGCCGAAGACGAAGAGGGCGCCGCCGATCACGCCACCGATCAGCGGCGCGACGATCGGCACCCAGAAGTACAGGTCGCTTCCGTTCGCCGAGTACCACGCATCCTGATACCCGGTCAGCCAGGACGCCAGCCGCGGCGCGAAGTCCCGCGCCGGGTTGATCGCGTAACCGGCGTTGGCACCCCAGCCCAGGCCGATCCCCACCACGAGCAGGCCGATGATCAGCGGGCCGATGTTCGACAGCGGCGGGTTGTTCACCGCACTGGTCAGCGCGAAGATCACCATGACCAGGATCGCCGTTCCGATGATCTGGTCGAAGAACGCGGTGAACATCGTCACCCCGAGGTCCGGCGATGTCGAGAAGATGCCCTGAGTGGCCTTGGTGTGGTCCGGGTCCACCCGGTTGATGGCGTCGGAGTAGGTGAACCGCACCAGCAGGGCGCCGACGAAGGCGCCCGCGACCTGAGCACCGATATAGGGCAACACCTTTCGCAGCGGGAAGCCCTTGAACGTGGCCAGCGCCACCGTGACAGCCGGATTGAGGTGCGCTCCGGAGAGGCGTCCGGCGACGTAGACCGCCATCGCCACGCCCAGACCCCAGCCCCAGGCGATCGAGTTGTAGTCGCCGGTAGCGCCCGTCGTGGTCGGGAACCCCCCGGTGACCACCTGCGCCACCACTCCAACCCCGAACAGGATGAGGATCATCGTCCCCAGGAACTCAGCAGAGACCTCTCCGAGGAGTGGGGGACGTTTCGCCGATGTGGACACTGTTCGCCGCCTTTCGCTGCAGTGATGCACCGCAAACTAGCAACGACTTGGTGGGTGAGAGCCGGTTTCGCCGAAGCTCAACCGGCGCAGGGCGGTGCGGGAGGCGGGGATCGGGCCGGCTTCCGGAAGGGGTAGGTGAAGCCGGTGCCCTCGATAGGGTCATGCGACGCCGACATTGACCTCACTCATTCCGTTGGTCAACAATCAATCTCAGATTTGAGATAAATAAGTGAAACCCCAGGGGTGTGACATGTCGACTCACGGTATCGGTGCACCCGGAGGGTACGCGCTGACCGATAACCCGTGCCCGTCGGTCGCCGTGGACACCGCGGTGCTGACCTACCGGCCCGCGGCCGGCCTTCTGGTTCTCCAGGTACGGCGCGAGCCCGGACCTGGTTGGGCGCTGCCGGGAACCTTTCTGCGTGAGCGGGAGACACTGGACCACGCCGTACGTCGGTCACTGCGGGAGAAAGCCGACGTCCACGGGGTCGTTCCCCGTCAGTTGCACGTGTTCGACCGGCCCGGACGCGACGACAGGGGCTGGGTGCTCTCTGTCGGGCACGTGGCCGTCGTGCCGGTCGAGATGCTCGCCGGCCGGTTTCCCGACACAACCCGGTTGATGCCGGCCGCTGCCCCGGGCCGGCTGGTGTTCGACCACCAGGACATCATCGGGCGGGCACTGGAGGACCTTCGGTCCCGTTACCGGGATCGGCCCGACCCCGACCGTCTGCTCGGTGAGGTGTTCACGCTGCGGCAACTGCGGCAGGTGCACGAGGCGGTGGCCGGTGCGCCGATCCCCGCCGACAAGCTCGACACCTTCCGCAGGCGGATGCAGCAGAAGCTGATCCGGGTTCCGGACGGTCCGGTCCGGTCGGACGGTCGCGGCCGGCCCGCGCAGCTGTTCAGCCGCCACGAAGCGCCCGTGTGACGCCCGCACGGTGGGTCGAGTGCTAGAACCGTGCCATGGCTGCAGCCAACGCGGGTCCCCGGCGTCGTCGCAGGACCGCGCTGATCCTGGCGGTGCTGGCAGTCGCCGCGGTGGCCGGTGTGGTGATCTGGCAGGAACGTGCCGGCTCAGACCGGCTCGCCGGGCCGTCGCCCACCTGGCGGGCGGATTCGCCATCCGGCGCGCCGGGCGCCGCCGTCCAGGCCGCGGGCTCTGGCGGCCGCTTCGACGGCGTCCGCGCACAACTCGCCCTGCTGCCGGTCCGGGGTTGGGATCGCACCTCGGACTTTCAGCGGCAGCAGTTCGGGCCGGCCTGGAGTGACGACGTGAACGTGGAGTTCGGTCACAACGGCTGCAACACCCGCGACGACATTCTTCGTCGTGATCTCACCAACCTGGCGGTGCGGCCGGGCACCTGCTTCGCCCAAAGCGGGACACTGGTCGATCCGTACACCGGTGCCACCATCGACTTCGTACGCGGCCCGAAGACCTCCGGCAGCATCGAGATCGACCACGTGGTGTCGCTGGCCGACGCCTGGTACAAGGGCGCCCGGGCGTGGGATCCGCAGCGCCGCCTCGACTTCGCCAACGATCCGCGAAATCTGCTCGCAGTCAGTCCGAAAGCCAACTTCGACAAGGCGTTTCGTGATGCGTCATCCTGGCTGCCGCCCAACGAGGGGTTCCGGTGCGACTTCGTCGCGCGTCAGATCGAGGTCAAGGCCGCATACGGTCTTTGGCTGTCGGCCAAGGAGAAACGGGCGCTCGACGACGTCCTGGCGCGCTGCTGATCACCTCGGACACCGTCGTCGGGCCGCAGTGTCACCGGGTTGTCAGACCCCCTGGCTAGGTTGCTCACCGTCCTCACGACGGGGGCAGTTCTACAACGATGGGGGTAGTCATGACACAGCCAGCAGCGGGTTGGTATCCGGATCCGTCCGACCCGAGTCGCCAGCGTTACTTCGACGGCACCGCGTGGACCGACAACTACGCGCCCTTCGGCCCGCCGGCGCCCGCCGCGCAGACGGCGCCGAAGCCGGGCATGTCCCGCGGACTGAAGGTCGGCCTCGCAGCGGGAGCGGTGCTCGTGGTCGGGGTTGGCCTTCTGAACAGCGGCGATGCGGAGAAGGCCACCGGGAGCACGTCCGGCCCGAGCACTCAGGCCGCACCGTCTCCTCGCTCGTCGCCCTCCGCCGGCTCCGATCTGCGGCCGGCGAAAGACCCGGATGTGCCCGCGCCCGCCGGTTCCGCGGTGCGCGACGGCAAGTTCGAATTCCAGGTGCTGGGGGTCGAGCGCGGGGCGACGTCGATCGACGACGCCTTCGGCCCGGAGATCGCCAAGGGGGAGTTCTTCACCGTCAGGATCCGGGTCACCAACGTCGGCGACGATGCCCGCAGCTTCTCGGCGACCAACCAGAAGCTGATCATCAACGGCAACGAGTACGAGGCCACCAGTCTTCTGGACAACGGCTGGATGGAGGACATCAACCCCGGGCTCGGCATCGACACCCAGGTGACGTTCGACATCCCCAAGGGTGCGGTGCCCACCGCGATCGAGTTCCACGACTCGATGTTCTCCGGGGGAGCCACAGTCGCGCTCTGAGGCCGGGTGCGGCGCAGCCGACCCGGAACCCGCTGAGCCCATGCGGAACTGGAGGATCCGCATGGGCTCAGCGGGAACCCCGGTGGTGAACCGGTGGTGGCTCAGCCTTCCTTGCGGATCAGGCGCTGTAAGGCGGCCCGGTCAGGGGCGAGCAGTTCGGCGATCCGGTCGGCGTTGACGTCGGCGACGATGATCTCCCCGACATCCTTGTTGACGCCCTTGAAGATCCCGTGCGCCTTCATCTTGTCGGCCTGATACACGTTGTCCTCGGTGGGGGTCACGTAGTACACCGCGTCGGCCTTGAACCGGTGCACCAGCCACAGGTGCACCAGCGTCATGAGCCGCTTCTGCCGCATCTTGGCCGAGTAGGTGTTCTGGTCACGCACCGTGAGGATGCTGCGCCCGTGCCGGTCCTTGATCGGGTCGAACAGCACATCGGCCAGCTTCTCGCCGCCGGAGTCCCCGAAGATCGCCAGTTCCAGCACGTCCGAGCCGGCCCGCCGGGGGCGCAACTGCACGCGCAGGCGCTCGCCGAGATTGTAGTGCTCGCTCCACAGCGCCAGCCAGTCCTCCAGCAGTTTCTTGGGGACCTCGGTCTGCACCAGGTGCTGCACCTGGGTCGATCCCTTGCCCATGGCCTTCGTGGTGGCGGTGCGGCCGGAGGAGGCCGCCAGGGCCGCGTCGCTGCGCGGACCGCCTACCAGCGTCTGCGGTGTGCGGTAGGGGGACTCGATGAGCCGCATCTTGCGCTGCAACCGCGCCAGGGCCAGCATGCCGTCCTGACGCAACGCGGTGGCGAACTCCTCGGCCGCGACACCGTCGATCTGGTGACCTCCGTAGGTCATGAAGTTGAAGACGAAGCCCATCCTCCCGATCTCCTCGGGGAAGGCGCGCATCTCGTCGTCGGTCATACCGGTGGTGTCCCAGTTGAACGACGGCGAGAGGTTGTAGGCCAGCATCTTGTCCGGGTACACGGCGTGGATCGCCTCGGCGAACTCGCGGGCGTCGGCCAGGTCGGCGGTCTTGGTCTCCATCCAGAGCACATCGGCGAACGGTGCCGCGGCAAGGGATTTGGCGATGGCGTAGGGGATGCCGCCGCGCACCTGGTAGTAGCCCTCGGAGGTCTTCGCGCGCTCGCAGTCCCAGGGTGCGTCGGCGCCGAGTTCCCGGGCTTTCTTCTGGGCGGCGTAGAGCGACGCGGTCTTGGCGAACTCCAGCCACTCGGCCGCCTTCATCGCCAGGGCTTCCCCTTCGGCCTCCTTGAACCGCAGCACCTCGGCGACGGCGTTGCCGTAGGTGTCCAGACCGGCTTCGTCCTGCCAGGCGTCGACGAACTTCGACTCCACGCGGTCGAACAGGGCGTCCAGCGACCCGGTGCGGTCCTTCTTCCACGCCGCGGCGGCCTCGTCGATCACCGCGGTGATGCCGCGCTTGGCCAGCCATGCGTCGGCGGTGGCGTACTCGTCCTCGGGCAGCGCGTAGAGCAGGTGCCCGTTGAGTTCGGTGACGCCCTGATCGTGGAAGCGCCGCATCATCGCCAGGAAACACGACTTGTACGGTGGGACTTCGGGATTGGTGACCCCGAGCAGGAACGGCTGATCGCGCTCGTCGGAACGTCCGTCGAGCAGATTGGCCGCCTCCGCGTCGGTGCGGGCCACGATGATCCCGGGGACGTTCATGATGTCGAGTTGGAACCGCGCGGTGTTCAGTCGCTTGATCTGCTCGTCGGACGGCACCAGCACCTTGCCGCCCTGATGCCCACACTTCTTGGTCCCGGGCCGCTGATCCTCGATGTGGTAGCCCGTGACGCCGGCCTCGACGAACCGACGAATGAGGTTGCGCACGTGCGGATCTCCACCGTGCCCGGTGTCGGCGTCGGCGATGATGAACGGCCGGTAATCGACGGCGGGTGTGGCGGCGCGCTGCTCTTCGGTCATCTGCAGGCGCAGGAACTGCTGGTTGCGGTCGGCGGTGAGCAGGGCCCGGACCAGCCCGGCGGCCTCGTCGGGAACCTGGCTCAGCGGATAGCTCGCGAGGTCCGGGCCGGGATCCTCGGTGGTGGATCCCTTGGCCGAGGTCGCCCAACCGCCCAGATAGATGCCCTCGATCCCGCAGCGCTTCATCGTGACCGCCTGGCCCGGCGTGTACGGGCCGAAGGTGGTGATCGACTTCTTCTCGGCGAACAACTCGCGGAGGCGCGCGTAGAAGGCGGTGGCGGCCTCGCGGGCCACCGTGTAGTCCACACCGATGGTGCCGCGCTGCTCAGCGACCTGCCGGGCGGTGTACAGGCGGATGATGCCCTCGAACCGCGGGCTGTCGAAGTACTGCTGGATGGCGGCGACCTGCGCGGAGAACCCCGCGTCGGTCGAAGCTTTCGGGTCGCTGTCGGTCATATCGTCACGCTCCTCGTCGAGCCTGGTGGACACCGATCCCGGCCGGCCGCCACCGCGGCGGCCGGCCAGAACCTTCTGCTAGTGCCATCTAAGCCTCTCGAGGCCGCACTACCCCGGGCGGGGTGGACGCCTCACGCCGATTCCCAGAACGCTCGGCAGCTCTGAGCTCGAGGGATCAGGCGGGCACCACGACGAGCGGCGCCGTGCCGTCGGCCGGTGCGGTCTCGGGGGCCGGTGCGACAGCCGGGTCGACCGGTCCCGTCTCGGGGGCGACCGCCGGCGCCTCGGGTGCCGGCATGCCGGAGGCCGGGGGTTCGGTGTCCGGACCGGGCACCGGTGCGGTCTCGGGCTGCACGGTCACGTCGACGACGACCGGGGCGGGGCCGGGGACGGCGTCGGCGGGGCCGGGCACCATCTCGGCGGGGCCGGGCACCGCTTCGGCCGGTCCGGGGAGATCCGTCGGACCGGGCAGAGCATCACCGGGAGCCGCCAGCGGGTCGGCCGGCGCGGCCTCGGCGTTCATTTCCTGAGCCTCCACCGGAAGGTACATGTGTCGGGTGAACTGCGGCTGGAAGGCGCCGCCGCCACCGATCCGGACACCCGCTCCGCTTTCGCCGGACGAGACCGGGGTGCCGTCGGGCAGCGTGACCGCCGCGTGGGCACCGTTCCACCCGATCACCACCGAGTTCGGTGCGCTGCCGTAATGGAAGCCGCGGGCCAGCAGGGCCGATTCCATGTTGCCGGTGTGGAACCGGCTGCCGTAGGCCGGACGGCCAGATGCCACATTGGCGACCCAGGAGGCCAGTCCGGAGCAGTCGGTTCCGGCCGGGGAGTCGCCGCCCGGGATGTAGGGGGTCCCGGAAACCTGACCGATCAAGGACATCAATGCTGCGAGTGCAAACATGAAAATGACCATAAGCACGGATATGTGAATTCGCCAAAGCTTGTGGTGCGCCTCACTATTCGGCAATTCGGCAAATTCGCTGGTGAGGAACTTGTTGTGGGGCAGTGAAATAGGTGTGCCGATACCGAAAAGAAACTCCGAAAAGCGTTCCTTTGCAGGGCTTTCCCATTCATTGGTGGCCATACCGTTACGAAACGGGATGGCGCACAGAAAATATCTTCACCCGACGGGCGTCGATTGCCGTATCCGAGGTCCGAGTCGGACGGTCGGCCCACGCCGACTACTGTGATCCGACCCACATCGAAATGTGAATGTGAGGCAGGATAACCACATGTGTGAATGCCGTTGGTCCCCTTGCGGAGACCGCGATCACGACGGGGGCGGGTAGTCCGATGCGTGTTCTGGTTCAGCGAGTGACCGCCGCGTCGGTGTCCGTCGACGGGACGGTTGTCGGTGAGATCCGGCCACGGTCCCAGGGGCTGGTGGCATTGGTCGGTGTCACCCATACCGATGATCCGGCGACGGCGCGACGGTTGGCGGAGAAACTGTGGTGGTTGCGGATCCTCGATGACGAGCGCTCGGCGGCGGATATCGGTGCGCCGATTCTGGTGGTCAGCCAGTTCACGCTCTACGCCAACACCGTCAAGGGCCGGCGGCCGGCCTGGAACGCGGCGGCGCCGGCGGCAGTGGCCGAACCCCTGGTGCGCGACTTCGTCGATGCCCTGAGCGCACTGGGGGCGGAGGTGCAGACCGGCGTGTTCGGGGCGCACATGAGCGTCGCCCTGGTCAACGACGGCCCGGTGACGCTTCTGCTGGAAGGCTGAATTCGGGAAGGGCCGTGGCTGAATCCTGATTTGTTATCCGTATGCGCCCCGCAGTCCACCTCGGCTAGGCAAACTTAGAGCCCTCATGCATACGCACACCTTCGTCACCTACGAGGAATTCGGTCGCCGGTTCTTTGAGTTCGCGGTCACCGAGGAGCGTGTTGCTGCCGCGTTCGCCGAGATCGCGGGCAACTCTTTCGAGATGGGGCCGATGTCCCAGGGGCCCGGGGGACTGGCCAAAATCAGCGCGAAGGTCAAGATCCAGCAGCCGCATGTGCGGCGAACGCTGGGTGAGACGATCACGTTCGCCATCCGCATTCCCCTGGAAATCGAACTCACCGTCGATCTGTGGCTGGACCGGCCGAGGTTCATCGTCGACGGCGATATCGCCCTGCGTGCCACTGCCCGCGCCGCCGAGCCGCTGATGATTGTCATCGACGTCGCCAAGCCGAGGCCCTCGGACATCGCCGTGCATGTGACGTCGAAGTCGCTCCGCGGTGAGATCGTCCGGATCATCGGCGGTGTCGACGCGGAGATCCGCCGGTTCATCGCCGCGCACGTCGCAGGCGAGATCGACAGCCCCGGATCGCAGCAGGCCAAGATCATCGATGTGGCGTACCAGATGGAATCGACCTGGGATGCCGACTGACCGTTACAGGTCCAGCGTCAGATTCCCCCCGGCCGGTGCCCTCGACACGCAGGTGAGCATCATTCCTGCCTCGCGCTCCGGTCCGGTGAGCAGAGTGTCGCGGTGCTCCACGGTTCCCGAGAGCACCCGGGTCCGGCAGGTTCCGCAGAATCCCTGCTGACACGAGTAGGCCGCCGCGACGCCGGTCCGTCGCAGGGCCGCCAACAGGGTCTCGTCCGCGGCGACTTCCATGGTCGAGCCGGTGGATTCCAGGGTGACGGTGAACGGCGCACCGTCGGTGACCGGTGGTGCGGCGAATCGTTCGAAGTGGAGTTCGAGGTCGTCCCGGCCGACCAGCCGAGAACGGATCAGGGTGATCATGTCCGCCGGGCCGCACGCGTAAATCGCTGTGCTGCAGGAACAATCGCCGAGGAGGTCATCGGCCTCAGGAACTCCGGCGGTGTCGTCGGTGCGAATGACGACCTTGTCGCCGAACCGGCCGACCTCGTCGAGGAACGGGATGCTCTCCGCGCTGCGTCCGACGTAGATCATCGACCACTCCACGCCCATCCGTTCCGCCATGGCCAGCATCGGCAGGATGGGGGTGATGCCGATGCCGCCGGCGATGAACCGCAGTCGGCGGGCGGGGGAGCCGTAACCCGGCACCGCCAACGGGAATGCGTTACGTGGCCCGTTGGTGGTGATCAGGGAGCCCACCGGCAGCGCGTCGTGCACCTCTATCGACCCGCCGCCCCCGTTGGGGATGCGGCGGACGGCGATCCGGTAGCTGTCACGCCGGTCCGGGTCACCGCACAGGGAATACTGGCGGATCCGGCCGCTGGGAAGGTGGAGGTCGAGGTGGGCCCCCGGGTGCCAGGTCGGCAGGTCGCCGCCGTCGGGCGCGGCCAGCGTCAGGGCGACGACGTTCTCGTCGCGGGCGACCACCTCCCGTCCGGTGACGCGAAGCGTAAGGGTGTGATCGCGCACCCGTGGTGGGAGCGGGCGTCGCAGCCCGGTCACCGCCCATAATCCGGTGACGGCCGCGCCGGCCAGGCGCAGCGCTGGCAGCACCATCTAGAGGTGAGCGGCGCGGGCGGCGGGGGACCCGGCCAGGTAGGCGACCGCCTGGGCCGTCGAGCCGACGTCGGCCGGGGAGTAGTCGGGCCGGAAGTAGGCCAGCGTGGTGGAGCCGAACAGGGTCCGGTACGTCGGCAGCAGTCGCAGCCGGGAATCCTGCATGCGCAGCCGCTGCATCCGCCACCAACTCATCTTCAGCTCGGGATCCCGGCGGCACAGGTAGTAGGTCGCCCGTTCGAAGAACGAGTACAGCAACGTCATGGCCATCGTCATGGCCCGAATCCGGGCCAGGTAGCTGTCGTGGAAGTAGGTGGCCACATCGTGGGCGACGCAGCGGTGCTCGACCTCCTCGCTGCCGTGCCAGCGGAACAGATCGACCATGGTCGGGTCGGCCCCGAAATCGTCCCAGGCGCAGTTGAGGGCGAAGTCGCCCAGCACCGCGGTGTAATGCTCGATCGCCGCGATGAGCCAGAGACGCTCGCAGAGATTGTTGAACCGACGTTTCGGGTCGGAGGAGGTGCTGGGCGCCAGCACCTTCCCGACGATGTAGTCAACCTGTTCGAGGATCGGCCCGGGGTCGACGCCCTGCCGTTCCATGAACTCGTGCAGGGCACGCTCATGGGTGTCGGCGTGCACCGCCTCCTGTCCGATGAAACCGCGCATGTCCTCGGCGAGTCGCTCGTCCTTGACCAGGGGGAGCGCCTCGCTGAACGTGGTCACGAACCATCGTTCGGCGGCCGGCAGCACGACGTTGAGCAGGCTGACCATATGTGAGGCCACCGGGTGGCCGGGGATCCAGTGCAGCGGTGACTCGGTCACGTCGAACGCGACCTTGCGGGCCTGGATCTGTACCGGACCGGGATCGATCTCCCGGTCGAAACGGCGGGGCCGAGTCATAGGGGGATCCTAAGTCGTCCCGCGCGCCGAATGAATACCATCAGCCGACTCGTGTCGGGACCACGCTCACCACGCCGGGGGCACCCGGGGTGGGCCGGGTGCCGGCGTCGGGGTTCGGAGCGCCACTGGTCGGGGCATTCGCCACCGAGGGGGCCGCAGGGAAGTCGGGTTGGGCCTCGGCGGTGCAGTCCAACATCAACTGGATCTTCCCGGTGCTGAGGATCTTCTCGCTGGCGACGATGCACTGCGACTGGGGCACATCGCTGCCCACCGAACCGCCGAACGTCGTCGGCACGCCCTGGGCGCGCAGGATCGCCACCGCCTTGCCGTAGGGCTCACCGACCACGTTGTAGGTGCTGTTGGAAGCAGGGTCGGCGGCGCTGGCGGCCATGCTG
Source organism: Actinomycetes bacterium (assembly GCA_029780675.1). GTDB lineage: Bacteria > Actinomycetota > Actinomycetes > Mycobacteriales > Mycobacteriaceae > Mycobacterium. The sequence continues at coordinate 19,861 of JAKOYE010000254.1, forward strand.
AGCACACCCATTCCGGTTGCCGACGCCAGCACGCCGGCAGCGGCCATGAGCTTCGCGGCCACGAACTTTCTCACGAACGACCTTCCTGTCCTGCGACGACCCTAGCGCAGCGGATCCCGGGGAGCCCTGTCAGCGGTGTATCGGCGCGTGCGGGCCGTTCGTTTCAACCCCGCCGTGTCAGAACGACTCCCGCAGTCGCTCCTGCTCGAGCACGGCCTCGAGGTCGGACAGCCGGTTCATCGAGGAGACGGCTCGGGCGGTGCGCATATTGGCGGCCAGTCGGTCGCGGTGCCGGTGGGTGAACGCCCAGTAGCCGGCGGTGAAGGGACAGGCGTCCTCGCCGAGTCGCTTCTTCGGGTCGTAACGGCAGCCGCGGCAGTGGTCGCTCATCGTGTTGAGATAGGCCCCGCCGGAGGTGTAGGGCTTGGTGGCCATCCGGCCGCCGTCGGCGTGCTGGCTCATGCCGATGACATTGGCCGGCATCACCCAGGCGAAGCCGTCGACGAACGCCGTCGAGAACCACTCGTTGAGGGCGCGCGGGTCATACCCGCGCTGCAGGGCGTGGCTGCCCAGCACCATCAGCCGCTGGATGTGGTGGGTCCAGCCGCGGTCGCGCACCCCGGCCAGCGCGTCCCGGAGGCAGGCGGCGGTGACCGCGTCGGCGTCGGCGTCGGACCACCACCGCGGCAGCGGTGTGTGCGCGTCCAGCGCGTTGTTCGCCAGGTACTCCGGGCCGAAGTGCCAGTACAGCTGCCAGACGTACTCCCGCCAACCGAGGATCTGGCGGATGAAACCCTCCACCGCGGCAAGCGGGGCGGCGCCGTCGCGATAGGCGTCCTCGGCGGCCCGCACCACGTCCAACGGATGCAGCAGTCCGAGGTTGAGCGGCACCGACAGCAGCGAATGCGCCATCGCCCAGTCCGCGCCCATGATCGCGTCCTCGTAGCGGCCGAACAGCGGCAGTCGGTGGGAGATGAACCGGTCCAGCGCCGCGCGGGCCTCCTCGGCAGTGGCGGCGAACAGTCGCGGCCCGTCGGCTCCCACGGCATCGGGCACCAGCGCGTCGAGATCGCGGCGCACCGCGGCGTCCACCTCATCCTCAACGGGGTGATAGGGGGGCTCCGCGCCCAGGGTCATCCGGCCCTTCGGGGGACGTTCCCGGTTGTCGGTGTCGAAGTTCCACCGTCCGCCGACCGGCTGATCGCCGTCCATCAGCACCTCGAAGCGGCGCCGCTGCTCGCGGTAGAAATCCTCCATCCGGAACCGGGTGCGGTCACCGGCCCACCGGCGGAAATCCGCACGGGGCAACGCGAATCCGGGCGTCGGCAGAATCTCCGCGACGCGGCCCTCGGCCCGCAGGCGCTCGACGAACCGCCCGGCGGCGAAGGAGGTCGGCTCGTGCACCAGAACCGGCTTTCGGTGCCGACTGAGGGCTTCGGTGTAGGTGTCGGCCTTGATCAGGGTGGCCCGCTCGCCGAGGTCTGCCGCGGTGTGACGCAGTGCCGACAGAATGAGGTGCAGCTTCTGCCGGTGGAATCTGCGGCGCCGCAGTGCGGACGCGGACTCGATCAGCAGGACGGGGCGGTGCGCATGGTCCCCGCTGTGGAAATGCGGCCCCAACTGGTCGGCGAACAGCCACAATGGGGTGTCGGCGGCCGTCACCGGCACGATCCTACGGTCCCGGCGGTCGGGAAACCGCTAACCCGGCCCGCCGGACAGCCGGTCCAGGAAGACCCGTTGCCCCGCAAGCATTTTCACCCGTGCGGCTGCCATCGGGACCCACGCCACCCGGTCGAGCTCCGGGAACTCCCGGATCCGGCCGGAGCCTCGGGGCCACTCCACGGTGAAGGGGTTACTGCGGAACCCGGCGAGGTCGAGGTCGGCGTCGACCGCGAACACGGTCAGGACCTTGCCGCCCGGTTGTCGGACCGACCCGAGGTCGGTACGCGGCCCATCGGGCACAGGGCAGCCGAGTTCCTCGGCGAACTCCCGCCGTGCCGCGGTCCAGGGATCTTCGTCAGGGGAGTACTCCCCCTTGGGAATCGACCACGCCCCGTCATCCTTTCGGGCCCAGAACGGTCCGCCGGGATGGCCGAGGAGCACCTCGGCTCCGTCGTCTCCGCGTCGGCGGAGCAGGATTCCGGCACTGAGTGTGGGCACCGTCAGCGTGACTCGGGATCCGTCGCCGCCCGCATGACCTCCGCCAGCGCGGCCGCACGCCGGTCGGTGAACACCTGCTCCAGCCAGATCGGCCCGCCGTCGGGGCCGGCCAGCGGCACCCGCCAGTTCGGGTACTCGTCGGTGGTGCCCGGCTGGTTCTGGGTGCGGCGTTCGCCGACCGCGTCGGTCAGCGCCAGCGCCAACAGCCGCGACGGGGTGCGGCCGAGGTAGCGGTACAGCGCGGTGGTGACGGACTCCTCGTCCGGGGTCTCCCCGGTATCCGGGAGCAGCCCGGACCGGCGAAGCTCGTCCAGCCAGGCTTGCTGCGCGGCGGCGTCGTCGGCCATCTCCTCCTCGACCGAGCGGGTCAGCAACCCCAGCGAGTGGCGTAGTTGGACGTGGTCGCCGGCCAGGTAGCCGGGGGTGGGCGGGAGGTCGTGGGTCGTCACCGAGGACAGGCACAGTTCACGCCAATGCTCGGCCGCCAGCGGGCCCCGGCTGGCCGGATCGATTTCGAACCACAGGATCGAGGTCCCCAGAACGCCGCGCTCCCGCAGGTAGTCGCGGGCCCACGGTTCCACGGTGCCCAGATCCTCGCCGACCACGACCGCACCCGATCTGTGCGCCTCGAGGGCGACGATGCCGATCATCGCGTCGTGGTTGTAGCGGACGTAGGTGCCCTGCGTGGGTGGGGCGCCTTCGGGAATCCACCACAGCCGGAACAACCCGATGATGTGGTCGATCCGCACCCCGCCGGCATGCCGAAGGACGGCCCGGATGAGTTCCCGGAACGGCTGATAGCCGCGTTCCTCGAGCTGGTCGGGCCGCCAGGGTGGCTGCGACCAGTTCTGGCCGAGTTGGTTGAACTCGTCCGGCGGCGCACCGGCCGTCACCCCCAGGGCCAGTACGTCCTGCAGGGCCCACGCGTCGGCTCCGGTGGGGTGCACCCCGACCGCCAGGTCGTGCATGACACCGAGCGCCATTCCGCTGCGGACGGCCTGCGACTGGGCGGCGGCGAGTTGCTCGTCGAGCTGCCACTGCAGCCAGCGGTGGAAGTCCACCGCGGTGGCATGCCGCCGGGCGAAGTCGGCGACCCCGGGGGCGGCCGGGTGTTGCAGCCCGGCGGGCCAGCGCCGCCAGTCGCCGCCGTGCTTCTCGGCGATCGCGCACCAGGTCGCGAAATCGTCCAGCGCGGTGCCCTCACGGGCCGTGAACGCCTCGAAGGCCAGTTGCCGGCCGGCCGACCGGGGAACCCGGTACACCAGCTTGAGCGCCGCCCGTTTGGCCTTCCACGCCGCATCGCGGTCGATGCTCTCCGACTTTCGCGCCGCCTTACAGGCAGAGTCCCGAAGTGCGCGCACTCGGCCGCGCTTGGGCAGGAAGGCGAACTCCGGGATGGCTTCCACCCGCAGATAGAGCGGACTGACGAATCGGCGCGACGTCGGCAGGTAGGGGGAGGGCTCCATCGGAGCGGTCGGCGCGGCGGCGTGCAGCGGATTGACCAGGACGTAGTCGGCGTGGTGCCCAGCCCCCGCCCACACCGCGAGGTCGGTGAGGTCGGTGAGGTCGCCGATGCCCCAGGATCCGCGGGAGCGGACGCTGTACAGCTGAGTGGCCAGGCCCCACGCCCGTCGCGCCCCCATTCGGTCCGGCAGGCCCAGCCAGGCCGGGGTCACGATGAGGGGGGTGTCGAACTCCTCGTCCAGGGAGCGCAGGTGCACCCGGTGATAGCCGAGCGGCAGATCGGCGGGCAGCACGAAGGTGGCCTCGCCCACCAACCGTCCGTGGAGATCGAACGGCGGGGTGAAATTGTCGGCCTGGCGGATACCGCTGCGGACGGTCCCGTCCTCGAGCCGAACCCAGACGTGGGCCGGACTGCCGTGGGTGACATGCGCCCAGAATTGGGCTTCGGTGCCGGAACGGGCCAGGATCGTGGCCGGCAGTGCACGCGACCAGTGCCGCCGGTCCAATTCCGCAAGCGATGCGGCGCAGGCTTCCTCGGTCTCCGCACCGACCCCGAGCGCGGCGAGGACGCGCACCACGGTCGACGGGTCGACGGTCACGAAGCTCCCGGACCAGTCGTGGTAGGCGCAGGCGACTCCGAGCCGGTCGGCGAGCGCGGTCAGCATCGGTTCAGCCATGGCTGACATCTTTGTCGATGGTCAGCCCGCCGCACCGGACAATTCGATGGTCAGTACTCCGCCGATGATCAACGCGATGCCGGCCAGCATCATCAGGGTCAGCGGTTCACGGAACAAGACCCGGGCCAGCACCGCCACCAGGGCCACCCCGCACGCCGACCACACCCCGTAGGCGATGCCCACCGGCATGCCGAGTCGCAGGGTCAGCCAGATCAGGGCGAAAGAGACGACGTAACCGACCAGTACCGGGGCGATCCACTTCTTGCGCCGGAAACCGTCGGAGGCTCGCAACCCCAGCGTGGAGAACACTTCGATGAGGATGGCTGCGCCCAGCGTCAGCCAACTCACGGTCGGGTCCGATCGGCGGCGTGCGAGCCGAACTCCACCAGCAGGACCCCGGCGACGATCAACCCGATCCCGGCGACGATGGGGGCGGTGAAGGGGTCCCCGAACAGCAGGGCTGCCGAGACCGCGGTGATCGCGGTTCCCAGCGCGCCCCAGATGCCGTACGCGACCCCGACCGGCATGCCGGCCCGCAGCACCCGGCTCAGCAGCACGAAGGATGCGGTGTAACCGATCACCACCACCACCAGCCACAGTCGGTCATCCTGGGATGCCCGCAGCGAGAGCGTCCCGGCCACCTCGGTGCCGATCGCCCCGAGTAGGAGCGCCCAACTCCGATTCACGCCCAACTCCGATTCACGCCGTGCCTTCTCTGTCGGGGGATCGGTTGAGGACAATAGCCAGGGCTAGAATCCCGTCCGGGAGGTGCCCGTGGATCGGATCGCAGACGTTTTCGCGGCAATGCCGTCGCCGATGCGCGACCCGGTGCTTTTCGCGATTCCGTTCTTCCTGCTGCTGCTGACCCTGGAGTGGGCCGCGGCGCGCAAACTCGAGAAGGCCGACGGGGGCACCGAGCCGGGCCGACCCGCCGTCGGGTCCTACCTGTCCCCGGACGCCAAGGCCTCGATCTCCATGGGCCTGGTGTCGATCCTGACGATGGGAGCGTGGAAGTTCCTGGGACTTCTGGGCTACGCCGCGCTGTACGTCTACGTCGCGCCGTGGCAACTCTCGCCCCGGGACTGGTACACCTGGGTGATCGCGCTCGTCGGCGTCGACCTGCTGTTCTACGTCTATCACCGGATCGCGCACCGCGTGCGTCTGGTGTGGGCCACCCACCAGGCGCACCATTCCAGCCGGTACTTCAACTTCGCGACCGCACTGCGGCAGAAGTGGAACAACAGCGGCGAGCTGGTCATGTGGGCGCCGCTGCCACTGCTCGGGGTGCCGCCGTGGATGGTTTTCTTCAGTTTCTCGATCAGCCTGGTCTACCAGTTCTGGATTCACACCGAACGAATCGGGAAGCTGCCGCGGCCCATCGAGTTCGTGTTCAACACCCCGTCGCATCATCGGGTGCACCACGGTATGGATCCGGAGTACCTGGACCGCAACTACGGCGGGATTCTGATCATCTGGGACCGGATGTTCGGCAGCTTCCAGCCGGAGATCTTCCGCCCGCATTACGGGTTGACCAAGCCGGTCGACACCTTCAACATCTGGAAACTCGAGACGCACGAGTACGTCGCCATCGCCCGCGACGTACGGGCCGCCACCCGGTGGCGTGACCGATTCGGCTACGTGTTCGGGCCGCCGGGCTGGGTACCGGCCGGCACATCGGTATCGGCGGGAAAGGCGGGATAGCCCGATGGGCATCGACATCCACGAGACGCTGCTACCGGGTGTGGGGCTGCGTTACGAGTTCGACAACGTCGACGGTGACCGGATCTGTGTGATCGCCCGCCGCCGGGGCGAATTCGAGTTCTTCGTCTCCACCGCCGCGGACCCGGACAGTGCCCAGCGGGTGTTCCGGCTCACCGACACCGAGGCCGACGCGCTGGCCCAGATCTTGGGTGCCCCGCGGATGGTGGAAAGTTTCGCCGACCTGAGCAGGGAGGTGCCCGGACTGGAGGCCGGCCAGATCGAGGTGCTGCCGGACTCCCGCTACGCGGGACGCCCACTCGGTGACACCCGGGCCCGGACCCGCACCGGGGCCTCGGTGGTGGCGCTCGTCCGGGGCGACAAGGTGGTGGCCTCGCCCGGGCCCGATGAGGTGCTGCGCGCCGCGGACGTATTGGTGGTCATCGGCACCGCCGACGGGATCGCCGGAGTTCGTCACCTCATCGAGCAGGCCATCGATCAGACCTGACGGTGGCGATATCCGCGGGACTGCTGCTCGAACTCGGTCTCATCCTCGTTGCGCTGACCGTCCTGGGGGCGGGTGCCCGCCGCTACGGGCTTTCTCCGATCCCGCTGTATCTGCTGGCCGGACTTTTCCTCGGTGACGGCGGGATTCCGGTTCCGGAGGCGGCGGACTTCCTCGAGACCGGGGCCTCGATCGGAGTCGTGCTCCTGCTGCTGACCCTGGGTCTGGAGTTCTCGGTGATCGAGTTCACCGCGAGCCTGCGCCGGCACCTGCCGTCCGCCGCGGTGGATCTCGTCCTCAACGCCACGCCCGGGGCGATTGCCGGATGGCTGCTCGGCCTGAACGGTGCCGGGATACTGGCGCTGGCCGGCGTCACCTACATCTCGTCCTCCGGGGTCATCGCGCGACTCCTGGGCGACCTGCGCCGTCTCGGCAACCGCGAAACACCCGCGGTGCTCTCGGTGCTGGTGCTCGAGGACTTCTCGATGGCCGCATACCTGCCGCTGCTGACCGTCATGGCCTCCGGCGGTTCGGTGGCCGAGGCGATGCTGTGGATGGCGGTGGCGCTGGGGGCGCTCGGACTGGCCTTCCTCGTCTCCTACCGCTGGGGACACCACGTCGGCCGGGCGATCGGTCACCCCGAGGACGAGCAATTGCTGCTGCGGATCCTCGGACTGACGCTGATCGTGGCCGCCGTGGCCGAGGAGATCCACGCCTCGGCCGCGGTGGGTGCCTTCCTGGTGGGACTGACACTGACCGGACGGACCGCCGACCGGGCCCGCGCCGTTCTGGGTCCGCTGCGCGACCTCTTCGCCGCGGCGTTCTTCCTGTCCATCGGATTCGCCGTCGCACCCGCCGAACTGTTGCCGCAGCTTCCCGCCGCGCTCGCCCTGGCAGCGGTGACGGCGGTGACCAAGATCGCCACCGGGGTCTATGCCGCACGCCGGGACGGCGCGGCCCGGCCCGGACAACTGCGGGCCGGGACCGCGCTCATCGCCCGCGGGGAGTTCTCGCTGGTTATCATCGGCCTGGTCGGCGCCGGGTCCGGCGTCCTGGCGGCGATCGCCACCCCGTACGTCTTCGTGCTCGCGATCGCCGGTCCGCTGATCGCCCGGTTCACCCGATAGCGGCGCCCCGTTCCCCCGTGCGCATCGGACCGGTCGGGGCCGGGCTTCGACTCCCGATCCGATGTTTGCCGTACGGCCCCTGCACGGCTCCGATTTCCCGGTAGGCTCGCGGACGGCCCGTCCGCAAAGAGGCGGCTTACAGGAGGTAACAACTGTCGTGGGAGACACACTCAACGCAGGACAGAAGCTGGGCAAGGGAGATTCGCTCACGTCGAACAACGGCGCGTACACCCTGACCCTGCAGGAGGACGGCAACCTGGTCCTGGCGGCCCGTGGTGAGGCGGTCTGGGCGACCGGCACCGACGGCCAGGGGGCTGACCGCGCCGAAGTCCAGACCGACGGCAACTTCGTCATCTACGCGGGGGACAAGCCGATCTGGCACAGCGACACCAAGGGTAAGAAGCACACCAAGCTGGTCGTTCAGGACGACCGCAACGTCGTGCTCTACTCCGACTCCGGCGCCGCCTGGGCGTCGAACACCGACACCGACGCCCCGCCGCCGCCGGAGGTCGTGGAGGAAGCTGTCGCGGAGGTCAAGGAGGTCGAGGTCGAGGTCGCTCCGGTGGTCAACGAGGTCAAGACCTACACCGTTGTCTCCGGTGACACCCTGTTCAACATCGCCAAGCAGTTCCTCGGCGACGGCAACCGCTACCCCGAGCTGGCCCAGTTCAACAACATCCCCAATCCCGATCACATCGAGGTCGGTCAGGTCATCAGGATTCCCTGACCCTCTCGGAGGGTGACGACGGGGCCCGCATGAGCGGCGGGCCCGCAGTCACAAGTCGGTAACGTTCGGCCGCGAGCGCCGATACATAGTCGACATGTGATTGCGACCGCGTCGTTGACGGGTCGCCGACCGATCGGGGTGTATGGTGGCCGGTTTCCTGCGATCCGTCATTCTTTCCGCCGCTGCGGCCGGAGTCGCGTGGGCATCCCTGGCGGTGCTCGGCGCTCCGGCCGCGGCGGCAGACCCGGTGCTGGCCGACCCGGTGAAGGCAGAGGTCGTGACGGCCGACCTGACGCAGGCCGACACGGTGACCGTCTTCCCCGGGATGGAGATCCGTCAGGAATCGACCCTGTGCACCCTGGGCTACATCGACGCGGTCCAGCGCATCGCCTTCTCCGCCGGCCACTGCCGCGGCAGTGGCCGGGTCACCGATCGGAACGGTCGGTTCATCGGGACGGTCACCGCATCCCGCGACAACACCCCCGACGGCACCGTCGTGCGGACCGATCAGGTGATCTCCGACTACCAAACCATCGCTCTCGCCGACGACGTCGCGATCAACAATGTGCTGCCGAGCGGTCGTCAACTGGTGACGGACCCGACGGTCGTTCTCGCCCCCGGTCAGCAGGTCTGCCATTTCGGTGTGATCACCGGCGAAAGCTGCGGCACCATCGAGGGTGTCAACAACGGGTGGTTCACGATGGCGAACGGTGTGGTCAGCCAGAAGGGCGACTCCGGTGGCCCGGTTTACACCCACCTCGCGGACGGGACGGCCGTGATCATCGGTTTGTTCAACAGCACCTGGGGTCATCTGCCCGCCGCGGTCTCGTGGCAGGCGACCAACCAGCAGCTGCGCGAGGACACGGGGGCGGGCGGCGTCATCAGTGTCGCCGCCAGTGCCGTCAGCTGATCGGTTCCGGTGAGCCCGCGGGAAAACTAGAACACGTTCTCGCCGCATCGGGCCGTCAGCGATATCCTCGGCCCATGACCGGCCTCGACATCCCCGCCACCATCGACGCCTCCGAGGTCAGCGACTGGTCCGACGACGTCGACGTCGTGGTGATCGGTTTCGGGATCGCGGGCGGGTGCGCCGCGGTGACCGCGGCGGCCGCAGGGGCTCGGGTTCTGGTGCTGGAACGGGCCGCCGCGGCAGGCGGCACGACGGCGATGGCCGGCGGGCACTTCTACCTCGGCGGCGGCACCGCGGTTCAACGGGCTACCGGCCATGACGACAGCGTCGACGACATGTACTCCTACCTCGTCGCGATGTCCCGTGCGCCGGAGCATGACAAGATCCGGGCCTACTGCGAGGGCAGCGTCGAGCATTTCGACTGGCTGGAGGATCTGGGGATCCACTTCGAGCGCAGCTACTACCCGCACAAGGCGGTGATCCAGCCCAAGACGGAGGGGCTGATGTACACCGGCAACGAGAAGGTCTGGCCGTTCAACGACATTGCCCGGCCGGCGCCGCGGGGCCACAAGGTCCCGGTTCCGGGCGACACCCGGGGCGCGGCGATGGTGATCGATCTGCTGCTCAAGCGTGCCGATGCGCTCGGGGTGGAGATCCGGTACGAAACCGGGGCGATCAATCTGGTGATCGAGATCGGTGCGGTAGCCGGTGTCGCGTGGCGGCACTTCGGCCAGACCGGTGTGATCCGGTCCCGTGCCGTGGTGATCGCCGCGGGCGGATTCGTCATGAACAAGGACATGGTCGCCGCGTACACACCCAAACTCGCGGAGAAGCCTTTCGTGCTCGGCAACACCTACGACGACGGTCTGGGCATTCGGTTGGGGGAGTCGGCGGGTGGCGCCACGAAACACATGGACCAGGCCTTCATCACCGCGCCGGTGTACCCGCCGGCTGTCCTGCTGACCGGCATCATCGTCAACAAGCTGGGGCATCGCTTCGTCAGCGAGGACTCGTACCATTCGCGGACTTCGGGCTTCGTCATGGATCAGCCCGACAGCGCCGCCTACCTCATCGTCGACGAGGCACACCTGCAGCGACCGGACTTACCTCTGATCACGTTCATCGACGGCTGGGAGACCGTCGAGGAGATGGAGGCGGCGCTGGGCATTCCGGCGGGAAACCTGGTTGCCACGCTTGACCGTTACAACCGCTACGCCGCGAAGGGGGAGGACCCGGACTTTCACAAGCAACCGGAGTTCCTCGCGCCGCAGGATCATGGGCCGTGGGCGGCGTTCGACCTGTCCCTCGGCAAGGCCATGTACTCCGGTTTCACCGTCGGCGGCCTCGCCACCAGCGTCAACGGTGAAGTGCTCGGCCATGACTGCGCGCCTATTCCGGGCCTGTACGCGGCGGGGGCGTGTGCCTCGACCATCGCCCAGGACGGCAAGGGGTACTCCAGTGGGACGCAACTGGGCGCCGGGTCATTCTTCGGGCGTCGCGCCGGAGCCCACGCCGCGCACGCGGTGGGGGCGCAGGCGCGTTAGTTCGGGCGCCGGAGCCCACGCCGCGCACGCGGTGGGGGCGCAGGCGCGTTAGTTCGGGTGCCGGAGCCCACGCCGCCTCGGCGGCGGCATTCTGGCGGGTGCCGACTAGTGTCCAGGAATGACTACCGCATCTGAGGGGCTGCCCGTTGTCGTAGGTATCGACGGATCGGACACCGCCCTCGGCGGTGCCCGATGGGCCGCGGAGGTCGCGACCAGAAGCGCGCGTCCACTCACGCTTGTGCACGCGATACCCAAGCTGGAATGGCATTTCACCGCCCCACCCGCCGGACTTGAGCAGAGCTCTGATGGCGACGTGGTGCTCGCCGCCGCGGAACAGGCAGTGCGGTCGATGCATCCGGATCTTGCGATCCGCACGGTGGCCGTCAGAGGTGCGGTCGCGACTGCCCTGGCAGACGCCTCCGAATCCGCCCGTTTCCTGGTGCTGGGCGAGGGTGCGGCGGGCCATCGCTCGCTCGGTGGGCATGTCGCAAGAACCGTCCATCGGGCCCGCTGTCCGATAGTGGTCTGGCGGCCCGCGGTCGCCAGGCGGACCGGCAAACCGCTGCCGATCGTCGTCGGCATCGACGAGTCTGATGCATCGACCCGAACGCTGGCCGAAGCTTTCGACATCGCCCGTACGTTGCATGCCCCGCTGATGGTGGTGCACATGTGGGAGATCGCCGCAGCGGTGGGGATGGGCGATCTCGGCGGTCAGGGAAACATGGACTGGCAATTACTCGACGTGTTGCAATCCCGGCAACGCCAACGGATGGACGAGTTGGTCGATCCGTACGCGCGGAAGTACCCGAACGCACACGTGGTCACGGTGTTCAAGGACATCAGCCCGGCGAAGGGCCTGGCCGAGCTCTCGAGGGACGCGCAGCTGGTTGTGGTGGGCAGTCACGGCCGCGGGAGGCTTGCCGACTCAATCCTCGGTTCGGTCAGCCAGAACGTGATTCATCACGCCGAATGCCCGGTTCTGTTGGTGCGGTAACGACCCGTCAGCCCGTTTCCTCGGGCTTGAACGTCCATCCGCCGTCACCGGCGAGGTGGAGGTGGAAGTTGTGGTGTTGCCTGATGCTGTCGCGGTGCGTCACCGAGACCAGAATGCTGTGCGGTAGCCGGGACCGCACCAGTCGGTAAAGGGCGTACTCGTTGCCGGCATCCAGAGCCGACGTCGATTCGTCGAGGTAGATCACCCTGGGCTCCTGCAGCAGGACCCGGGCGAACGCGATGCGCTGCTGTTCGCCGGGGGACAGCGTCTTGGACCAGTCCTGCGTCTCGTTGAGCCGGTTGGTCAGGTGCCCCAATGCCGCGTCCTCGAGGGCGGCGATCAACCGTTCGTCGGCGATGCTGGCCTCCTGGCGCGGATAGGCCAGCACGGCTCTCAGGTCGCCGAGTGGGAGGTAGGGCACCTGGGACAGGAACATCGCGTCTCCGCCGTGGTCGGGCCGGCGTACGGTGCCGGTCGCGTAGGGCCACAGCAGGGCGATGCTGCGCAGGAGGGTGGTGCGTCCGCATCCCGACGGCCCTGTGATCACCAACGAGTCGCCGGGTTCCAGGCGCAGGCTCAGTGGTTCCAGCAACTGCCCGCCGGCGGGGTTACGCACCTCGACATCGATGAGTTCCAGGGAGCCGTCCGCGCTGTCCTCCGCAGTCAGCCTCGGCAGTTCCCGGGACTCCCGGTCCGCTTCGACCAGACCGTCCAGTCGGATGATGGTCGCCCGATAGGCGGCGAACGAGTCGTAGATCGCTCGGAAGAACGACAGCGAGTCGTGCACGGCGCTGAACGCCGATGCGGATTGGGTCACGTCGCCGAAGGTGATCTGGCCCTTGAACAGTCGCTGCGCCTGGACGACCAACGGAAGTGGGTTGATCAACTGGCTGATCGCGTTGTTCCAGCCCAACAAGGCCAGGTTGCGCACCACGTAACCGCGGTAGTTGTCGATGATGGCGCTGAAACGCTTGCGCAGAACGGACTTCTCAGCCTCCTCGCCACGATAGAAGCTGACGGACTCGGCGGCGTCGCGCAGTCGTACCAACGCATAGCGGAACGCGGCGTTGGTCAGTTCGTTGCGGAAGCTGAACCGGATCAGCGGCCGGCCGATCCAGAACGCGACGAACGTCGTCGCGAACACATAGACCAGGGCAATCCAGAACAGGGCGTGGTCGATGGTGATCCCGAAGAACGTCAGTTCGCCGGACAGGCTCCACAGGATCGGGGTGAACGCGACGACAGACACCATGGAGTTGATCGCGCCGAACGGCAGGGTCGCGATCGTCCCCAGTGACGGCACGTTCGGCCCCTGGCCGGTGAACGCCGTGAACGAGTCGATGTCGAGTTGGATGCGTTGATCGGGATTGTCGATCGGCGCGTCGAGGAACCGCCCGCGGTAGAAGGCCTCATCGTCGAGCCAGTCCGCGGTGAGCCGTTCGGTGAGCCACACCCGCCAGCGGATGATGAACCGCTGGGTGAGATAGATGTCCACGAGTTGACGGCTGATGTACAGGACGACGATCAGCATGAAGGTGACGATCGCCGTCCAGAATCCGTTCACGCCGGAGTCCCGCACCGCATCGTCTCCGGCCGCGGCGCCGGCGAAGGCGACCTGAAGCGACGAGTACAGATCGTTGCTGAAATAGCTGAGCAAGACGTCCAGTCGAACGGCGATCAGAGTCGAGAACAGCAGCAGCCCCAGCCACGCCCACACCAGAACGCCGTCGCGGCCGCGGAAGTAACCCCCGGTGATCCTCCAGAACTGACGGCCCCAGGAGGTGTAGCGGGCCAGCACCACCAGCACGATCACCGTCACACACGCGGTGATCGCCCAGGCCTTGGCCGCCCACAACAGCGAATGGCTGAGCTCGTTGGCCCAGTCCAGCGACGGCGCGTACATCTCCATGGGCATTCACCTCCGGGGCCACCGATTGGGTCGCCTCGCGGCTCAGCATTACAGCAGCGCGGTCAGGCTGGTGCTGGTTCGATCCGGCTGAGTCGCCAGGCACCATCACCGAGTAGTTCCAGGTGAAGGTCGTGGTACTGGTCCACAGTCGGGCGGTGGCTCACGCTGACCAGGATCGTCTTGGGCAATTCGGTGCGCACCAAGTCGTAGACGACGAACTCCAGACCCTGGTCGAGGGCCGAAGTAGCTTCGTCTAGCAGGGCCACCTTGGGCTTGGTGAGCAAGATTCGGGCAAAAGCGATCCGCTGCTGCTCCCCGGGCGAAAGTACCTTGGCCCAATCCTCCTCATCGTTGAGCCGGTTGGTCAGGTGCGGTAGCGCCACCTTGGACAGCACAATCTGAAGATCCGTGTCGGGTATCTCGCCGGATGCGGCGGGATAGGACAGCACCGTGCGCAGGTCACCCAACGGAACATAGGGCGTCTGGCACAAGAACATGGTTTCGTGACCATCTAGGGGGCGACGCACCGTGCCCGTGGTGTACGGCCACATCTGGGCGAGGCTGCGCAGCAGTGTGGTCTTACCGGACCCGGAGCGACCCGTCACCACCATCGTGTCGCCGGGTTCCAGCCGAAGACTAAGCGGGTCGACCAGTTGGGCGCCGCCTGGGGCATGCACCTCGACACCGCGCAGTTCCAGGGTGCCGTCCGTGCAGTGCTCAGTGTCCAGGCTGGGCATCTCCCTCGCCAGCCGGTTGGCTTCGCACAGTCCGTGCAAACGAATGACCGCCGCCCGGTAAGCGGCGAACTGATCGTAGGCGTTTCGGAAGAACGACAATGAGTCGCTGATATTCGAGAACGCACTCGCGGACTGGGTGACATCGCCGAAATCCATTTTGCCGCTGAACAGATTTGGCGCCTGCACGATCAGCGGCAGCGGAGTGATGGCCTGGCTCATCGCCAGGTTCCAGCCGGTGAACTCCAGCGTCCGCCTGACGTAGCGACGGTAGTTGCTGATGATGTCGTCGAATCGGGTGCGCAGAAGGCCGCGTTCGGTGCTCTCGCCGCGGTAGAACCCGACCGACTCGGCGGCGTCGCGAAGACGGACCAGCGAATAACGGAACGCCGCGTTGGTCAACTCGTTGCGGAAGCTCAGCCCGATCAGCGGCCGCCCGAGCCAGAACGCCACAACCGTGGCGAAGAACACGTACACGAACGCCACCCAGAACAACGCCTTGGGCAGTGTGACACCAAAAACCGTCACGCTGTAGGACAGGCCCCACAGGATCGGCACGAACGCCACCACGGTCACCACCGATGAGATGGCGCCGAAGATCAGAGTCGACCCGGTTCCGACCGTCGGGGTGTTGGGAGTACCGCCGGTACCCGTGGTGAAGATGTCGACGTCGTACTGGATGCGCTGATCCGGGTTGTCGGTGTTGGAGTCGGTGAATCGGTTGCGGTAGTACGCGCGGTCGTTCAGCCAGTCTCCGGTCAACCTACTGGTCAACCAGGTGCGCCAGCGGATGATGAATCGCTGGGTCAGGTAGATGTCCAGCATCACCTGACTGATGTAGATGGTCGCCAGAATCCCGAAGGTGATCAGCGCGTTCCAGAATCCACTGATGGCCCCCGCGCGCACCACCTGCTCGTCTTGGCTGGTGGCCTCGAAGGCGACCTGCAGTGACGTGTAGAGATCGTTGCCGAAATAGCTGAGCAACACGTTGATCCGGACCGACACGATCACCGAGAGCAAAAGGGCACCGAGCCAGATCCATACCTTGACTGCCGGTCGGCCGGTGAAGTACCCGCCGGTGACCTGCCAGTACTGGCGACCCCAGACGGTGAAGCGCGCTAGCAGGACGAGCGCGATCATGGTCAGCGCGGCCGCGATCGTCCAAGCCTTGAGAATCCACATCAACGACGGGACCAGTTCGTGGCCCCAGTCCATGGACGGTACGTACGGCTCCAACGCGCTCTCCTCCATGCGGCGGCACTCTCCGGCGAAAGTTACCGCAGCATCGGGGTTTGAGCGTCGGCGCATCGGGGTTCGGGATCGGCTCGGTGCTGGATACGCTCGTCTGATGGGGATCGATGTCGAGAACGCGCACACCATCCACGCCGGCCGACTGATCGCCCGACGGCTGCGCGCCAGCGGGATCGACACCATGTTCACGCTCTCGGGTGGGCACCTGTTCTCCATCTACGACGGGTGCCGCAGCGAGGGAATCCGGCTGATCGACACCCGCCACGAGCAGACCGCGACGTTCGCCGCGGAGGGCTGGTCGAAGGTGACCCGGGTGCCGGGGGTAGCCGCTCTGACCGCCGGACCGGGAATCACCAACGGGATGAGCGCGATGGCGGCGGCGCAGCAGAACCAGTCGCCACTGCTGGTGCTCGGCGGACGGGCGCCGGCACTGAGGTGGGGGATGGGCTCGCTGCAAGAGATCGACCATGTGCCGTTCGTCGCCCCGCTGTGTCGATACGCCGCGACCGCCGAGTCGGCGGCGGCGGTCGGCGACCGCGTCGATGACGCGTTACGCGCGGCTGTCGGAGCCCCGTCCGGGGTCGGCTTCGTGGACTTCCCGATGGACCACGTTTTCGGCGAGGCCCACGACCGTGGTGAACCCGGGGCGTTGACCGAGCCGACACCGGCCGCCGTCGCCGACGGTGCTGCCCTGCAGCAGGCGATCGACCTGCTGGCCGGCGCCCAGCGCCCGGTGATCATGGCCGGGACGAACGTCTGGTGGGGGCATGCCGAGAACGAACTTCGCGTCCTGGCCGAGCGACTGCGGATTCCGGTCGTCGCCAACGGGATGGCTCGCGGGATCGTCGGGGCCGACCACGACCTGGCGTTCTCCCGGGCCAGGTCGACGGCGCTCGCCCAGGCCGACGTCGCGGTCGTGGTCGGCGTCCCGATGGACTTCCGGCTCGGCTTCGGCGCGGTGTTCGGCGCGGACACCGCATTGATCAGCGTGGATCGGTGCGCGCCGGAGCGTCCGCATCCGCGGGCCGTCGCCGCGGGCCTCTACGGCGACCTGCCCGCCACCCTCAGCGCGCTGGCCACCGCCGCCACCGGCGACCATGCGGAGTGGATCGGCTCGCTGCGGACGGTGGAAGGCAGAGCGCGCGCCGCCGAGGCGAGGGAACTGGCCGACGATCGCACTCCACTGCATCCGATGCGGGTCTACGCCGAACTGCTCCCGATGCTGGACCGAGACGCGATCATCGTCGTCGACGCCGGCGACTTCGGCTCCTACGCCGGGCGGGTGATCGACAGTTTCGTCCCGGGCGCGTGGCTGGACAGCGGTCCCTTCGGCTGCCTGGGGTCGGGCCCGGGCTACGCGCTGGCCGCCAAGCTCGCCCGCCCCGACCGGCAGGTGGTCCTGCTGCAGGGCGACGGGGCCTTCGGCTTCTCCGGAATGGAATGGGACACCCTGGTCCGGCACGGCGTTCACGTGGTGTCGGTGATCGGCAACAACGGCATCTGGGCGCTGGAGAAGCACCCGATGGAGATGGTGTACGGCTACTCGGTGGTGGCTGACCTGCGACCGGGCACCCGCTACGACGAGGTGGTGCGCGCGCTCGGCGGCCACGGGGAACTGGTGTCGGAGTCGGAGCAGTTGCGGCCCGCCCTGCGCCGTGCCTTCGAGTGCGGGCTGCCGGCGGTGGTGAACACGCTGACCGATCCTGCGGTCGCCTACCCGCGGCGCTCGAATCTGGCCTGAGCGCCGGTGCGCTCGAATCTGGCCTGAGTGCCGGTGCGCTCGAATCTGGCCTGAGCGCCGGTGCGCTCGAATCCGGCCTGAGTGCCGGTGCGCTCGAATCCGGCCTGAGCGCCGGTGCGGCGCTCGAATTTGCCGCGGCCACTGAGCGGTACCGTTGACCCCGTGGCAAAAACACCCAAGACCGCGTCCGGCCAGGGCCGGCTGAGCCGCGGCTTCTGGCGGCTGCTGGGCGCGAGTACTGACAAGGTCAAGGCGCAGTCGATGGCCGAGGTGGAGGCGGCGGCGGAGTTCGACGCGAAGGCCAAGGGCCTCGACGACAAGCAACTCGCCAAGGCGGCCGGGTTGCTCAAGCTCGGCGACCTCGCCCAGTCCTCCGACATGCCGCAGTTCCTGGCCATTGCCCGCGAGGCGGCCGAGCGGACCACCGGTCTGCGGCCCTTTGACGTCCAGTTGCTCGGTGCTCTGCGGATGATGGCCGGCGACGTGGTGGAGATGGCCACCGGCGAGGGCAAGACACTGTCCGGCGCGATCGCCGCCGCGGGTTATGCGCTGGCCGGCCGCAATGTCCACGTGGTCACCATCAACGACTATCTGGCTCGCCGCGACGCCGAGTGGATGGGTCCGCTGATCGAGGCGTTGGGGCTCACCGTCGGGTGGATCACCGCCGACTCCACCCCCGAGGAACGCCGCGCGGCCTACCAGTGCAACGTCACCTATGCCTCGGTCAACGAAATCGGCTTCGATGTTCTCCGTGACCAGTTGGTCACCGACGTCGCCGACCTGGTGTCGCCCAACCCGGACGTCGCGCTCGTCGACGAAGCCGACTCGGTACTGGTCGACGAGGCTCTGGTGCCCCTCGTGCTGGCCGGCACCAGCCACCGCGAGACGCCGCGACTGGAGGTGGTGCGGCTGGTCGGCGAGCTCATCGCCAGCCAGCGGGGTGAGGAGTACTTCGCCACCGACACCGACAGCCGCAACGTCCACCTCACCGAGGCCGGTGCCCAGCAGTTGGAGAAGGCGCTCGGCGGGATCGACCTGTACTCGGAGGAGCATGTCTCCACCACGTTGACCGAGGTCAACGTCGCCCTGCACGCCCATGTCCTGTTGCAGCGCGATGTGCACTACATCGTCCGGGATGGTGCGGTGCAGCTGATCAATGCGTCCCGCGGCCGGATCGCCACCCTGCAGCGCTGGCCGGACGGGCTGCAGGCGGCCGTCGAGGCCAAGGAGGGCATCGAGACCACCGAAACCGGCGAGGTGCTCGACACCATCACCGTCCAGGCGCTGATCAACAGGTATCCGACGGTCTGCGGGATGACCGGTACCGCGCTTGCCGCCGGTGAGCAGCTCCGGCAGTTCTACTCCCTCGGGGTTTCGCCGATTCCGCTGAACACGCCGAACGTGCGGGTCGATGAGCCCGACCGGGTCTACGTCAGCGCCGCCGCCAAGAACGAGGCGATCATCGACCACATCATCGAGGTGCATGCCACCGGGCAGCCCATCCTGGTCGGAACCCACGACGTCGCCGAATCCGAAGACCTGCACCGCCGCCTGGTGCGGCGCGGGGTTCCGGCCGTCGTCCTCAACGCCAAGAACGACGAGGAGGAGGCGGCCGTCATCGCCGAGGCGGGCAAGCTCGGGGCGGTGACGGTGTCGACCCAGATGGCCGGTCGCGGTACCGACATCCGCCTGGGTGGTTCCGGCGCCGCCGACGACGCCCCGGAGAAGGACGCCGTCGCCGAACTCGGTGGGTTGCACGTGGTCGGCACCGGCCGGCACCGCACCGAGCGGCTGGACAACCAGTTGCGCGGCCGCGCCGGTCGTCAGGGTGATCCGGGATCCTCGGTCTTCTTCGCCAGTTGGGAGGACGATGTCGTCGAGGCCCATGTTGAGGCGGCGAAGCTGCCGATGGAGTGCGACGAGACCGGCCGGGTCACCAGCCCGAAGGCGGTCGTCCTGCTCGACCACGCCCAGCGCGTCGCCGAAGGGAGGCTGCTGGACGTCCACGCCAACACCTGGCGCTACAACCAGTTGATCGCCCAGCAGCGGGCCATCATCGTGGAGCGGCGGAACACCTTGCTGAGCACGCCGGCGGCCCGTGAGGAACTGCGCGAACTGTCGCCCGAGCGCTACGACGAGTTACTGGCCGTACTGCGTGCCGGCGGCGCGGACGACGAGGCCGCCGAGCAGCAGATGGAACGGATCTGCCGGCAGATCATGCTGTACCACCTGGACCACGGGTGGGCCGATCACCTGGCCTATCTCGCCGACATCCGGGAAAGCATCCACCTGCGGGCACTGGGCCGGCAGAACCCGCTCGACGAGTTCCATCGGCTGGCCGTCGACGGGTTCGCCCACCTGGCCGCCGACGCCATCGAGGCTTCCCAGCAGACGTTCGAGACCGCCAACGTGCTTGAGGACGAGCCCGGGTTGGACCTGTCCAAGCTGGCACGGCCGACCTCGACGTGGACCTACATGGTCCACGACAACCCGCTACGGGACGACACCTTGTCGGCGCTGAGCCTTCCTGGTGTGTTCCGCTGAGCGGGCCGGGTGAGGTTGGCGGCATGGAGGGCCGGATCTGGACGATCCCGAACGTGCTCAGCGCCATCCGCCTGGCGTTGGTACCGGTGTTCTTGTACCTGCTGCTGGTTCAGCACGCCTACGGCCCCGCCACCGGTGTGCTCATGTTCAGCGGGGTGTCCGACTGGGCCGACGGCAAGATCGCCCGGTTGATGGACAACCAGTCCTCGCGACTGGGGGAGCTGCTCGACCCGTTGGTGGACCGGATCTACATGGTCACGGTTCCGGTGGGTCTGGCCCTCGCCGGCGCCGTCCCGTGGTGGCTGGTCGCGGTGCTGCTGGGCCGGGACGTCGTCCTCGCTGCGACGCTGCCGGTGCTTCGCACCCGGGGTGTCGCTGCCCTGCCGGTCACCTATATCGGCAAGGCCGCGACCTTCGCGCTGATGTCCGGGTTCCCGCTGATCCTGCTCGGGCAGTGGGACGCGTTGTGGAGCAGGGTGATCGGAGCGTGCGGGTGGGGCTTCGTGATCTGGGGTACGGGCATGTACCTGTGGTCCGCCGTGCTGTACCTGATCCAGGTCGGCATGGTGGTCCGCACAATGCCGAAGGTCCCTCGCGGTGCTATCGCCTGAGGCACCTGCGGCGGCCGCCGGTGTTTCCGGGTCCATGCCGTCGCTGCTGCGTTCGCTGCTGTCCGACCATCTCGACCCCGGCTACGCGGCGGCGGCAGCCGAACGTGAGGCCCGCGGCGGCCGGCGGCCCCACGATCGGTGGTGGCAGGCGTTGGCGGTACTGCTGATCGCGGCGGTCTTCGCCGCGGCGATCTCGCAGGCCCGTAGCACCGCACCGGGCCTCAACGAGGCCCGGCAGATCCTCGCCGGCAGTGTGCGTAACGCCGAAGATCGCACCGATCAGCTGACGGTGCGCCGGGACGCGCTGCTCGCCGAGTCCGATGCCGTGGAAAGGCAGGAACTGGCCGCCGATGCGACCGGGCGGGCACTGCTCGGCCGTCTCGACGCGTTGGACATCAGCGCTGCGACGACGGCGGTGCGCGGGCCGGGTCTGGCGGTCACGCTGACCGAGCCGGGAGTCGGCGCGGATCTCACCGACGTCTCCAAACAGCGACTGCCGGGCACCAGGCAGGTGATTCTCGACCGCGACCTGCAGGCCGCCGTCAACGCCCTGTGGGCGGCCGGTGCCGAGGCCGTCGCGGTGGGCGGAGTCAGGATCGGGCCGGGTGCGACCCTGCGTCAGGCCGGGGGCGCCATCCTCGCCGACAACCGGCCAATCGCCAGCCCGTACACCATCGCGGCGATAGGATCGCCCGCTGAACTGGCCGACGGCTTCGGACGCAGCGGGGCCCTTCAGCGCCTGCGGTTACTCGAGGCTGCCTACCGGGTCGGCGTGCGGGTCAGCACCGAGGAGGAACTGACGCTTCCCGCCAGCGCCGGCCGGGAGGTCGCGGTGGCACACGAGGGCGGGGAGGGGCACCGATGATCGGTATCGCGGCACTCGTCGTCGGCATCGTCATCGGTCTGGTGTTCCAGCCGGATGTGCCGGAAGCGGTCCAGCCCTACCTGCCGATCGCAGTGGTCGCGGCACTCGACGCAGTGTTCGGAGGCCTGCGCGCCTACCTCGAGAGGAACTTCGACGCCAAGGTGTTCGTGGTGTCGTTCCTGTTCAACACCTCCGTCGCGGCCCTCATCGTCTACCTCGGCGACCAACTGGGCGTGGGTACCCAGTTGTCGACGGCCATCATCGT
>JAKOYE010000196.1 GCA_029780675.1 Actinomycetes bacterium
TGCAGCATCAGCGCGGCATCCTGTCGGACCTCGGCCAAACCGGCGGACGCCGTCGCGATCGCCTCGGCGCGCTCGCCGTCGAACCGGAGCCCGAGGTCGGCGTAGATCTCCTGGGCCCAGCGGCCCCAGCCCGGGCCGACAGCGGCGTGCAGCGCCAGGTCAGCCAGACCCTCTGCCATCAGGCACTGCGGGGTGTTGACCAGGAAGATCGTCTGCTCGGCCTGGCCGAGACCGGCGACCAGCCGGGCTTCCTTGCGGCAGTGCTCGGTGTGGTGCCCGGGATAGGACTCATGGGCGACGAGCCGGGGCAGGTGGCTCATCGGCTGTCTGAGGTCGGCGTTGACGGCGACCCGGGAGCGGTAGCCACCCTCGTAGTAGTTGAAGCCCGACCACGGCTTGTCGGTGACCACCTCATAGGCGACGGTCTCCTGATCGGGCAGTGGATAGCGGGACCGGACGATATCGCGCAGCGCGCTGGAGAAGGCGTTGATCGCCTCGGCGAGGCGCTCGGGCGGGATCTCCTCGGCCTTGCGGTGGGCGGCCATCCGGTCGGCCAGCGGACCCTGGCCCGCCAGCGCCTCGTCCAGCAGCGCATGCGCTGCCCGGTAGCGGTCCTCGTCCCCGCGGGTGATCTCGACGTCGAAATAGGCCTTCACCTCGTCGACGAACCCGATCTCGGCACCGGCGAACTTCCTGGCCGCGCAGGCCAGTGCGCGCAGATGGGCCGCGATGAAGTCGGCCCTCTGGTCGGTGAAGCCGCCCTCGCGCGGCACGGCGGGCAGAGCGGCCAGCAGCCGGTCCGCCTGGACTGCCAGCACCGCCGGATCGGGAGCGGGTTCGTCGGCGACCACGCGGCGCAGGTGCGGGTCGCCGGTGAACGAGTCGACATAGCCGTCCTCGATGCGGTCGAAGCGCAACCCGAGCAATAGGTACTCGCGGATCAGAAGATCGGATGCCACGCCCCAAACCCTAGGGGGGCTCCCCGACATGAGCGCGTTCCGACCAACTGCAAGACTGGTCCGATGGCGCGGCTGAGCGAATCGAGCCCGTACGTCGAGTTCGACCGGCGCGAATGGCGTTCGCTGCGGATGTCGACCCCGCTGAAGCTGACCGAGGAGGAACTCGTCGGGCTGCGCGGCCTCGGTGAGCAGATCGACCTTCTCGAGGTCGAAGAGGTCTATCTCCCACTGGCCCGGTTGATCAACCTCCAGGTGGCCGCCCGCCAGGGTCTGTTCGCCGCCACGGCGGAGTTCCTCGGCGAGCCCACCCAGAATCCGGACCGACCGGTGCCGTTCGTCATCGGTGTGGCGGGCAGCGTGGCCGTCGGCAAGTCGACCACCGCTCGCGTGCTGCAGGCTCTGCTGTCCCGCTGGGAGGACCACCGTCGGGTGGATCTGGTGACCACCGACGGCTTCCTCTACCCCAACGCCGAGTTGACCCGCCGGAATCTGATGCACCGCAAGGGTTTTCCGGAGTCCTATGACCGCCGGGCGCTGATGCGCTTTGTGACGGCGGTGAAGTCCGGTTCGGACACCGTGTGCGCTCCGGTGTACTCGCACCTGATCTACGACATAGTCCCGGGCGACCGGCATGTCGTCACCCACCCGGACATCCTGATCCTGGAGGGCCTCAACGTCCTGCAGACCGGGCCGCGGCTGATGGTGTCGGATCTGTTCGACTTCTCGGTGTACGTGGACGCCCGGATCGAGGACATCGAAACCTGGTACGTCGAACGCTTCCTGGCGATGCGGGCCGGCGCCTTCGCCGACCCGGCGTCGCACTTCCATCACTACTCCGGACTGACCGACATGCAGGCGGTGGCCGCCGCCCGCGATATCTGGCACTCCATCAACCGCCCCAACCTGATCGAGAACATCCTGCCCACCCGGCCGAGGGCCACCCTGGTGCTCCGCAAGGACGCCGATCACTCGATCAACCGGTTGCGGTTACGCAAGCTCTGAGCGGCCTTCACCGGTAATCCCCGGAACTATCCGTTCGGGGTGGCGAACACGAACAACGCCATGAACGCGAGGTTGATGAAGTAGGCCGCCTCAACCAGGCCAACGGTGATGAAGAACGGCGTGAACAACCGTCCCTGCGCCTCAGGTTGGCGGGCGATTCCGGAGATCAGGGCGTTGCCCGCAATCCCGTCTCCGATGCCGGCGCCTATCGCGCCGCCCCCCAAAATCAGCCCTCCACCGATCAGCGCGCCAGCGGCGATCATGGGATCCATGGTTGCACTCCCTTCTCGTGGTGCTTTTCAGACCTGCGTGGACATCCGGCGAAGACCGCGGTACTGCGCCGCAGCCATGGCCGCGGTGTAGGCGCCGGCACCGACCGCCGACAGGACACCCACCGTGGTCAGCGGTGGCGATGCGATGACGGCAGCGGCGACGGCAAAGAGGGTGAAGGCGGCGTTACCGCCGGCCACCGAGGTGCCGCCGGACCGGACGTTCCGCGCCCGGGACAGCACCAGGAACGCCGATCCGCACAGCACGGAACCCGCGCCCAGCACAACGGTCACGGCCGCCGACATTCCGGTGGCGGCCGATAGTGATTCGGCGGCGGCGAGGACCGCGACACCGGCCGCGGCGCTGACCGTGCCGTCGATGCGCAGTGCCCGGCGCAGCAGGGCGTCCGGCATTTCGGGGAGGGGGGTGGTGGCCTTCACGGGGATCTCCTGTGGGTCGAAGGTGTCTGTCACCCTCAACCCTGCGGAAAGCGCGCTGCCAGATCGATGCGTGCTACTGCCAACTACTGCCAATTGCGGCCGGATCCCGCAGTTCGGCCGCGATCAGCCGGGCGGCGGCGTTCTGCCAGTTGTGCAGCGAGCGCTGCGGCACCTCGGTAACCATCCACTGCCAGGCCTGCCGGGCGACGGGGTCCAGGCCGGCTGCGGTGGCGTTCTGGGCGTAGGCGCGCACCCCGGCGACGTAGGGGAAATAGAGGGCGTTGTAGTACCGCCACTGTTCGGTCGTCCCGAAGTCCCCGTCATTCCGGGGCTTGAGCCGGTCGATGTGCTCGGCCAGTAACGCCCGCAATTCGTTGGCGCGCTCCAACGGCTGGTCGGGGGCGGCGCGAGCGGCCAGTCTCGCATCGATCTCGGGCAAGTCGGTCAGTGGGCTGGCGACGAGCTTGGCGAGGTCGCCGTAGTGGCTCAGGGCACGCCGAGTCAGCCGGACGAATGTCTCGTCATCGAGACCGTCCAGCGGGTTCGGCGAGCGGGACGGCAGCGCGGTTTCGGCGTTGCGAAGCGTGGCACGTTCGGCCCGCAAGGCGGGGAACCGGGCGAACGCCACCCGGTCGAGCAACCCGGCCAACGGGTCGGCCAGGACGGTGATTCCGATCGCCACCGCCACGACGGTGAACAGCAACACCGTGAGGATGCCGCGACCGTCCTCACCCACCACCGCCACACCGAGCAGCAGTTGGCCACCGAAGACGACGACGACAGCAGCAGTACCGAGAAACGAGCGCAGCATCGCCGAGCGCAGTGCCTGACCTTCGTCGAAGGCATCCCAGAGCGCCACCGCGAATCCCAGCAGCAGAATGTCGAATCCGGTGGCCGCCAGCGCTATCCAACTCGGCACCAGGCCCAGCGGAATGACGATGATCGCATTGCCCAACGCGAAGAACAGCGTCGCCACCGCCAGCACGCCCGCCACCCGGGCGGGCTGACCGACCCTGCGCACGGCAAGGATCATGGCGGCCAGCGTCGAACCGGAGATGACAGCGAACACCAGCCAGTGCCCGCCGCGCAGGGGGCCGTCGACGCTGCCGGCCCAGTTCGCGCCCAGGGCCGCGGCCGCGGCCACGACGGCCGTCAACGAGACGTCCCGTCCTCGGCCGCCCCCGGCATCGTGGGGCCGTGCCAGTTCCATCAGCACCGCGAACCAGGCGACTCCGGGCAGTACGACGAGGTAGATCTCCACCCGTCCGAGAGATTCGGCCGACACCTCTCCTGCCATCCGGATGGCGTCGAGGGCAACGACCGTGGCAAACCCGCACAGACCGACGGCCGCCAACACAAGTGCGGGCTTGCGGGGGTCCCGCACAGCCAGATACAGGCCCATCCACCAGCTGAGCGCGAAGACCACGGCGGACAGCGCGGTCACGACCCCAACCCCCGGCTATACGCCGTAGCGCCGGTGCCGGCGGCTGTAGTCACGAAGCGCGCGCAGAAAATCCACCCGCCGGAACGCCGGCCAGTGCGCCTCGGTGAACCACATCTCCGAATAGGCGCTCTGCCAGAGCAGGAATCCGCTGAGCCGCTGCTCACCGGACGTGCGGATGACCAGATCGGGGTCGGGCTGACCGGAGGTGTAGAGATTCTCCGAGATGCCGTCGATGGTGACCGCCTCGATCATCTGCTCCGGGGTGGCGCCGTTGGCCACTTCCTTGCCCAGCAGGGCGCGCACCGCATCGACGATCTCCTGCCGCCCGCCGTAGGCCACCGCGACGTTGACGTGGAAGACGGCTTCGGCCGCCGTGCTCGCCGTGCTGTCCACGGCCTCCCGCAACCGGCGGGCCGTCTCATCGCCCAGCAGTTCGAGATCCCCGACGGTGCGCACGCTCCACCTATTGACCGGGGAGCAGATCTCCTCGACCACCTCGGTGATGATGTCGATCAGACAGGACAGTTCGGCCGGATCGCGCCGCAGGTTCTCCGTGGACAGCAGATACACCGTCGCCATTTCGATCCCCGCCTCGGCGCACCACCGCAGCATCTCGGCGATCCGGTCCGCGCCGACCCGGTAGCCGTAGCTGACGTCGGCGTGACCAGCATCACGAGCCCATCGGCGGTTGCCGTCGCATAGCACCGCGATATGCCGCGGAAGTGTGCATTTGGCATCGGCGAGCTCATGCCGCAAGCGCATCTCGTAGAGCCGGTAGGCCGGTTCCTTGAGTCGTTGCGGAATGATCTCCACGGCTACTGAGACTACTGTGGCGGGCGTCCGCCCAGTCCCGAACCGCGGCCACGGCCGCCGGGTAGGAATCGTCCCACCGTCCGGCCATGCAACGCAGCGGTGTCCGACCACGACGGTGTCTGACCACGATGCGCGAAAGGGGAGGCGACATGTCGACCGACGTCACACCACAGCCCCAGGCGGTGGACACCGCCGCCGAGGACTTCCCCGAGGCGGTCGTCGACGGCGTCGCCCAGTTCCTGGGCAAGCCCCGGGCGCGCGGCTGGATTCACGTCTACTCCGCGATCGTCGCGACGATCGCGGGGGCGGCTCTGGTGTCGGTGTCGTGGGCGGTGGACTCCACCAGGGCCGGGATCGCCACCCTCATCTACACGCTGACCATCGTGGCGATGTTCACCGTCAGCGGCACCTACCACCGGGTGAACTGGCAATCCACGCGTGCGCGGACCTGGATGAAGCGGCTCGACCACTCGATGATCTTCGTGTTCATCGCCGGCAGTTACACCCCGTTCGCACTGCTGGCACTGCCCGAACAGAGCGGGTGGACGCTGTTCTGGGTCGTGTGGGGCGGGGCGCTGGCCGGGGTGCTGCTCAAGATGTGCTGGCCCACCGCTCCGCGCTGGGTGGGTGTCCCGCTGTACCTGCTGCTGGGCTGGGTGGCGGCGTGGTTCATCGGCCCGATCCTCGACGGGGCCGGGGTGACCGCGGTGGTGCTGTTGATCGTCGGCGGTGCCCTCTACAGCGTGGGCGGGGTGCTCTACGGGCTGAAGTGGCCCAACCCGTGGCCGGAGACTTTCGGCCATCACGAGTTCTTCCACGCCTGTACGGCGGTGGCGGCCACCTGCCACTACATCGCGATGTGGTTCGCGGTGTTCTGACCGGTTCAGACCGGGGTGACGTCGGCTGGCGACCAGTAGGCCTTCATCGAGGCGATCCTGCCCTCCCCGTCGAACACCATCACGTCGATCGGTTCGATCCGAATCCGGTGTTCGCCGTGGCCCACCGTGATGGCGAACATGAATGCGGCCTCGTGGCCGGCCACCCGCAGCGTCAACAGTTCCGTTGCCCGCTCGGCACTTTCGATGTTCTTGTAGAACCCGCGGATGGCGTGCTTGCCGATGTGCACCTCACCACCGACCGGGTCCTGGACCGTGGCGTCGTCGGCATACAGTTCGACGATCTCATCGGCGGTGCCCGTGGCCACCAGGTCGAGATAGCGGTGGACGACGCGGGTGATCTCCTCGGCACTGACCATGGCCGCCACGCTACCCGGGCACTCCGAGCGCGGCCGCAAGTTGCTCGACACCGGTGACCGGCAGGTCGCACACCCGGCCACGGCAGATGTAGGCAGCCTCCGCACCACCCACCGGGCCGCGTCCCTCCAGCAGCGGCATCGAGTCGGCAGGGCCACCCACCACCACGGTCCCGCCCGGGGCGATCCGGCGGGCCGCCGCCAGTAGTGCCGACTGCGGGTCACCGGTGGATACCGCCACCTGCAGCGGACCGCGGACCGCGGCCTCGGCCACCGCCAGCCAGTGGCCCGACGACCGCGGTGCCTTGGCCAGCAGCACCGAATGTGCCAGCAGGGTCTCCGCGGCGGCCTCCGCATAGCGACTGCTGCGCTCGTCGCCCACCAGGTGGGCGGCGGTCAGCAGTGCCTCGGCGATCAGCGAGGCCCCCGCCGGGGTGGCACCGTCGACCGGGTCGGCCGGCCGCACCATCAGTTGCTCGGCGTCGTTGGCGGCGTCGAACCAGCGCCCGGGGCGGTCCGGGTCGGCGAAGTGCCGCAGCGCGAGATCGATCAGTTCGGTGGCGGCCTCCAGCCAGGCCGGTGCACCGGTGAGTTGGTGCAGGGCGAGCAACCCGGTCGCCAGCGCGGCGTGGTCCTCCAGGATCGCCGCACTGTCCCCCACCCGTCCGCCGAGGCTGGTGCGGCGCAACCGGCCGTCGACCAGGTGCAGGCCGAGGATCGCGGTCGCGCAATGCTCGGCGGCAGCCAGCAGGGCCGGATCCTCCAGCGCCACACTGGCTTCCGCCAGGGCGGTGATGGCCAGCCCGTTCCACGCGGTGACGACCTTGTCATCGCGGGGCGGCTGCGGGCGGGTCCGCCGCACCGCGAGCAGAGCGGCGCGAACCCGCTCGAACCGTTCCGCGTCGCCGACGCGCGGGTCGTGCTCGGCGGGACGTTGCAGCACGGACGCACCGTGCTCGAACGTCCCGGACACTGTGACACCGAAAACCGTTGCCGCCCAGGCTCCGTCGTCATCGCCGAGCGCCCCGCGAAGTTCCGCGGGGGTCCATACGTAGGTGGATCCCTCGGTACCGGCCGCGTCGGCGTCCAGCGATGAGGCGAACATGCCCCCGGCACCGAGACCCCCGGCAGAACGATCCCCGAGGAGGAAGGCCGCGGTCTCCACGGCCACCCGCCGGGCCAACGGGTCGCCGGTCCGCCGCGCCCAGTGCGCGTAGACCCGCAGCAGCAGGGCGTTGTCGTAGAGCATCTTCTCGAAGTGCGGAACCACCCAGTCGGCGTCCACGCTGTAGCGGGCGAAGCCGCCCGCCAACTGGTCGTAGATACCGCCGCGGGCCATCGCCTCGCAGGTCCGGCGCACCCCCGCCAGCGGAACCGGGGACGCGGTGCGTTCGTGGGCTCGCAGCAGCCCTTCCAGCAACGCCGAGGGCGGAAACTTCGGTGCCGGGCCGAACCCGCCGCGGACGGTGTCCTCGTCGCGCAGAACCGCGTCAACCGCCCGGTCGCACAGCGACGCGGTGACCTCCGGCCCGCCGCCCGGCACGCCGGATGTCATCCGGCGCAGCTGGTCGGCGACCTGATCGGACGCCTGCTCGACCTCGTCACGCCGAGTGCGCCAGGTCTCCCCGACCGCCGCCAATAGCTGGAGGAACCGCGGCTTCGGGTAGTAGGTGCCGCAGAAGAACGGGCGGCCGTCCGGGGTGAGGAAGCAGGTCATCGGCCAGCCGCCTTGCCCGGTCATGGCGACAGTGGCGTTCATGTAGATCGCGTCGAGGTCGGGACGCTCCTCACGGTCGACCTTGATGCAGACGAACTCGTTCATCGCCGCCGCCACCACGGCGTCCTCGAAGGATTCGTGGGCCATCACATGGCACCAGTGGCAGGCGGCGTAGCCGATCGACAACAGGATCGGCACGTCCCGGCGGCGGGCCTCATCGAGGGCTTCGGCACTCCACTGCTGCCAGTGCACCGGGTTGTCGGCGTGCTGGCGCAGATAGGGGCTGGTCGCCCCGGACAGGGTGTTAGCCGCCGGCGCCACGCGGCGCAGCCTCGCTATCAGGGCCGCCGGCCTCCCGCGTGGCCGCGGCGTCGGGACCGCCGGCCTCCGGCGCGGCCGCTGGGGCCGATTCGTCAGATGGCGAGCCGGACTCGGCCGCCTCCGGCGCATCGGACGCCTGGGTATCGAACGAGGCCGGCACCTTCTTCAGCTGCCGGCTCATCGACCGCCACAGCAAGAACGCGGCGACCAGCAACAAAAGCAAGACCAGCAGACCGACCGGACTGGCCTTGCCGTAGTCCGGGCCCCGGTTGGGCTCCTCCGCAAGCAGGACCCCCACCAACAGGTAATTCACTCAAAAACCTCGATTCCGGCGAACAGATCGTCCTCGGGCAGTGTGGCAGGTACCCGGGACCGGGCAAGTTCGAACTCCTCGGTCGGCCAGAGTCGCTGCTGCCATTCCATCGGGGTGGCGAAGAAGAACCCGTCGGGGTCGATCTGGGTGGCGTGTGCCCGCAGGGCTTCGTCGCGACGGTCGAAGTACGCCGCGCACTGCACCCGGGTGGTCACCCGGTTGACATGCGGGTCGCTGTCGGGATCCCAGTTGGCCAGCCACTGGGCGAACGGACCCTCCTGTCCGTTGCGGGCGAACTCGTCCTGGAGCATCTGCATCCGTTTCCGGAGGAACCCGTGGTTGTAGTACAGCTTGCTCACCGCCCACGCCGGGCCGGCTTCGGGGTGGGCGTGCGGGTCGGCTGCCTCCTCGAACGCGGCGACCGAAACCTGGTGGCAGCGAATGTGATCGGGGTGCGGGTAGCCGCCGTTCTCGTCATAGGTGGTCATCACGTGCGGTCGGAACTCGCGTATCAGGGCGACCAGTCTGGACACCGGCTCCGCCAACGGAACCAGGGCGAAGCACCCGTCCGGCAGCGGCGGCAGCGGGTCGCCCTCGGGCAACCCGGAGTCGACGAAACCCAGCCACCGGTGTTCGACACCGAGGATCTCAGCGGCTCGGGCCATCTCCTCGCGCCGGATCTCGGCGATCCGGCCGTGAACGTCCGGGGTGTCCATCGCCGGGTTCAGGATGTCGCCGCGCTCGCCGCCGGTGAGGGTGACCACCATGACCCGGTGACCCTCGTCCGCATAGCGGGCAAGGGTGGCCGCGCCCTTGCTGGACTCGTCGTCCGGGTGGGCGTGCACCGCCATCAGTCGCAGTTCGGTCACATCGTCCCCAGGGTGTTCATCTGCCGGGCCTATAGTTTCTGACCTGATAGTCCCACTCCGGGCGTGGGTACTTGAAATCCAGGCCCGCCCGAGCCAGACCGGCCAACGGGACGACCGCCGGAGGATCCGTTGGACAAGCCCGCCTCGCGCTACGGCAGCCCGTCGCTGTCCGCCTCGACCCGCCGTCGCATCGTGACCGTTCTGGCTGCGCTGGTGGTGCTGGCCGGCCTCGGCGCGGCCACCGTGGCCTACCAGCGCTACGAGGCCAACGACGTCGAGGGCGAGGCCGCCGCCTTCACGGTGCTCGACGACCGGACGGTATCCATCACGATCAGCGTGACCAGGAAGAATCCGGAGCAGCCGGTGGTGTGCATAGTCCGGTCCCGTTCCCAGGACGGGGCCGAGACCGGCCGCCGCGAGATCGTGGTGGGTCCGGCTCGGGCCAAGACCATCCAGGTGACGACGACCGTCGCGTCGTTCCGGACCCCGTACGTCGGTGACGTCTACGGGTGCGGAACCGAGATTCCCGGCTACCTCGCCCGCGGCTGACCCACAGGTGACCCAGCAAACGGGGGCACCCAAAAGACAAGCAGCGACGAGAAGCGCGGTGCTACACTTTCCGGATACACGGTTCCTGCTGGGAGCCGTGTATTGCGTCATTAGTGCCTGAATACCGGCTGGTGACTGACGGTACACGCGGAGGCAGCCCTCCGCATTCCCAGCAGCGAACATCAGTTGATCCGCGCGGGTCGCGGGAAAAACCATTGAGGAGCGCGACGAGATGCCCGATACCCAGGTGGTCTGGCTGACGCAGGAGTCCTACGACAAGCTCAAGACCGAACTCGATCAACTGATTGCGAACCGCCCCGTCATCGCCGCCGAGATCAACGACCGGCGCGAGGAGGGCGACCTGCGGGAGAACGGCGGGTACCACGCCGCACGTGAGCAGCAGGGCCAGGAGGAGGCCCGGATCCGCCAGCTCCAGGAACTTCTCAACACCGCCAAAGTGGGCGAAGCACCCAAACAGTCCGGTGTCGCCCTCCCCGGCTCGGTGGTCGAGGTCTACTACGACGGCGACGAGTCCGACACAGAGAAGTTCCTGATCGCCACCCGTCATGAGGTGTTCGGCGACCACAAACTGGAGGTGTATTCGCCGAACTCCCCGCTGGGCGCCGCGCTGCTGAACGCCACGGTGGGCGAGACCCGCACGTACTCACTGCCGAACGGCAAGACCGCCACGGTGACGCTGACCAGCGCTGAGCCTTACCACTCCTGACCTCGCCAGACACCCTCGGGACGACGATGGCGCGCATCGCTGAGGATCTGCTGCTGACGCTGCTGGACAACGAGTCGGCGCAGCCGCAGTTACAGCGGACCGCGCTCGGGCGGGTGCTGGCCGCCGCGCTGATCCTCGACCTCGCCCTCGGCTGCCGGGTGCGGCCCAGTATTCCGGGCGAGCCCGCGCCGTCCGGAACTTTGGTCGCGTTGGCCGGACCGGTGCCGATTGACCCTGCTGTGCGCCCCGCACTGGCCATTCTGGAGCGGGGGCCGCTGACCCCCGCCGCGGCGATCGCGACGTTGCGCAAACGCGCCGAGGACGACGTCCTCGATCAGTTGCTGCGGACCGGGCAGATCCACCAGATCCAGTTGTCGAAACAACGTCGGTTGCGGCGCAACGTCTACGCCTGGCCGATGCACGACCGGACCCGGATCGACGGCATCCGGGCGGCGATTCTGGCGGCGCTGTTCGGCGGACATCGCCCGGATCCGGTCACGGCGGCGGTGGTCACCCTGCTGACGACCACCGGAGCGCTGGCCACCGCACTGCATCTCGACGCCGATCGGGCCGAGCAGGCGGCGCAACGGGCCGGCGGCGTCACCTTCGGCGCCGGCGCGGATCCGTCCACAACCGCCGAGGTCAACCTCGCGGTCACCGCAGCGGCAGTGCTCCCGGCACTCGGATGACGCGGGCGAGCCTGCTGTCCCGTCAGGCCCTCAGCGCCTGCTCGACGTCGGCTAGCAGGTCGGCCGGATCCTCGATTCCCACGGACAGGCGCACCAGGTCGTCGGGCACCTCCAACTGTGACCCCGCCGTCGACGCATGCGTCATCGCACCGGGATGCTCGATCAGCGATTCCACCCCGCCCAGGGATTCGGCGAGGATGAAAATCTCGGTGCGCGAACAGAATTCACGTGCCGCCTCGGCCCCGCCCCGCATCCGGACCGACACCATGCCACCGAATCCGCTCATCTGCCGGGCTGCCACCGCGTGGCCGGGGTGCTCGGGCAACCCCGGGTAGAGCACCTGGCTGACGGCCGGGTGGCCGGCGAGGAAGGCGGCGATCTGCGCAGCGTTGTCGCTATGCCGCCGCATCCGCAACTCGAGCGTCTTGAGCCCCCGCATGGTCAGGTACGCGTCGAACGGCCCGGGCACCGCGCCGGCCCCGTTCTGCAGAAAACCGAAGGCGGCGTCGAGTTCCTCGTCGTCGGTGACCAGCGCACCGCCCACCACGTCGGAATGTCCACCGATGTACTTCGTCGTGGAGTGCAGCACGATGTCCGCGCCCAGGTGCAGCGGCTGCTGCAGCGCGGGAGAGGCGAAGGTGTTGTCCACCAGCACCTTGGCTGCCGCGGCATGCCCGATCTCGGCGATCGCAGCGATATCGGCGATCGACAACAGCGGGTTGGTGGGTGTCTCAACCCAGATCATCCGGGTCTGGGCGGTGATCGCCGCCCGGACCGCGTCCAGGTCGGACAGGTGCACCGGGGTGTGCCGCACACCCCACTGCCGGAACACCTTGTCGATGAGCCGGAAGGTTCCGCCATAGGCGTCGTCGGGGATGACGATGTGGTCGCCGGGCCGCAGCACCGCCCGCAACGCACAGTCGCTGGCCGCCATACCCGAACTGAAGGCGCGCCCGAACCGCCCGTTCTCGACAGAGGCCAGCACCGCTTCCAGTGCGGTACGGGTGGGGTTACCGGTGCGCGCGTACTCGTAGCCTCCACGCAGACCGCCCACGCCGTCCTGGGCGAAGGTGCTGCTGGCGTAGATCGGGGCGTTGACGGCCCCGGTCGCGGGATCGGGACGATAGCCGGCGTGGATGGCGCGGGTGGCGAACCCAAGCCCGCGGTGCGTTTCGCTCATCGCACCGAGCCTAAAGGTCCGCCCGCCGGCCGCCGCTAGATGGTGGCCGGAGCGACGCTCCCGCCGGAGAGCTTCCGGTAGGCGTAGACCTGCAGCAGATACGCCACCGGGGCAGCCACCAGCAGACCGACTCCGCACAGCAGTGCACCGACGATGGTGATCGCCGTGGAGGTCAACCAGAACAGCAGTACCTGGCCGAAGTTCCGCTTGACGGCGTCGAAGCTGGAACGGATGCCGTCGATCGGAGACAAGTTGCGGTCGACGATCCCGACGTTGGTGAACCAGGCGAAGATCGTCACGATCACCCCCGGAACGATGCACAGCAGCAACCCGACCGTGGTGAGGATGCCGATGAGCAGCGACGCGATGATCACCGCGACGATGTTGCGCGGCCGGAAGAATGAGCCGATCGACACCGGTCGGCCGTCGGCGATGTCGAGCAGTCCGGCGAAGTACGCGGCCCCGATCGCGCCGGCGATCACCAGTTGAACGACCGTCGCCAGGATCAGCACAGCGATGCCGCCGGCCGTCACCGAGTACGTCGTGGTGTCGATCATGCCGTCGGCGCTGTCGTAGGTGGTGAAACTCTCCGGTGAGACCGCCTGCATCAACGGGGTGATCACACTGCTCGCCAGGAACAGGACCAACCCGAAGACCAGGGTGGCGACCACCAGTGGCACCGGATTCTTGCTGAACTTGTTCCACGCCCAGCTCAGGCCTTCACCCACGCTGAGAGCCGGACGCCCGGCCCCGGGTGGTGGCGGCAGAAAGCTGCCGTTGGACGGCGGGGGTGGCGGATACCCCTGGCCCGGCGGCGGATAGCCCCAGCCCGGAGGGGGCGGCGGGTAGTTCCCCGGCGGCGGGGGCGGATAGCTGCCGGGCGGCGGGGGTGGGTAGCTGCCGGGCGGCGGCGGGAAGTTACCTCCCGGCAGCGGATAGTTCCCTGGGGGCGGGGGCGGATAGCTGCCCGGCGGCGGGGGCGGATAGCTGCCCGGAGGCGGCGGGAAGTTACCTCCCGGCGGCGGGTAGTTCCCCGGAGGCGGCGGGTTGTCGCCGGGCGGATTGGGCGGCTGAGTCATGAGGCTCCTCGATCAGGTCTAGAGCGGAAGGCAGACCGTGGACATGATCTTGTCCGCGAGCGTCTGCCGCTTGGCATCCCAGAGCGGGAAAAGGTAGCCGATGTAGCAGATGAGGCCGTCGACGATGTGGGCAAGCTGCCGGACGATCGACAGCCCGAAGCCGATGGGCTGGCCCGTCTTCTCACTGACCACCTTGAACTTCATCACCGACTTTCCGATGCTCGAGCCGGTGGTGCCCTGCCGGTATCCGTAGTTCCACACCACGAACGCCAGCGCCAGCAGGCTGCACAGCAACGACACCGTCAGACCCAAGCCGCTGGGCTCAGAGGTGCACACCGCGCTGAATGCGCTGTCGGTGCTGTCGCTGATGCACTCGTTCTTCCCCGTCGCGACCATCACGATCTGGCCGATGCCGACCACCAGGGCGACGGGCAGCAAGTCGATGAAATACGCGACCACCCGGGTGATCCACGAGGTGTAGGCGTCCTTGGGCAGCGCTCCGCCCGGGACCGGCGGGTAGTAACCACCCGGCGGCGGATACCCACCCGGGGGCGGGTAGTAGCCACCCGGCGGCGGATACCCGCCCGGAGGCGGGTAGTTGCCAGGCGGCGGGTAGTTGCCTGGCGGTTGTTCGGTCATGACGCCCTCCGGGTGAGCAGGTGCGGAATCTGGCCACAGCTAAGCCGTACCTTAGCGTGGCAGCGCTCGACCGCGCGGGATTCTGAACTCCGACACCTGGCCTCCGACACCTAGCGCCGACGCGGCCCTTCGGACAGAAACCCCAGTAAGTCGTGGCGGGTGATCACGCCCACCGGCTTGCCGCCCTCGACCACCATCACGGCGTCGGCGTCCGCCAGCGCTGTGGCCGCAACGCTGACGGACTCCCCCGCCCCGAGCAACGGCAGCGGCGGGCTCATGTGCTCCGACACCGCGTCGGCAAGCTTTGCGCGGCCCTCGAACACGGCCGACAGCAGTTCGCGTTCGGATACGCTGCCCGCCACCTCGCCGGCCATCACCGGCGGTTCGGCCCCGACCACCGGCATCTGCGAGACGCCGTACTCGCGAAGAATGCCGATCGCGTCGCGGACGGTCTCCGACGGGTGGGTGTGGACCAGGTCGGGCAGTTCACCGGATTTGCCCCGCAGCACATCGCCGACAGTCGGTTCGGGCCGGGAGTCGTCCAGTGGGGTTCGCAGGAAGCCGTAGGACGACATCCAGGCGTCGTTGAAGATCTTCGACATGTAGCCGCGACCGCCGTCGGGCAGCAACACCACCGTCAGCGACCCGGGGCCGGCCCGTTCGGCCACTCGCAACGCGGCGACCACCGCCATTCCGCACGAACCGCCGACCAGCAGACCCTCCTCCCGGGCCAGCCGCCGGGTCATGTCGAAGGAGTCCGCGTCCGAGACGGCAATGATCTCGTCGGCCACGGTCGGGTCGTAGGCCTGCGGCCAGAAGTCCTCCCCGACACCCTCGACCAGGTAGGGCCGCCCGGTGCCGCCGGAGTACACCGACCCCTCCGGGTCAGCCCCGATCACCGTCACCCGGCCGCCGGAGACCTCCTTGAGGTAGCGCCCGGCGCCGGTGATGGTGCCGCCGGTGCCGACCCCGGCCACGAAGTGGGTGACGGTGCCGTCGGTGTCCGCCCAGATCTCCGGCCCGGTGGTTTCGTAGTGGCTGGCCGGGCCGTTGGGGTTCGAATACTGGTCGGGCTTCCAGGCACCCTCGATCTCGTCCACCAGTCGGTTGGAGACCGAGTAGTAGCTGTCCGGGTGGTCCGGCGGTACCGCCGTCGGGCAGACGACGACCTCGGCGCCATAGGCGCGCAGCACATTCTGCTTGTCCTCACTGACCTTGTCCGGGCAGACGAACACGCATCGGTATCCGCGGCGCTGCGCGACCAGGGCCAGGCCCACCCCGGTGTTACCGGACGTCGGTTCCACGATCGTGCCGCCCGGCCGGAGCGCTCCGCTGGCCTCCGCGGCGTCGATCATCTTCACCGCGATGCGGTCCTTGGAACTGCCGCCGGGATTGAGGTACTCGATCTTGGCGGCGACCCGCCCGGAACCTTCGGGCACCACCGAGGTCAACTCGACCAGCGGCGTATCACCGATGAGGTCACTGATGTGCTGGGCGATTCGCATGGGTCCATCGTTGCAGAGGCCCGCCGGCGGATGCCTCTCAGCCGGTGGCCTCCCGGATGTAATGCCCGATCTGACGCAGCGATCGGGTCGCCTCCGGCACCAGCGGCGCCGCCATCTGGAAATCGTGGATCTGGCCCGGCCACACCCGCAACTCGATCGGGACGCCCGCCGCGGCCAACCGCCGCGCCGCCAGTCGGGCGTCGTGCAGCAGCACCTCCGATCCCGAGACGTGGATGAGCGTGCGCGGCAGGCCGGGCTCGATATGGTCCAGCGGCTCGTAGACACCCTCGGGCTCGCCGTCCACCACATTGTCGGCCGCGGCCCGGGCCACCAGCGCCACCAGCGCGTCGAATGCCTTGGGCGGGAACATCGCGTCGGTGTAGATGTTCGGATGGGACAGCTTCGGATCCTGCTCCAGTTGCAGCAGCGGGGAGATCGCCACCAGCGCCGCCGGGGTCTCCCCCTCCGCCTGAAGTCGCTGCGCCAGGGACAGCGCCAGGTATCCGCCCGCGGAGTCGCCGGCCAGGACGATCTGTTCGGGTTCGTAACCCCGCAGACGCAGCCACCGGTAGCCGTCGTAGCAGTCGTCGAGTGCCATGCCGACCGAGTGTTTGGGGATCAATCGGTAGTCGACGACCAGCACGGGCGAATCGGCGAACTTCGACAGGGCCACCGAGATGCGGCTGTGCGAGTTCACTCCGCAGGTCATGAAGCCACCACCGTGGAGGTACAGCACAACCCGGCGACGGCCGTCGGCCGGCAGCACACCGGGCGCCCGGACCAGTTGCGCGGATGCGTTGGGCAGCCCGACCGTGGCGCGGACCGTTCCCGGTGACGGCAGCAGCGCCCGGGCGACGAAGTCCACCATGCCGAACGGCCAGGGCCAGTGCGGGACATGGCTGAGCACCGCGAGCGCCGGCCACATCGTGGCGCGGGTGCCGATCGACACCAACCGGGCCGCCAGGCTCGGCCCGTCCTCGATGACCTCGACCGGCGCGCAGTCGCTGACGGGGTATCGACGGGGCCGGGGCGGCGGCACATGGCCGCGCCGGGGATCCGATGGGGCGAGCTTGCTCGGTGCGGTCATGGTCCACGCTCCTACGCCGTTGTGTTCACGTGACCCGCTGCAGTCGTATCTCCGACTCGGGGGCCCTCAGCTTGGCAGCTGTGATGCACGCCACAAAACGGATTGTCTGATTTGTTGCCGCTTCCGAGACCGCTCCGTAATCGGATAGCCGCTTTGACGAGCGATTTCGCCCGGGATTTCGCCCTAAACTCACATCCGTGGTGATCCGGATCGGCTCCACTCGGGCGCTGGTCATGGCGGGAGTGCTCGCCTCGACCGGCAGCGCGGTGGTGGGTGCCCGCAGCCTGCTGACCGGCCAGGCCGACCAGGCCCGCAGCGTCATCCCGAAGGCATTCGACGCCCCGCCCCGGGCCGACGGGGTCTACTTCCCCGAGGGCGGACCGGCGCAGCGCTGGCAGCGTGGCACCGAGACCGGAGTCCACCTGATGGTGTTCGGCGACTCGACGGCCACCGGTTACGGCTGCCGTCAGGCCGACGAGGTGCCCGGGGCATTACTGGCACGCGCGCTAGCCCGACTGTCCGGCGAACCGGTCCGGTTGTCGACCAAGGCCATCGTGGGGGCCACCTCGAAGGGCCTGGCCGGCCAGGTCGACGCCATGCTGGTCGCCGGACCGCCGCCGGACGCCGCGGTCATCATGATCGGTGCCAACGACGTCACCAGCCTCAACGGGATCGGCCCCTCGGCCCGGCGGCTGGGGGCGGCCGTCCACCGGTTGCGCTCCACCGGCGCGGCCGTGGTGGTCGGCACCTGTCCGGACCTCGGTGTCATCACCGCGATCCCTCAGCCGCTGCGGTTCACCGCTCGCTCGATCGGGCTGCGGCTGGCCCGGGCGCAGGCCGGCGAGGTGCGCGCCGCCGGCGGGGTTCCGGTCCCGCTGGCCGATCTGCTCGGGCCGCACTTCCGGTCCGGTGGCCATCACCTGTTCGCCGATGACCGATATCACCCGTCGGCCGCCGGGTATGCGCTGGCCGCCGAGCAGCTTTTGCCGGCGTTGCGGCATGCCCTAGGTTTGGTCTAGCCACAAGCCCAGAACCCCTACGACGGGAGCCGTTATGCCCGAAGCCGTCATCGTGTCCACCGCCCGCTCCCCGATCGGCCGCGCCGGTAAGGGCTCGCTGGTCTCCATGCGCCCCGACGATCTGGCCACCCAGATGGTTCGCGCCGCGCTGGACAAGGTGCCCGCACTCGACCCGCGCGATATCGACGACCTCATGCTCGGCTGCGGCCAGCCGGGCGGCGAAGCCGGGTTCAACATCGCCCGGGTGGTGGCCGTCGAACTGGGCTACGACTTCCTGCCGGGCGTGACCGTCAACCGCTACTGCTCGTCGTCGTTGCAGACCACCCGGATGGCGTTTCACGCGATCAAGGCCGGTGAGGGCCACGCGTTCATCTCCGCCGGCGTGGAGACGGTGTCGCGGTTCGCGAAGGGCACCTCGGACGGTTGGCCGGACAGCCACAATCCGCTGTTCAGTCCGGCCGAGGCCCGCACCGCCGCGTCCGCCGCGGGTGCCGAGTCCTGGCACGACCCGCGTGAGGACGGCGAACTGCCCGACGTGTACATCGCGATGGGCCAGACCGCCGAGAACGTCGCGCTGCTGAC
Source organism: Actinomycetes bacterium (assembly GCA_029780675.1). Taxonomy (GTDB): domain Bacteria; phylum Actinomycetota; class Actinomycetes; order Mycobacteriales; family Mycobacteriaceae; genus Mycobacterium. The sequence goes on from JAKOYE010000196.1 coordinate 18,457, forward strand.
CGGGATCAGCCGGGAGGACCAGGACCACTGGGGCGTCCGCAGCCAGAACCGCGCCGAGGAGGCCATCAAGAACGGCTTCTTCGCCCGCGAGATCACGCCCGTCACCCTTCCCGACGGCACCGTCGTCTCCACCGACGACGGCCCCCGCGCCGGCACCAGCTATGACGCCGTCAGCCAGCTCAAGCCGGTGTTCCGGCCCAACGGCACGGTGACCGCCGGCAATGCCTGCCCGCTCAACGACGGCGCCGCCGCGGTGATCGTGATGTCCGACACCAGGGCGAAGGAACTCGGACTCACCCCGCTGGCGAGGATCGTGTCCACCGGGGTGTCCGGTCTGTCCCCGGAGATCATGGGGCTGGGACCCATCGAGGCGGTCAAGAAGGCGCTCGCCAACGCGAAGCTGTCGGTCTCCGATATCGACCTGTTCGAGATCAATGAGGCGTTCGCGGTCCAGGTGCTGGGCTCGGCCCGCGAACTCGGCATCGACGAGGACAAGCTCAATGTCTCCGGCGGCGCGATCGCCCTGGGCCACCCGTTCGGGATGACCGGTGCGCGGATCACCGCCACGCTGTTGAACAACCTCGCGACCCACGACAAGACGTTCGGGGTGGAGACGATGTGCGTGGGCGGCGGGCAGGGCATGGCGATGGTGGTCGAGCGGCTGTCCTGAGCTCGCCGAGTGTGCGCTGAGATCGCCGGGACGCCGGTTTCCGCGATCTCAGCGCACACTCGCCGCATCCCAGACCCGGCGTAGCCGCTGAACAACCTCGGTGGGTGGTGTCCCGGCGGCGACCCGGATGACCGTCCAGCCCGACGCGGCGAGTTTCTCCAGGCGGACGATGTCCCTAACCAGGTTTCCTTCGGTGACTGCGCACCGGCGTCGTACATGGTCAGCGCTCGACGCAACCCGCGCACGCCCCTCATGCCGGGATGCGCGTCGGCGACGGCGGCGATCTGCGCCGAGGTGATTCCGGTCGCGTTTCCCAGTGCATCGAGGCGCGCGACGGCTTCGCCGATATTTCCGCGCCGGCCCAGATCGACTGCGGTTCGCGCCGCCGTGGTCACGGGAAGGCTGGCGCGAAGCTCCTGCTCGCCTGGTGCGAGTGAATCCCGGGAGCAGCGGATACCCGCCGGAGACCGCCCTCTACAGCAGACCAGCTCGATCGGCAGCGAGTCGTCGATCCATGGCGAACCGTGCAGCCGAGATGCGGTCAAGCCGGACAACACGCCCCGGCGCTGCGACCACAACCACGCCGCCTCAGCACGCTGCCGAAAGGTCGGATCGACGCCACGAGGGAGGTACACACCGGGGAAGATCGCTACGTACAGAGACCGCAGGTGGTGTTTGCGCAGGGGCCCCGCATCCAGCGCCTCCACACCGACGAAAGGGGCGCACAGCAGTCGCATACCGGCAGCATGCGTCCGCGCCCCGAAACGAGTGTGCGCCCAGATCGCGTCCTGTGCAGGAAGCGCGATCTGGGCGCACTCTCGAGTGAAGAAACCCCTACCGGTCGCTGGAGTAGAAGTAGCTCAGCAGCCGCAGGATCTCCAGGTACAGCCACACCAGGGTGACGGTCAGACCCAGGGCGACGCCCCAGGCGGCCTTCTCCGGCGCACCCGCGCGGATCAGCTGGTCGGCGGAGTCGAAGTCCAGCAGGAAGCTGAACGCGGCGATGCCGATCACGACCAGCGAGAAGAGGATGGCCAGCGGGCCGCCGTCGCGCAGCGGGCCGGGGCCGCTGCTGAACAGGCCGATCACGAAGCTGCCGAGCATCAGCACCAGCACGCCGACCATGGCCGCGACCATGAACCGGGTGAACTTCGGGGTGACCCGGATCGCCCCGGTCTTGTAGACCACGAGCATGCCGAAGAACACACCGACGGTACCGAGGACGGCCTGCGTGATGAGCGCCCCGGCGGAGATGCCCTGCACCAGCACATTGCCGAACAGCCAGGAGACGGCGCCGAGGAACAGACCCTCGAGAGCGGCGTAGCTCAGGACGATCGCCGGACTGTCCTGCTTACGCCCGAAGGAGGCGATCAGCACCAGGGCCAGCCCGCCCAGCGAGCCGATCAGGGTGAACGGCATGGCCAGAGCCACATTGCTGCCGACCAGGAAGTAGGAGATCACCGCCACCACGGACAGCACACCGAGGGTCATGCCGGTCTTGGTGACGACATCGTCGATGGTCAGCGGCCGCGATACGCCGGCCTGCGGGGGGCTGGAAACGTAGGGATCGGCCTGATAGCCCATCCGGGTGGCACCGGCGACACCGGTACCGAACTGTGCGTAGCCGCCCTCCTGCTTTGGCAGGTTGCGGAGAATCGGGTTGCTGGTCTCCCGCACCGTGGGTCCTCTCCTTGAAATCTCGCTCGTGAAGCGCTCGTCAAACATCCTGTCAACGTGCGACCGCCTGGATGCGTTCCCCCGGCCGATATACGACCTGACTTTCGCAAACCGTGACGACGGTCTCACCGAGACTACCCGCACCGGAGGCACCGCGGGGTGGCCGCGTAATACTGTGACGCGTGACCGCAGACACTGATGAGGTCCTGGTTCGGCACGACGGCAGCGTGGGCATCCTGACGCTCAACCGCCCGAAGGCCATCAACTCGCTGACCCATCGCATGGTGACCGCGATGAGCGCGGCGCTGACGGCCTGGGCCGACAACGACGACATCAGCGCCGTGATCCTCGACGGCGCCGGGGGGCGTGGTCTGTGCGCCGGCGGCGATGTGGTGGCGATCTACCACTCGGCGAAGGCCGGCGGCGCCGATGCCCGGGCGTTCTGGTTCGACGAATATCGGCTCAACTCCCTGATCAGTCACTACCCCAAGCCGTACGTCGCACTGATGGACGGCATCGTGATGGGTGGCGGGGTGGGGGTCAGCGCCCACGGCGGTGTCCGGGTGGTGACCGAGACCGTGAAGGTGGCCATGCCGGAGGTGGGCATCGGCTTCATCCCCGATGTCGGCGGCACCTACCTGCTGTCCCGGGCACCCGGCGGACTCGGCCTGCACGCCGCCCTGACCGGGGCGCCGTTCGGCGCCGGCGACGCCATCGCGATGGGCTTCGCCGACTACTTCGTCCCGCACGGGGAACTCTCCGCGTTCACCGCCGCCGTCGTCGCCGACGGGGTGTCGGCTGCTTTGGGAGTGTTCGCCCAGGAACCCCCGCCCAGTCCGCTGGCCGCCCAGCGCGACTGGATCGACTCCTGCTACGCGGGCGCGACGGTGGCCGATATCATCGCCGCCCTGCGCGCCCATACCGACGGCGCGGCCCACGAGGCCGCCGATCTGATCGCCACCCGGTCACCGATCGCGTGCTCGGTCACCCTCGCCGCCGTCCGGCGGGCCGCCGCGTTGCCGAGCCTCGATGACGTCCTGGTCCAGGAGTACCGGGTGTCGTGCGCCTCGCTGCGCTCCCACGACCTGGTCGAGGGAATCCGCGCGCAACTGGTCGACAAGGACCGCAACCCGCGCTGGTCACCGGCCTCCCTGGCCGAGGTCACCGATGCCGACGTCGACACGTACTTCGCCCCAGCCCAGCCCGACCTGACCTTCTAGGAGCAGATGTGAGTTACGAGACCATCCTGGTGAGCCGCAACGAGCGGGTGGGCACCATCACGCTCAACCGGCCGCAGGCCCTCAACGCGCTCAACACCCAGGTGATGCGCGAGGTCACCAGTGCCGCCTCGGAATTCGACGACGATCCCGGTATCGGCGCGATCATCATCACCGGTTCGGCCAAGGCCTTCGCGGCCGGTGCCGACATCAAGGAGATGTCGGAACTGTCCTTCTCGGAGGTGTACGAGTCGGACCTGTTCGCCGCCTGGGGGAAGCTCGCCGCGGTACGCACCCCGCTGATCGCCGCGGTCGCCGGCTACGCGCTGGGCGGCGGCTGCGAACTGGCGATGATCTGCGATGTGCTGATCGCGGCGGATACCGCCAAGTTCGGTCAGCCCGAGATCAAACTCGGTGTGCTGCCCGGAATGGGCGGCTCCCAGCGGCTGACCCGGGCCATCGGAAAGGCCAAGGCCATGGACCTCATCCTGACCGGGCGCACCATCGACGCCGCAGAGGCCGAACGCAGCGGCCTGCTGTCGCGGGTGGTGCCAGCCGACACCCTGCTCGACGAGGCCAACGCCGTGGCGACGACCATCTCGCAGATGTCCCGGTCGGCGGCGCGGATGGCCAAGGAGGCGGTCAACCGGGCGTTCGAGTCCACCCTGGCCGAGGGACTGCTCTATGAGCGCAGACTGTTCCACTCGGCCTTCGCCACCGAGGACCAGACCGAGGGAATGGCCGCCTTCATCGCCAAACGCCCGCCGGCGTTCACCCACCGCTGACCCGCCCCCGGCTAGGGTCGTGTGGGTGACTGACACCGCCCTGGCGAGTCCGCCCGCAGTCGAGACCACACGCGACTGGTGGCAGCGCCGCTACACGTTCACCGGCACCGCCGTCGGCCTGGTGTTCCTGCTGTTGTCGATGACACCCTCGCTGCTGCCGCGCGGCCCGCTGTTCCAGGGCCTGGTCAGCGGGGCGGCCGGGGCGATCGGCTACGGCCTCGGCGTCTTCGCCGTCTGGCTGGTGCGGTTCATGCAGTCGCGGGACACCAGCCCGGCACCGCCGCGGTGGGCGTGGCTGGTGCTCGCGGCCGCCGGGGCCATCGCCCTGGTGGTGGGCATCCTGTTCTTCCACTCCTGGCAGAACCAGGTTCGCGATCTGATGGGCGTGCCGCGGCTGCGCTGGTTCAACTACATCCAGTCCGCTCTCCTCTCGGTGCTGCTGCTGTTCGTCTTCGTCGAAGTCGGCCAGTTGATCGGCAGGCTGGTGCGTTTCTGCGTACGGCAGCTCAACCGCGTTGCGCCGCCTCGGGTTTCATTCATCGTGGTGGTGGGTCTGCTGTTGGCGCTGGGGATCTCCATCCTCAACGGCGTCGTCGTCCGCGGCACCATGAGCCTGTTGAACTCGACCTTCTCCGCCGTCAACGACGAGATGGATCCCAACAATCCGGCACCGACGACACCGCTGCGCTCCGGGGGTCCCGGTTCGCTGGTCTCCTGGGAGTCGCTGGGCCATCAGGGCCGGCTCTTCGTCGGCAACGGACCCACCGTCGCCCAGCTCACCGAATTCAACGGCGCCCCGGCCGTCGAGCCGATCCGCGCCTATGCGGGGTTGAACTCCGCCAAGGGCATTCGGGCGACCGCCGAACTGGCGGCCGCCGAACTGGTCCGCGAGGGCGGGCTGAAGCGCAAGGTGATCGCGGTGGCCACCACCACCGGCACCGGCTGGATCAACGCCGCCGAGGCCGACTCGCTGGAGTACATGTTCAACGGCGACACCGCGATCGTCAGCATGCAGTACTCGTTCCTGCCGAGTTGGCTGTCCTTCCTGGTGGACAAGGAGAACGCCCGGCAAGCAGGTCAGGCGCTGTTCGAGGCGGTCGACGCGAAGGTGCGCGAACTGCCCGAGGCGCAGCGGCCGAAGATCGTGGTGTTCGGCGAGAGCCTCGGCTCGTTCGGCGGCGAGGCGCCGTTCCTGAGCCCGAACAACATCATCGCCCGCACCGACGGTGCGCTGTTCTCCGGCCCGACGTTCCAGAACACCATGCGTGACGCCGTCACCCTCGACCGCGACCCCGGCTCCCCGGAGTGGCTGCCGATCTTCGACGGCGGCGCCAATGTGCGCTTCGCCGCGCGGGCGGACAACCTGGCCCGTCCGGACGCCCCCTGGGACAATCCGCGCATCGTCTACCTGCAGCACGCCTCGGACCCGATCGCCTGGTTCAACCCGGAACTGCTTTTCGCAGAACCGGATTGGTTGCGCGAGCCGCGCGGCTACGACGTGTCCGAGGACATGACCTGGATACCGGTGGTGACCTTCCTGCAGGTGTCCGCCGATATGGCGGTGGCGGTCGACGTGCCCGACGGCCACGGCCACCGGTACGTCAAGGACGTCGTCAACGCCTGGGCCGCGATCCTGCAGCCACCGGGATGGACCACGGCGAAGACGGAAACACTGCGTAGTCGGGTAACCCAGGACTACCCGCAGTAGCCAGCGCGGTGGTCAGCGTGGGCAGCACGCCGGTCGTCGCCAACGCCTGGTAGCCACCGACGATGTCGGTCGCCCGGTGCAGACCGAGATCCTGCAGCGCGGCCGCGGCCAGGCTCGAGGTGTAGCCCTGCGAGCACAGCACCACCCACTCGACGTCGTCGTCGGTGGCCTGCGGCAGGCGGGAGTCGCTGGTCGGGTCGCAACGCCACTCCAGCACGTTCCGTTCGATCACCAGCGCACCGGCCAACTGACCTTCAAATGCGCGCTGGGCCGCCGGTCGGATGTCGACCAGGATCGCGCCGCGGCCGACCGCTGCCGGAGCCTCAGCGGGCTCCAACCGCCGCAGCCGGTCCCGGGCCCGCGCCAGTGCCCTGTCGATCCGGCTGCTCATGCCGTCTTCTCCGGCTGATCGGTCAGTTCGGTCCGGGTGCGCCGCAGCCGCTGCCGGGGCGTCACCTCGTAGTAGGACATCGCGGTCAACGGCGGCGAATAGGCGTGCACGCTCAGCGTCTCGAACGGGGTGTCGCCGGCGGCGCCCACATCGTGCACCCACCCCAGCGGAAAGGCGGCCTGGTCACCGGCTTCCAGACGTCGTCGACGCAAACGTTGCCCGTCCCAACGAAATTCGTTCAGACTGCCGGAGAGCACCGTCAGCGCCCCCAACGAGCCGCCGTGGTCGTGCAACTCGGTTGTGTGCCCCGGCACCCAGCTGATCAACCACACGTCGAGGTCGTCGTCGGCGTGCAGACGGGCGTACCAGCGGGCGTCCGCCGGCGGACCGCCTGCGGGCAGGAAGCGATCGAATCGGCCGTCGAGCACCCCGTCGGCGAAGGCATCGCAGGTGTGCAGCAGGTCGGCCGGACGCAGCCGGGTGGGCAGGGCGGACTGAAGGATCCGAGGAGACAGGGTCCGAGAAGGCAGGGGCCGGGCAGACATGAGCGGAACTCCGGGTCGAGGGGTCGGTAGCGGGCGTCGATCAGGCCCGACAACACTCCTGCGATCCGGGGTACGTGTTCATGGCCGAGAGTGTTGCATAGATTGACCCCATGCCGAGCATCCGCCGCCTCCAACGACTCGCACTGATCACGGTCGCCACCACCGCTGCCGCCGCGGTGTCGGGATGTTCCGCCGAGGACGCCGATCGGGCCGAACCGGTGCCTACTGCCAGTGCTGCCGAGCAGTCCGCGGTGCAGTCTTCCGAGGAGAGAATCGGGTTGTCCCCCGGCGGAGTCACCACCAAGATCAACGTCCCCGCGCAGTCCCTGGAGGAGCAATACGCGCAGGCCTGCATGAGTGCCAAGGACTGGATGACGACCAAGGGCGGTGATCCGACGAGCCTGGTGGAGCCGTTCCTCAAGGAGGTTCAGTCCTCCGATCAGGCCAGCCCGGCGGCCTTCGGCAAGACCTGGCCGCAACTGAGCGAGGCCCAGCAGGCGGCGGTGATCATCGCCGTGGAGGCCGCCGCTGCCGGCGGCTGCTAGCCGGCGACCGGGCCTCCCTGCCGCACCCGGGCACTCCGGAATCACGCTGAGCGAAATGCCCCGGGCTACCGGGGCATTCCCACCCCGGTGACAATGACGTCATGGCCAAACGAGTGGCGCTGGCACTGGGCAGCGGGGGTGCGCGGGGGTATGCCCACATCGGCGTCATCAACGAACTCCGCAGTCGCGGCTATGAGGTCGTGGGGATCGCCGGGTCCTCGATGGGCGCACTGGTGGGCGGTTTGTACGCCGCGGGGTCGCTGGACGAGTTCACCCGGTGGGCCCGCACTCTGACCGGCCCCGCCATGCTGCGACTGCTCGACCCGTCCATCTCGGCGCCCGGGGTGTTGCGGGCGGGCAAGATCATCGATGCGGTGCGCGATATCGTCGGCGATGTCGCCATCGAGCAACTCCCGATTTCGTACACCGCGGTCACCACCGATCTGATCGCGGGCAAGTCGGTGTGGTTGCAGCGGGGACCGCTCGACGAAGCGATCAGAGCGTCGATCGCCATCCCCGGGATGATCGCACCGCATGTGCTCGACGGACGGGTCCTGGCCGACGGCGGGATCCTCGACCCGCTGCCCATCGCCCCGATCGCGGCAACCAACGCCGACCTCACCGTCGCGGTGAGCGTCTCCGGCATGGACGTCGACGTCGCCGACGATGAGATCAGGCCGACCCGCGAGCGGCTGAACCGGTTGTGGCGCAGCACCTCTGCCCTCCTCGACCGATTCGGCACCGGGGCCGCCCCGTTCGACATCGCCGAGATCGACCCCGAGGTCGACGAGTTCGGCGATGCCGAGCCCGCCACCCACATGCCCAAGCTGCGCAGTTTCGCGGTGATGATGCGCACGATCGACATCGCGCAGGCGGCGTTGGCCCGTCACCAGATGGCTGCTTATCCCCCGGACATCCTCATCGAGGTGCCGCGCACCGCCTGCCGCAGCCTGGATTTCCATCGCGCCGCCGAGGTGATCGACCTGGGCCACGAACTCGCGGCACGCGCATTGGACCGCTTCGACGCCGACGGGTGAGCACCGATGCCGCGACGGTGGCGGCGCAGTACGTTCAGAACATGACCGTGACAACCCTGCGGGACGTCCTGATCTGGTCCCTGGTCTTCAACTACGTGATCCTGCTGGTGTGGTTCGCCGCCCTGACCTACGCCCATGACTGGGTCTACCGGCTGCACAGCCGCTGGTTTGCGTTGTCGCGGGAGTCCTTCGACGCCATCCACTACGGCGGAATGGCCGTCTACAAGATCGGTGTGCTGCTGCTCAACCTCGCGCCCCTGATCGCGATTCTGATCGCGACATGAGCGTCAGCCGCGATTCTGATCGCGACCAGGGGCCGGGAGGTGATCAGCCCTTGCGGATCAGCTTCTTGTTGACGAACTCGTCGATGCCGTAGCGGCCGAGCTCGCGGCCGAAGCCGGAACGCTTGACCCCGCCGAAGGGCAACTCGACGCCATCGGCCTCGACGACGTTGACGAACACCATGCCGGCCTCGATCTTCTCGGCGACACGATCGGCCTGCTCGGGATCGGTGGTGAACAGGTAGGAACCCAGCCCGAACGGGATGTCGTTGGCGAGTTCGATCGCCTCCTCCTCCGAATTCACCTTGTACACCTGGGCCACCGGGCCGAACAGCTCCTCGCGGTAGGCCGGTGAGTCCTTGGTGATCCCGGTGAGAATCCCGGGCGGGAACCAGGCACCCTTACGCTCGCCATTGGAGATCAGGTGCGCGCCGGCTGCCACGGCCGCGTCGACCTGCCTGGCCAGGTTCTGCGCCGCGGCCTCCGAGGACAGCGGAGACAATTCATCGGCGGCGCCAAGGATCTTGGCGGTGAACTTCTCCAGGAACTCGTCGTACAACGTGGCGTCGACGATGATCCGCTTGGCGGCGTTGCAGGCCTGACCGGTATTGCCCATGCGGGCGGCCACGGCGGCGTCGACGGTCGCGTCGAGGTCGTCGGTGCTGAACAGGATGAAGGGATCGGACCCGCCGAGTTCGAGAACGACCTTCTTGAGGTTCCGGCCGGCGATCTCGGCCACCGCCGCGCCCGCACGCTCCGAACCGGTCAGCGAGACACCCTGGATGCGGGGGTCGGCGATGGCCGCGGCGATCTGCTCATTGGTGGCGTAGACGTTGACGTAGGCCCCCTTCGGGAAACCGGCGTCGTCGAAGATCTTCTGCAGTGCCTCGGCGGATTCCGGGCACTGCGGGGCGTGCTTGAGCACGACGGTGTTACCGAGCGTCAGGTTCGGGCCGGCGAACCGGGCCACCTGATACTCCGGGAAGTTCCACGGCATGATGCCGAGGATGACCCCGACCGGCCGGCGCACGATGACGGCGCTGCCCTCACCGGCGAGCAGTTCGATCGGCTCGTCGGCCAGGAACTTCTCGGCGTTGTCGGCATAGAACTCGTAGATGGCGGCGCTGAAGTCGATCTCACCGAACGCCTGGTCGAGTGGCTTGCCCATCTCGCGGACCATGATCTCGGCCAACTGTTCGCGGCGTTCGGTGTGCAGTTCACCGACGCGGCGGGTCAAGGCTGCCCGTTCGGCAACGGTGGAATTCACCGACCATTCCTTGTAGGCCTTCGCCGCCGCGGCGATAGCCTGCTCCATCTCGGCATCGGTGGCGGTCGGGTACTCGCGGAGCACCTCGCCGGTCGCCGGATTAGTTACCGCGTACATGCTCAATTGTCATCCTCGGGTCGTCGTCATTCGATGTGCCGCGGTCTCGATCACAGCGTCGAACAAGGCTGCCGCTGGGGATCACAGTCCGCGCATCCCTCAGGATGCCACCGCACGGCCGGCGACGGGGCACTATCGCACTCCACCACCGGCGAACAGGTTCCCGGACCACGATGGACGCTGCTGGACCCGATCCGTGGACCGGTTGTACAGCTCGTCCATGTTTTGATCTACTGATGTCCATTCCGTCGATACGGTCATGTGCCGGTCCGCGCCTACCGTGAGACGGGAACAGACGGAAGGACCATCGGGATGACGACACTGACCGATCCCATCCACGACGCGCTCGTGGGCGGCCCGAGCCTGCCGCAGGAGCGCAGACTGGTCACCGAGGTCCCCGGTCCGCGTTCTCGTGAGTTGGCGCGGCGTCGGGCCGTAGCCCTCCCGGCCGGGCTTTCCAGCGCCGCCGGGGTGTACGTCGCCGCTGCCGGCGGCGGCGTGGTGGTCGACGTGGACGGCAACTCCTTCATCGACATGGGCAGCGGAATCGCCGTGACGACCGTCGGCAATGCCGCGCCGCGGGTGGTCGCCCGGGCGGCCGACCAACTCACCCGCTACACCCACACCTGCTTCCTGGCCACCCCGTACGAGCCCTACATCGAGGTGGCCGAGGCCCTCAACCGGCTCACACCCGGCCGCCATGCGAAGCGCACCGCGCTGTTCAACACCGGAGCCGAGGCCGTGGAGAACGCGGTCAAGTACGCCCGTGCAGCCACCGGGCGGCCCGCGATCGTGGTGTTCGACCACGCCTTCCACGGCCGTTCGCTGCTGACGATGACCATGACCGGCAAGGCCAAGCCCTACAAGCACGGCTTCGGTCCGTTCGCCCCGGAGGTCTACCGGGCGCCGATGGCCTATCCATATCGCTGGCCATCGGGACCAGAACACTGCGCGCAGGAGGCGATGACGCAGTTCGCCCAGCTCGTCGACAGCCAGATCGGCGCCGACATGGTGGCCGCGGTGATCGTGGAACCGATTCAGGGCGAGGGCGGGTTCATCGTTCCCGCAGAGGGGTTCCTGCCCGCGGTAGCCGACTTCTGCCGCGAGCGCGGAATCCTGTTCGTCGCCGACGAGGTGCAGGCCGGAATCGCGCGCACCGGAACGTGGTTCGCCAGCGAGCACGAGGGTCTGGTACCGGACGTGATCATCACCGCCAAGGGACTCGCCGGCGGAATGCCGTTGGCCGCCGTGACCGGCCGCGCCGATGTCATGGACGCCGCTCCCCCGGGCGGCATCGGCGGCACCTACAGCGGCAACCCGGCCGCCTGCGCTGCAGCGCTGGGCTCCATCGAGGAGATCGAGAACAACGACCTCCTGAACCGGGCACGTCAGATCGGCGAACGGCTCACCGCAGGGCTGCGTGTCCTCGCCACGGCCGGCGGGCAGGAGCGAAGCGACCGGGGGATGAATTCGGTCATCGGCGAGATCCGCGGACGCGGCGCGATGATCGCCGCCGAACTGGTCCGGCCCGGCAGCACCGACCCCAACCCCGAGGCCGTCGCCGCCGTGACCCGGTACTGCCACGACCACGGCGTATTGACGCTGAGTGCCGGCACCTTCGGCAATGTGCTGCGCTTCCTGCCGCCGCTGACCATCACCGACGAACTGCTCGACGAGGCTATCGGCGTTCTCGCCGACGCCTTCGCTGTGCTCTGAGCCCCCACGAAAGGATCTGTCATGACCGTCACCGCCCCCGCCCCCAAGAAGGACACGTACTCCCCCCTGGAGTTGTTCGATATCGACCGCCTCCTCGATGAGGACGAGCGCGATATCGCCGCGACGGTTCGCAAGTTCGTCGACACCCGGCTCAAGCCCCATGTCGGGGACTGGTTCGAATCCGGCAGCCTGCCCAGGGAACTCGCCAAAGAGTTCGGCGAACTCGGCGTGATGGGCATGCACCTTGAGGGGTACGGCTGCGCGGGCACCAACGCCGTCTCCTACGGGCTGGCCTGTATGGAACTGGAGGCCGGCGACAGCGGCTTCCGCAGCTTCGTCTCGGTACAGGGTTCGCTGTCGATGTTCTCCATCTACCGCTACGGCTCGGAGGAGCAGAAGCAACAGTGGCTGCCGCGACTGGCCGCCGGAGAGGCGATCGGCTGCTTCGGCCTGACCGAGGCCGACTTCGGATCCAACCCGGCCGGGATGCGCACCCGGGCCCGCCGCGATGGATCCGACTGGGTGCTCAACGGCACCAAGATGTGGATCACCAACGGCAATCTCGCCGACGTCGCGACCGTCTGGGCCCAGACCGACGACGGTATCCGCGGCTTCCTGGTGCCCACCGACACCCCCGGATTCTCCGCCAACGTCATCCACAAGAAGCTGTCGCTGCGGGCCTCGGTGACCTCCGAGCTGGTGCTCGACAATGTCCGCCTGCCCGCCTCCGCGCAACTGCCCGAGGCCCGCGGGTTGGGTGCACCGCTGTCCTGCCTGAACGAGGCCCGGTTCGGGATCGTGTTCGGGGCGATGGGCGCCGCCCGCGACGCGTTGGAGACCACCATCGCCTACACCCAGAACCGCGACGTGTTCGACCGCCCGCTATCCAGTTTCCAGCTGTCCCAGGAGAAGCTGGCCAACATGACCCTGGAACTGGGCAAGGGTGTGCTGCTGGCCATCCACCTGGGCCGGATCAAGGACGCCCAGGGGGTGCGCCCCGAGCAGGTCAGCCTGGGCAAGCTCAACAACGTCCGGGAGGCACTGGCCATCGCCCGGGAATGCCGAACCCTGCTCGGCGGCAGCGGAATCACCCTGGAGTACTCCCCACTGCGCCACGCCAACAACCTCGAATCGGTACTCACCTACGAGGGCACCTCGGAAATGCACCTGCTCTCCATCGGCAAGGCGCTCACCGGCCACGCCGCCTTCCGGTGATGACCGCAAGCATCGTCCACCTGGTCGCCGGAGAATGGCGCTGCGGCCACGGGCAGCGGGTACGCAGCGTCAACCCCACCCGCCCGAACGAGGTTGTCGCCGAGGGTAACTCGGCGACCTGCTCCGACGTCGATGACGCGGTTGACGCGGCATCCCGGGCGTTACCGGGTTGGTCGGCCACTCCCATCCACTCCCGCGGCGCGGTACTGGCCGCCGCCGCCGCGGTCGTCGACCTCAACGCCGAGCAGTGGGGCCTGGAACTGGCGGTCGAGGAGGGCAAGACCCGACTCGAAGGTGTCGGGGAGGTCCGCCGGGCCGCACAGATCCTGCGCTACTACGCCGCCGAGGGCGACCGGGTCAGCGGGGAGATCTTCGCCTCCCCGCGCGCCGGTGAGCAGATCCTCGTCACCCGCAGACCGGTGGGCGTCGTGGCGGTGATCACCCCGTTCAACTTCCCGATCGCCATTCCGGCCTGGAAGATCGTCCCGGCTCTGGTCTACGGCAACACCGTGGTGTGGAAACCTGCCAGTTCGGTTCCCCTGCTGGCGATGCGACTGGCCCAGGCACTCACTCAGGCCGGCCTGCCGTCAGGGGTGCTGAACCTGGTGATCGGGAACTCCGAAGTCGGCGACGCCCTCCTGCGCCATGACGGCGTCGCGGCGATCACCTTCACCGGCAGCACCGGGGTGGGCAGGCGGATCGCCGCCGCCGCGGCCGCCCGTGGGGTGCCGGTTCAGGCCGAGATGGGCGGTAAGAACGCCGCCGTGGTGCTCGATGATGCCGACTTCGACCTGGCTCTCGAGCAGGTGATGCTGGGCGCCTTCCGCAGCACCGGCCAGAAGTGCACCGCGACATCGCGATTGATCCTCACCGACGGTATCGCCGACAGGTTCGTGGCCGCCCTGGTGGCGCGCTCCGAAGCCTTGGTGGTGGGCGACCCCTGCGACGACCGCACCCAGATGGGACCGGTCATCACCGGTTCAGCGCAGACCTCCATCGTCGCCGGGATCGACACGGCGAAATCTCAGGGGGTGTCCGTGCTGGCCGGTGGCGGGGCCTACAGCGACGGCCCACTGGCACAGGGTTACTTCGTCGCGCCCACCGTCGTAGAACTCGACGGGCCTGCCGATGTCTGGACCGAGGAACTGTTCGGCCCGGTGCTGGCGGTGCGCCGGGCCACCGACGCCGACGACGCGTTCGCCCTCGCCAACGACAGCGACTTCGGCTTGAGCGCGGCGGTCTTCACCCAGGATCTGACCCGGGTGATGCAGGCGATGGAGACCATCGACGTGGGGGTCCTGCACGTCAATTCCGAGTCCGCGGGCGCGGACCCGCACGTACCGTTCGGCGGGGCCAAGAAGAGCGGTCTGGGCCCCAAGGAGCAGGGCACCGCGGCACGGGAGTTCTTCACCCACACGACGACGGTGTATCTGCGCGGCGGGTCAGCAGGCGTATGAGCCGGGGCGCCCTCGACGGCATCGTCGTCCTCGACTTCAGCCGGGTTTTGGCCGGTCCGTACGCCACCATGCTGCTGGGCGACTACGGCGCCGAGGTGATCAAGGTGGAACGCCCCAGTGTCGGCGACGACACCCGAGCCTGGGGGCCGCCGTACGACTCCGCAGGTGTCGCAACGTATTTCAACGCCATCAACCGCAACAAGCGCTCGGTGACGGTGGACCTGTCCACGCCGGCCGGAGTGGACAGAGCACGCGAACTCGCCGCAGGCGCGGACATCGTGGTGGAGAACTTCCGGCCCGGCACCATGGAGCGGTTGGGCCTGGGCTACGACGACCTGCGCCAGATCCGGCCCGATGTCATCTACTGCTCCATTACGGGTTTCGGGCGCGACGGGGGTGCAGCCCTGCCCGGCTACGACCTGCTGGTGCAGGCCGTGGGCGGCCTGATGAGCGTCACCGGACCCGCCCCGGGTGCGCCCACGAAGGTGGGGGTGGCACTGGTGGACGTCCTGACCGGGTTGCACGCGCTGTCCGGGATCCTGGCCGCCCTGCATCATCGTGACCGCACCGGCGAGGGCCAACGGGTCGACACCAACCTGCTGTCCTCGCTGCTGTCGTCGATGGTCAATCAAGCCTCCGGCTACCTGGGGGCCGGCGTGGTGCCGGGCATCATGGGCAACCGGCATCCCAGCATCACGCCGTACGAGACATTCGAGACCGCCGACCGCCCGATCGCGGTGGCGGTCGGCAACGACAAACAGTTCGCGGCGATCGCCGACCGGCTTGGTGTTCGGGAAATCCTCGGCGACCGCCGGTTCGGCTCCAACGCAGACCGGGTAGCCAACCGTGATGCGTTGTGCGACATCCTCGGTCGGGTATTTCTGACCCGTGGCGCAGACCACTGGCACGAGGTTCTGACCGAAGCCGGCGTGCCGGCCGGCCCGATCAATGACCTGGCCGAGGCGTTCGCATTCGCCGACCGCCTCGGCCTGCACCCGATCGTGCCGGTCCCGGGCACCTCGACTCCGCAGGTTGCCAACCCGGTGGATCTCTCCGCCACGCCCGTCACCTACCGTCTGGCCCCACCGGCGATGAAAGAGGACGCCGATTGATGACGGGCACCGTTACGATCGCCGGCGCGACCAGGGAAATGATGATCCGGTTCACCAGCACCGCATTGACGGCCCTGGCCGAACCCGGCGCCGCCCTGCAGGTGATCGACACCGCCGCCTACCAGAGCACCTGCCGGTCCGGATAGTGGTCACCGTCGACTGGTTGGCCCGTCAGACCGACCTCGGACTCACAGTGGTGGCGGGCGCCCAGCACACCGATCGGAACATCCTGTGGGCACACGCGATTGAACTCGCCGACCCGGTCCCCTATCTGTCCGGTGGCGAACTGGTGATGACGACCGGCATCAACGTCGGCAAGACGAAAGCGGCGCAGTCCGAATACGTGTCCCGCCTGGTGGCCGCCGAGGCGGCCGCCCTCGCCTTCGATACCGGCACCAGTTTCCGGCAGGTGCCCGACGGAATCCTCGCCGCCGCCGATGCACTCGGTCTGCCGGTGCTGCGGGTGCCGGCCTCGACCCCGTTCATCGCCATCACCAGGGCCGTCATCGACGCGATCAACGCCGATCAACTGAGGTCCGTTCAGCACACCGTCGAACTGCAGCAGCGGTTGGCCCGGGAGACCCTGCGGGGCGGGATCCCCGCCCTTGTCGACGCGCTGAGCAAGGCGCTGGGCGCGACGACGATCGCGTTGTCCACCGACGGCCGCCTGCTCGCCGGTGCAGGACCGGACACCGATCGGGTCGCCGGACTGGCCGCCGGACTGATCGGGGCCAAACGAGGCCGGGCGGAGCCCGCAAGCCGGGTGGTCGCCGACGGCGAGGGCTACTGCACGCTGCAGGCGCTGCGCGCAGCTTCCGTCGCCCGGGGCTTCCTGGCCGTCCGCTCCGAGTGGCCGTTGTCGAATCCCGAGCGTCTGCTGGTGGCGCACGCCGTGTCGTTGATCAGTATCGAACTCGAGAAACCCAGCCGGGTGCTCGACGCCGAGCAACGGCTGCGCACCGCCGTGACGCAGGCGCTGATCTCCCGGCCAGGACCGGCCGAACCCACGGTGCTCCGTTACTTCGGGTTCGAACCGGAGGCGGACGTACTGGCCGTCGTGCTGGCCGGTGTGGGTCCGGCTCTGGCGGCTGAGTCGCAGATCCAACAGGTGCTGCATCGTGATGCGGCACCGTTCCTGATGTCCTCGTCGCGGGAGGACATCGTCGTCGTGATCCCGGCCACCGAGATGGACCGGATTCCGCTCCTGGTGGACGAGTTGCGGACCCGGCTGGGGCTGCCGGTCGTCGGAGGGATCAGCGGTCCGGGGCACCTCGCCGACGTCGGGCTGATGACGAGCCAGGCCCGGAACGCCGCGCGGGCACCGTCGGGTGAGCCGGTACGCCACTACGACGAACTCGGTGTCTTCGAGGCGATCCTGGGCGACCGCACACCTGACGAGCTCACCGTGCTCTGCGACGTGCTGCGGCCGTTGGAGGGCCATGATCTGGTGCCCACGTTGACCGAATTCCTGCAGAACAACGGTCACCTGGAGAACGCCGCAGCGGCGCTGGGGGTGCATCGCCACACGATGCGAAACAGGTTGGGCCGCATCACCGAACTGCTCGGCTGCAGCCTGGAATCCGCCGACACCCGCGCCCAGTTGCTGCTCGCCATCCGGGCCCGGGAGATCAACGGCGGATGAACTGGCGCTGGGAGTGTTGGGCCGCCTGCGCCTGCGGGGCCAGGTCCTCGTGGCGAAGCAGATGCTTCGGCGGGTCGGGGAATTCCAGTCGGCGGGTGATGTTCAGATCGGCGTCGACGTGCACCAGTTCCCCGGGATCCAGCAGCCGCCACGCCGGATCGTCGTCCATCGGCTCGCTGGCCACGACCACCGACGGTATCTCTGCGAGGTGTTCAGAATGTGCGCGGATCCGGCGGGTGCGCATTTCCAGGGCCCCGTCCCGGGGACGGTCCAGAAGATACAACTCGTGGGATTCCGGGTAGCGCAGCGCCCAGAGGTCGGTGGCGGTGCTCAGCAGGATGTTGAGGGCGTACACCGGTACGTTGTCCGCCACCCAGCCGACCGCCTCCCGGATCGCCGCGGTGACGTCACCCCCGTTGCGTCGCGCGGCGGCGGTGATCAAGGCGACGATCCGTTCCGAATCGGTCTGTCCGCCAACGAGTTCGGAAACCCCCTCGGCCTTCAGCCGGTCATCGAGCAGATCCAGCCCTTCCACCACACCGTTGTGCGCGAACATCCGGCGGTCCTGCAGGAACGGGTGGGTGTTGGCCACGTCCAGGACGCCGGTCGTCGCGTACCGGACGTGCGCGAGGAACGTCGTCCCGGTCATCTCGTGAGCCTCGGTGGCGAACGCGCGGTCATCCCACGCCGCCATCGGTTGCTTGCGCAGCTCCGGCCGACCGCCCGCGTCGAAGGCACCCACACCGGTGCCGTCCGGGTTACGTCGGCTCTGGGCGGCGAGGCTGTCCGGCGCATCGAGGAGCCAGAACGTCGCGGCGACCGCGCGGCGACCGGCGTGCAGCCCGAAAAGCCGGCACACGGTTCAGCCGACGAGGTAGTCGGAAAGCGATTCCAGCGACTGCCGCGCATAGCCGCGCCACAGTCGGGCGAACGCCGCAAGTGCGGGCGCCGTCAGCGCCGATTTGCGGTGCAGCGTCCAACGCCATGTCACGTTCGTGCCGGTGCCCTTGGGGGTGAACATCCAAGCACCCTCGACGTGGCCGATCAGTGACGCCATCGGACCGGTGATACCGCTGATCGTGTAGGTGAAGGAACGCGGCGGGTCGACCGCGGTCAGGGTTTCGCGCATGGTGCCACCCCCGGTCAACAGGATGGTGCGACTGGCGCCGGCGGACTGCCAGTCACCGCTCTGGTCGCGCACGCCCTTGATCGGTGGGATCGGCCCGTACCAACGCCGGAACAGGGTCGGCAGCGACATCGGGAGCGTTCGGGCGTAGGCGTCCTCCGGTGAAACCGGTATGGCCCTGGACTGTTCGACGACGATCGGTTGCGCCATGACAGCCGATGTTACGGGCGGGCGAACATCGCCGCCGCCCGCCCGGTGAGCGGCGGCAGGTCGAAGAAACCCTTGATACCGGGGGCGGCGGCGCAGACGGCTGGGATGGAGTTCACGCAGTGCGCGGCCGTGGCCACCACGCCAGGATTGCCGGCCAGCCCCTCCTCGACGGTTTCCGGCTGCCAGCCCTTGACGGTGACGAAGGTGTTCGGATTCCCGCGCACCTCGATCTCGTACCGTTCCCCGGCCGGGCCGAACGACCACGCGGGACGCAGGTTCTCCTCGCCCATCAGCCAGTTGACCGCGATGCGCACCACGACGACGTTGGTCACCACGGCGTCCCAGCAGAACCGCCGGCCGGCCACTTCGCCGGGCTGGATCACCCCGATGGGCGAGTCGATCGGGGCCGTCGCCAGCGCCACCTGCTGGCTGGTCCGGATCATCGGCTCGGCCGCGAAGCCGAGGCGGTCGACGATCAGCCGGACGGCTTGGAAGAAGCCCCCGTTGAGCAACTTCTGCATCGGCCCGTGCAACGCCTTCTCGGGTGGTCCACCGAACCCCATCACGTGACGCAGCACGTCGGGTGCACCGTAGGTCCGCAGGTCGGAGAACTCCTCGGCCCGTACGTGGGTGATGCCGGTGGACATCACCGACAGCAGCAGCGGGAACAGTTCGGTGGCGCCGCCAGGCCCGATGCCGGTGCCGTGCAAGGTGGCGTTTCCGGCCAGTGCGGCAGCGCGCAACGGCGCGGCTTCAGCCTCCCCGGGGTAGAACCACCCGACCGGGGTGACGACGTTCTTCCCAGCGCGCAGCAGGGCGGCGACGTCGTCGGCGTTGGGCAGCAGTGGGGCGTAGACGACGGCGTCGGCATCCATGGCGAGGATCTCGTCGCGGCTGCTGGTGGCGCGTACGCCGATCGGCGGGATGCCGACGATCTCGCCGACATCCTTGCCGGCCTTGTCTTTCGAGTGCACCCAGCAACCGGCCAACTCAAGGTCGGGATGCTCAAGAATTGCCTTGATCGCCGCCACCCCGACCGAACCGGTGGCCCACTGCACCACCCGAGCGGCCATAGCGGACACACTAGCCCTCATCGCCAGGCGTCACCGCCCGTCCCCCTCCCCGCGAGCAGACGCAAACTCGCACTGCGGAGGCCCGAAACGTGCGAGTTTGCGTCTGCTCGCGCTGGGTGGGTGGAGTTGGGGCGTGGTTACAGGGTGTGCACCTCGTAGGCGCCCTCGGCGTAGCGGGCCCGGATGGTCTTCTTGTCGTACTTGCCGACGCTGGTACGCGGGATCTCCCCGACGAATGTCCAGCGCTCCGGCAGCCACCACCGAACCACCTTGTCGGACAGATACTCCCGCAGTTCCGCGGCGCTCAGTTCGACACCGTCCTGCAGGACCACGGCGGCCAACGGCCGCTCCTGCCAACGCTCGTCGGGCACCCCGACCACCGCTGCCTCCCGCACCTGCGGGTGGGCGATCAACTGGTTCTCCAACTCCACCGAGGAGATCCACTCGCCGCCGGACTTGATCACGTCCTTGGCCCGGTCGGTCAGGGTGATGTACCCCTGCGCGTCGATCCGGCCGACGTCGCCGGTGCGCAGCCACCCCGAGGCGAACTTCGACGGGTCGGTGTTGCGGTAGTAGGAGCCGGTGATCCACGGCCCGCTCACCTCGAGTTCACCCACGGCGACGCCGTCATTGGGCAGCACCGCGCCCTCGTCGTCGACGATGCGGGCCCGGACACCGCACATCGGGCGGCCCTGGGTCGCGCGGATCTCCCATTCCTTCTCCGGCGGCGTGCCCGGCGCCGGCCAGGCCAGCGTGGCCATCGGCGAGGTCTCGGTCATGCCCCACAGCTGCCGGATCTGCACCCCGAACTTCGCCTCGAAGGTGCGCATCAGCGACACCGGCACGGCCGACCCACCGCAGGCCACCAGTCGCAGCGACGAGATGTCATGTCCGGGCTCGCGTTCCAGGAAGTGCATCACGTCATTCCAGATGGTCGGCACCGCACCGGCGACCGTCGGACGCTGCGTCTCGATCAGGTTCACCAGCGACTTGGCGTCCATGAACCGGTCCGGCAGGACGATGTCCGCACCGGCCATCAGAGCCGCATAGGGCAGCCCCCAGGCGTTGGCGTGAAACATCGGCACGATCGGAAAAGCCTTGTCGGCAAAGCTCAGCCCCATCCCGTTACCGCCGCAGACGGCCGTCGAGTGCAGATAGCTGGACCGGTGGCTGTAGACCACACCTTTGGGGTGACCGGTAGTGCCGCTCGTGTAACACATTGCGGCAGCGGAGTTTTCGTCGACCTCAGGCCAGTCGAACTCATCCGATTCAGCGGCGGTGATCTCGTGGTAGCGCAGCACCTTCTTGCCCGAGGCCTGGAACGGGGCGAGATCGCCGTCGCCCACTGCGATCACGGTGTGCACGGTCTCCATCCGGTGCAGCACCGGGGCCAGGACCGGCGCCAGCGAGAGGTCGGCGATCACCACCTGGTCCTCGGCCTCGTAGGCGACGAACTCGATCTGTTCGGGGAACAGCCGGATGTTCAGTGTGTGGAGCACCGCCCCCATCGACGGCACGGCGACGTAGGCCTCGAAATGCTCCTGGTTGTTCCACATGAAGGTGGCAACCCGCTGGTCGCCGTCGATGCCGAGGCGGCGCAGCGCGTTGGCCAGCCGGGCGGCCTGCTTGCCGACCTCGCGGTAGGTGGCGTGCCGGAAGCCGTCGCCGGTGGCGGTGCTCACCGTGCGGTCG
Source organism: Actinomycetes bacterium (assembly GCA_029780675.1). Taxonomy (GTDB): domain Bacteria; phylum Actinomycetota; class Actinomycetes; order Mycobacteriales; family Mycobacteriaceae; genus Mycobacterium. Next base: position 39,940 of record JAKOYE010000196.1, read on the forward strand.
CCGTGGACGTCGACCGCGTACCGCAGAAGCTCTGCGACCGTGAGAGGGGAGTTCTGCATCGTGCTGTGCATCCGGGGCCACCTTCACTCGCCTGCGTGCCGTGCTGAGATGGTATCGGTTGCGTGCACAGACCAGGACGACTGCAACGGCGGCGCCGCGCACGGCGATCTAGGGAATGATCGACCTCAGCAACGACGGGAGCCCCGATGACCAGCAGGCTGACGACGGCCACGACGGCCGCCATGGCTGCGGTGGTGGCAGTTCTGGCCGCACCGGCGGCGATCGCGTCGGCCGACGAGTCCGCCCAGGACACGATCGCCGATCTCCGGCGACAGGGCTACACCGTCACCCTGGACAAGATGGGCACGGGGCCTCTCTCGAAATGCATTGTGACCAGCGTGCGGAACCCGCAGACGATGACCCAGTGGGTGCCCTACGTGGGACCCGGCCTGGGCAGCCGGGACGGCACGTTCCTCGTCCCCGTCGTGACGAGCCAGAGCATCACCGTCTCGCTGGATTGCACCCAACACTGATGCGGCATCGACCCGGGAAGCATGACCCCGGGGCGACGATCAGGACGCGGCGCGCAGTCGCGGACCGGCGGCGCTGACCGCGCGGGCCACCACGGAGCCGTCGAAGTCGGCGATGTAGAGCCGGGTGCCGGCGGGGTTGACGGCCAGGCAGGACGCGGGCCATCCGATCTCGATGTTCTCGACGAACCCGCACGTCGCGGTATCGAACACCGAGATGCGGTCGCCGTGCAGGACATAGGCCCGGGTGCCGGTGAGTACGACCTGGGTGGGCAGTCCGCTGACCGCCAAGGTGTCGACCACGCGGCCGGCACCGGCGTCGATCACCGTGATCACGCCGCCGACCTCGTCATCCCAGCAGGTGGCGAAGATTCTGCGGCCGTCGCGGTGGACCGCGATGTCGCCGATGGATCCGTCGACCGCGATGGTCTGCACGACCTTGCGGGACCGGGTGTCGACCACCGCCAGGGCAGATCCGGCGTCGGTGCGCAGTGTCGCGTACAGGCGCTTGCCGTCGGCGCTGAGCCGGACCACGTCCACCGTGACGCCCGCTCCGCGGGCGACCGGGATCACGGACATGCGGCCGCTGACGACCTCGACGGAGACGATGTCGGCGACGTCATCACCGCAGCGGGCGACGTAGACCACATCGCCGGCCGGCGCGGCGGCCAGACCGCGCGCAGAAGTGTTCATCGCCCGCTCGGCCAACGCCACGCTGAAGTCGAGGTCGACGGCGACCAGGCTGTCGCCGACGTTCGCCGCGGACGTGACATAGGCACGATCGGCGACGGTCAGCGCGTACGGTTCGGCCACCTGCGCCACCGCACCGGTGACGGTGAGGGTGCCGGTGTCGACGGCACAGACCATGTCATCGCCGTAGAGGGCGAGAACCAGCGATCGACCGTCGGCGCTCACCGCCATGTCGGTGACCGCACCGGGCAGACCCGACACCGCGCCTTCAGCGGCCTCCGCCTGGGAGCGGGTCACGACGGGCAGGCGATCGACCGTGCTCGTGATACGCGGCAGCGCCGCCAGCCACAGTGCATCCGTCGGGCGTTCAGCAACCGCTGTCGCGCCAGTGGTACTTGCCATGTCTCCG
>JAKOYE010000204.1 GCA_029780675.1 Actinomycetes bacterium
GCGGCCCTGATGGCCGGTGGCGTGGTTGCAGGTCTCCTGGCGCTGGGCACGGGCGTCGCCAGCGCCGACGTGATCCAGGTCGAGGGCAGCTACTCGACCCTGGCTGCCTGCCAGGCCGACGGGCCGCACGTTCAGATTGCCGAGAACGACGGCGCCTATACCCAGTGGGCCTGCGAGCAGGGCGACGACGGCCTGTACTACTTGTTCCTGAGCAACTAGCACCGCTTCCACGGGCAGCGGCGGATTTTTGGGCCGCCGCTGACCTGGTGTAGCTTCGGCGCCGGTTCCTGGTCGTCCGGCGCAGGTGTTTCGCCGGGCTTCGCGATGCATTCCGGAAGGAGCGACCACTCAGCATGGTCATCACACGTTTCGCGGCAGCGGCGATGATCGCGCTGACCGCCGGTCTGGGACTCCCCGCGGGCGCTGGCGCGGCGCCCAAGAACTACTGCACCGAACTGAAGGGCATCGAGACCAGCGGGGTGTGCAAGATCGCCCTGACCGATCCCGGTTACACCGTCGACATCAGCTTTCCGACCGCGTACCCGGACCTGAAATCGGTCGCCGATTACATCTCGAAGACGCGGGACGACTTCCTCAACATCGCGCGCGGTTCCGCCGCGCGGACGTCGCCCTACGCGTTGAGCATTACGGCGACCAAGTACGGATCGGCGATTCCGCCGCGCGGAACCACCGGAATGGTGCTGACGACCTACCAGAACGTCGGCGCCGCGCACCCCCAGATTTCCTACAAATCGTTCAACTGGGATCAGACCTACCGCAAGCCGATCACCTGGGAGACGCTGTGGCAGCCGACCGCCGACCCGCTCCCGGTGGTGTTCCGCACGGTCCAGAACGATGTGAATGCCCAAGCGGGGCAGCCTGTTCCGATCTCACCCGAGGCCGGCCTGGATCCGGCGAACTACCAGAACTTCGCCGTCACCAATGACGGGGTGATCTTCTTCTTCAGCCGGGGCACGCTCCTGCCCGAGGCGGCCGGCGCCATGCAGGTGCTGGTCCCGCGTTCGCTCATCGACCCGATGCTGGCCTGAGCTGCTGACCCGTATCAGGTCGGCGCGGCGACGTTGTCACGGCGGGCACGCCACCGCCACAGTCGGCCGAGCGAGCTGAGCCTGGTCTCCGGCGGCGGCAGAGTGACGTCGTCGGCCCCGAGTTCCGCGGCGATGAGGTCGTCGAGTCGACGGTCCAGATCCTCGATCAGCGGACCGGCCTCGGGTCCGCTCGACTTCGAAGAGCCGTTCAAGCCTGGGTACGCGAGGTTGCGCATCTCGGTGGGGTCCGCGGTGCGGTCGTAGAGTTCGAGGTCGGCTGCCGCCCGGCCGAGGTGTTGGTCACCCGGTCTGAAATAGCGCCCGTACTTATGGGTTTCGGTGATGATGCCGCGGAGGAAGCCCCGGTGCGGTCCGGCCGCCCCCATGCTGGAGTAGGCGTCGCTGGTGATGAGCACACTGTCGCGCACGGCCCGGTCCGGATCCGACCACAGCGGGCTCAGATCGCGCCCGGGTAGGTCCTCCGTTGGGCGCGCACCGGCGACGGACAGCAGGGTGGGCAGCAGATCCACCGCACCGGAGAGTCGCCGCGTCGTCGATGCGGCAGGGATGGTCCCGGGCCAGGCCATGGTCAGCGGCACCTGGGCGTTCTCCCGATAGAGGTTCGCGGCCTTTTGGCGCAGGCCGTGCGCCCCGGCGAGGTCACCGTGGTCGGAGGTGCTCAGCACCAGGGTGTTGGACTCCGCCCCCGAGGACGTCAGCGCGGACAGGACGGTCCCGATGTGCCGGTCCACCTCGATGGTCAAGTCGATGTAGGCGTTGATCAGCCTGCGCCAGGCATGGTCGTCGCGGACGGTGCCCCCGGTGATGTCGCAGGTCACCTTCCAGTAGCGCTGGGTGACGGGTTTGGTCAGCAGGGTGTCGCCGAAGTTCGGTGGGAGTTGTGCCCCGTGGTCGGTAACCCGCGGTTTGCGGAAGCGCGGGTACAGCATGATGTCATGCGGGTTGACGAATGAGCAGACCAGCAGCCAGGGCCGATCGTCGGCCGCATGGCGGCTGATCCAGCGCGCGGCCTGCTCGGCGGTTCGGCCGTCGATGAAGTGGCCCAGGTACGGGGTGCCGTGGGTGTCGGGGGCTCGCCAGTCGGTGAAGCCGTACGGCAGAAGGCCGTTTCGCCGGGATTCGCCGCCGAGATGCCACTTTCCGAGATACCCGCAGCGGTAGCCCGCGGTCGACAACAGCCGGCCGAGTGTGGGAATGGCGGGATTCAGTGGTCGCTGCCAGCTGAAGTTGACGTTGTCGAACATCCCGGTTTGGGTGGCGTGCCGGCCGGTGAGGATCGTCGCCCGACTCGGGGTGCACGGAAAGGTGTGAACGTGGTGGTTGGTGAACCGCATCCCGCGCGCGGCCAGTCGCTCGCGGTGCGGGAACCGCACATGGTCGGGAAACCACACCCGCTCACGTTCCTCGTCGGTGAGCACGATCAGGATGTTCGGCCGACCGCTCATCCGCACCCCTTCCACGGCAGCGGGTTGACCGCCAGAACGCGGGTGGTGCCCTCGACGAGCCAGCCGGCCCCGGGGTTTTCCAGCGCGGCCCGGTAGACCGTGACGGCCGCGGTGCCGGTGAGTTCGCCGCAGGAGAGGAAGCGGCGGTTCGCGGACGGGGCCAGGAAGTCCGGCGGCGGCGGGCCCGGCCACACCACGGAACCGGGGTCCTCGTGGCGGCCCGGCAGCGGCTCGTAGACCGCCACCCGGTCGGGGGAGTAGGGCTGCCGGACGGCCCCGGCGGGCAACCCGGAGGCCTTCTCGATGAGGCTGCGCAGCCGGTCACGGGCATCGCGCTGGGCCGGGGTGAGCCCGGCCTCGAATTGCCGGTCGAGGGCGTACACCCGCACCTGCGCCGGTTCGCCGTCGCCGTGCACCAGCACCGTCGTGGTGGGCAGGTCGGTCATCCGCGGGGCGCCGAAGTCGGTGTTGCCGTCGAGCAGTCCGCCGGACCGGGCCTCGGCGATGAACTGCCGCACGGTATCCGGCTCGATCCGGGCGAGTTCGTAGCGTGCGGGCACAGGCTGCAGTGCGGGGCCGGGAACGGTGGTCAGCACCCGGCCGTCACCGTAGATCGCCAGCGACGGTGACTGCATGGCGTAGACGACCGAGGGCGCCATGCCGCCGGCGGACAGCACCATGAACACCATCTGGTCGCCCGGCAGCGCGGCGGCGCGCGGGAGGGAACCCGGCGCGAAACCGGTCATCGTCAGCGCGGACAGCAGCGCTGCCACCGCCCGGATACGGTGCGACCTCACGATCTGCCAATCTATGTCCCGGCAGGCCGTGGCGTGCCGCCTTGCGACAGCCCGTTGTGATGGGATCGAGGGCATGGTGGCGCGGGTCGTGGTGCTGATGGCGGCCACCCTGATGGCAGGATGCGCCACTGGGGTGTCAACCGCCGTACAGGATGCGCCGATCGCCCCGACGCCCGCGCCGGCGCCGTCGGTTTCGGCACCGAAGGCGGTGCCGGCAACGCCCCATTCCCGGCCGGCCGTCGTCCACCCCGTCACCGCCGCGGATCTCGGTGCCAGCTGGCGTCCGGAGTGCCCGGTCCCACCGGCCGACCTGCGCCGGGTCGAGGTGGACCACCTCGGCTACGACGGCGTCATCCGTCGCGGAAACCTGGTGGTCCATCGCGATGTCGTCGGCGATGTGATCGCCATCTTCGCCGACCTGGCCAGGATGCGATATCCCATCGAGCGCATGCGGACCGTCGAGCAGTATCCCGGCGCCGAGGACGAGGCCTCGATGCGCGATAACAACACCTCGGCGTTCAACTGCCGGCCGCTGCCCGGGAGCGCGCGGTGGTCCGAACACGCCTATGGACGGGCGATCGACGTCAACCCGCTGGTCAATCCCTATCTCGACGCGGCGGGTGACCTACAGCCCACGACCGCGGGCCGCTATCTCGACCGCACCCGGGACGATCTCGGTCTGCTGCATCCCGGCGACGCGGCGGTGGCCGCGTTCACCGACCGCGGCTGGACCTGGGGTGGAACGTGGCGCGATCCGGTCGACTACCAGCACTTCGAGGTCGGTTGAGCGGCGCTCTGGCCCGATCCGGCATGGCCGGGCGGACTCATCACGGACAATGGGCCGATGGCGACCCAACAGCGGCAACGGCTCGGGATCCAGGATGCGCTCTGGCTGGAGATGGACCGACCGAACAACCTGATGGTGGTCGACTCGGTCATCTGGACCGCTGAGCCGCTCGACTTCGGCGAGGTTCAGAAGGTGGTCACCGAGCGACTGCTGCGTCGCTACCCGGTGTTTCGCAGCCGGGCCGTCCAGGACGACGACGGCCAGTGGTGGTGGGAGCCCGATCCGCACTTCAAGTTCGACAACCACGTCGCCCTGGTGTCGCTGGCGAACCCCGACGACCCGCGGGCGCTGCAGGAACTCGTCGCCGCCCATCGCACCGAGATGCTCGACCGGGACCGGCCGCTGTGGCAGGCGATCTGGGTGCGCCGCTACCGGGAGGGCAGCGCGATGATCCTGCGCAGCCACCACGCCATCGCCGACGGGATGCGGATGGTGCAGCTGTCGATGAGCCTGTTCGACGCCGAGCCCGAGGGCGGGCCGATCCTTGCTCCGGCCGTCGCTCAGGTCGCGGCCCGGCCGCACCCGCCCGGCCAGCCGCTGGCCAGCCGGTTACGGTCCGGTGTGGCCGGTATCGCCCAGCGGGCCGGCGCCACGGTGTCGCGGGCCACCGACGTCATCAGCGGACTGTCGGATGCCCCCCTGGCGCTCCAGCAGGCCGGCCGGCTGGGCCGCTTCGCCCTGCGCAACCCGCTGGGAGCCGCCGACACCCTGGTCCATGCCGCGCAGGCCACCGGTGCAGGTATCGCCGACACGGTCCGTTCGGTGCTGCCCGGTGGCGGCCGGCTCGTCGACGTGTTCTCCGGCGCTCCCGGCGATGTGGACACGCTGCGCAAACTGCTGCTGGGCACGCGCAACGACGTGACGATCTGGACCGGCACCGCCGGCGGGTCCAAGAGTGTGGCCTGGTCGGAGCCGCTGTCGCTGGCCGCGGTGAAGGCGGTCGCCGCGGCAAACCAGTGCACCGTCAACGACGTGCTGGTGGCCACCGTCGCCGGGTGTCTGCACGATTATCTGCAGGCTCATCAGGCCCGCTGCTCATCGGTGACCTTCATGGTGCCGGTCAACCTCAAACCACTGGATCTGACCCTTCCCGAAACCCTGGGTAACGAGTTCGCGCTGGTCCAATTGGAACTGCCCACCGACGAACCCGACGCCCACGAGGTGCTGGAGGTCGCCAAGCGACGGATGGACCGGATCAAGAACGGGCACGAAGCGGCCGTCGCCTTCCGGTTCCAGGAGACCATCGCCGGGTTCAGTCGTGGGCTCTATGAGGCGTCGGTGGACCTGTTCGCCAACCGCACCGTCGGCACCCTCACCAACGTGCCCGGTCCGCCGATGCCGGTCTATCTGGCGGGCAGCCTGGTCGACGGGATGGTCGGCTGGGCGCCGATCTCCGGCGATCAGCCGATGAGCTTCACCATCTACAGCTACAACGGCGAGGTGACGGTCGGGATCGCCTGCGACACCGCACTGGTGCCCGACCACGAGATGATCGTGGACGGTTTCTCCGCAGCGTTCGGCCGACTCGTCGAAGCCACCCCGAGCGCGGATCTCATGCAGATCACCTGGGGGAGCGCGGGGAGTTTCCGGCAGGGTCCCCGGAGGGGTCCGGGGAGAGGTCACGACCGAAGGCGATGAGTGCCCGCCGGCCGATGGCCAGGATCTGCTCATCGAAATCGCCGCCGCGGTAGGACAGTTCCAGCACCCGGTCGGCCATCTCGACGGCCACCAGCATCGCGCGCGGATCCGTATCGGCCGCAATGAGCCCGGCCGCCGACAGGATTCCGTACATCCGGTCGGCCAGCGTCTGCATCCTGGCCCGGACGTAACCGGTGACGGCGGGGGAGGTGCGCCCGCCCATCCAGATCCGAGCGGTACTGGGGTGCTGACGGTAGTAGTGCACGTGCAGAGCTATTTCTTTGTCGAGCAGGTCGGCGACCGAGGTGACCCGCCAGGCGCCTTCGGCCTCCTCGCAGCGCGCATCCAGTTCGGCGCACTGTCGTTCGAGAAGTTCTCCCAGGATGGCCTCGCGGTCGGGGAAGAACCGGTAGAGCGAGGGGTAGGACACCCCGGCCCGGTCGGCGATGGCTCGGGTGGTGGCGGCGTCGACGCCCTGTTCGTCGGCGATGGCGGCGGCGGCATCCAGAATCCGGGTCACCGTCTGGCGGCTGCGTTCCTGCACCGGCGCCCGGCGGGCCGCGCTCGCGGTCGTCACAGTCACACCGCCTTTCGGTCGATTCCCTTGACAGCTGTCGGCAAAACTATAACATTGTTAGCGTTTACTGCACCCCGCTCCGTCCATTGATCCGGGAGACCCGATGACCGTCGCCACCTTCAACCAGACCCGACCCAAGGATGCGTTCACCGGTCACGTGAACGTGCTGATCGTGGGTGCCGGAATCTCGGGCCTGGGGCTCGCGCACTACCTGACGACGCAGTTGCCGGGCAAGAGTTTCGCGATCCTCGACAGTCGGGACGCCATCGGCGGCACCTGGGACCTGTTCCGCTACCCGGGCATCCGGTCGGACTCCGACCTGCATACCTTCGGCTACGAGTTCAAGCCGTGGACTTCCGAGAACGCGATCGCCGACGCCCACGAGATTCTCGACTATCTGCATGAGGTCATCGCGGAGGATCGGCTGGCCCCCCGGATCTACCTGCAGCACAAGGTCATTCGTGCCGCGTTCGACACCGGGACGGCGCAGTGGACGGTCACCGTCGAACGCGACGGCAGCCAGTGGGACGTCACCTGCGACTTCCTGTTCGGCGCCACGGGCTACTACGACTACGCCGGCGGCTACTCCCCGCACTTCGAGGGGCAGGAGGACTTCGAGGGCACGATCGTGCACCCGCAGTCCTGGCCGGAGGATCTGGACTACGCAGGCAAGAACGTCGTTGTGATCGGCAGCGGGGCCACCGCCGTCACCCTCATCCCGGCGATGGCCGACACGGCAGGCCACATCACCATGCTGCAGCGCTCGCCGTCCTACGTGATGCCGCTGCCCCGTAAGGACCCGATCGCCAACACCCTGAACAAGTTGCTGCCCGAGAAGGTGGCCTACGCCGCCACCCGCCGGTTCAACATCGGTAAGGGCAGGTTCATCTACAACTTATGCCAGCGTCACCCCAGCGTGGCCAAGCGCATCATCCGGTCGGCCAACGTGAAGTTCCTGCCCAAGGACTTCGACGTCGCCACGCACTTCAGCCCCACCTACAACCCGTGGGACCAGAGGCTGTGTGCGGTGCCCGACGCCGACCTGTTCCGCGTCATCGGTCAGGGCAAGGCCTCGGTGGTCACCGACCGGATCGCCCGGTTCACCAAGACCGGCATCCTGCTGCAGAGTGGCCGGGAACTGCCCGCCGACATCATCGTCACCGCCACCGGGCTGAACGTGAAGTTGTTCGGCGGTATCGAGGTCTCGGTGGACGGCGAGGTCAAGGACCCCAGCGAAAGCCTGGTCTACAAGGCCTTCATGCTCTCGGGCATCCCGAATCTGGCCTTCATGTTCGGCTACACCAACTCATCGTGGACGCTCAAGGTCGGCCTGGTCTGCGACCACCTCTGCCGAATGCTGAGCTACATGGATCAGCACGGCTTCACCACGGTCATGCCGGTCGCCGACGACCCGGGTATCCAGACCCGCCCGATGCTCGACTTCGAGGCCGGCTACATCCTGCGGGCCGCCGACGGGCTCCCCAGGCAGGGCGACAGCGGGCCGTGGACCATCGAGATGGACTACTGGGCCGACCACGCGCGCTTGCGCAAGGGTTCGGTCGAGGACGCCGCACTGCGGTTCAGCGTGGCCGACCGTGCCCCGGTGGGGTCGACTGTCTGAGCCCGGTGCCTCGCCGCCCGGCCCCGCTCCATGAGTGAGGAATGACGCAGACTGCTACTCGCAGGTTGTCTGCGTAGCTCCTCACTCGGTGCCGGTCTGGCGGCTGAACTCGGCGCCGGCGGCACCGCAGGTATGGCCACCGTCGTCGCCAGCGGGGTCGGTGGCCCGTACGGGTCGACGGCACCGGCGTTCACCGGCGGTCCGCCCACCCCGTACGGGCCTTGCGGCGTGGTGTGGAAGGGCCGGTTGGCGGGGTCGCCGGTGAGGTAGGCGATCCCGTTGTCCCAGCCGGTGGGCACCGCGACCAGGAAGTTGACCGCCGTCGTGATCGGGTTGGGGAAGTAGAGGTACTTCGCGGGCGTCGGGGCGCCCGGGTTGATGGTCCGGTCGTAACCGGCTTCCACGAGCACCCGCAACGGGGGGTCCAGCACGGTCGCCAGCAGGGGGCCCAGATAGGGCACCGCAGTCAGGGGACGGACCAGCGGCAGGGTCTCGGCGGGGAACATGTAGTACGTCGAATCCTGGAACTGCCCCTGCAGCATCGGGGTCCCGGTACGGAACTCGGGATGGTCGTAGGCGAATTCGATCAGCGCGTTGAGGGCCGCGAGAAGATTCAGCGGGTTGGTGGGGAAATCCGCGACGAGGTCGTACTGGTGGACGACGTCGACGGTGGTCAGCGGGGTGGGCTGCGGCGAATTGGTCACGGTCGCGCCGTTGAACGTCACCCCGAGAATCGGAAGGTGAACCCCGACGAATCGTTCCAGGATGCCGCCATTGGGCCGGTTGCCGCTGGAGACGAGCACGAAGGTGACCACCCCGGCCGGCGGATGGGCGATCAGGTTGCTCTTGGCGATGCTGGCGATCGTCGCGCTGTCGGAGTAGCCGAACACCGTGAAGTCCGGGCCGCCGAGAATCTGCACTCCGCTGGAGGTGTACGGCGGGTCGGTGACCGTGCAGGGTCGATGGCCCAGACAGTCCTCAAGGTTGACCAAGCCGATCGCCACCGACTCGTCGAAGGTCAACGAATCCAGTCCGGTGTTCGGCCAGAACTCGGCGGGCGTGTAGACCGCCGTCGGTGTGCAGGACACTCCACACAGTTCCGAAGGCCCCACGAAGTTGTCATACGCCCAGTCCACGTACCGGTCGATATACGAGGGTGGATCCGGGCCCGGGATGGTGAGGGTATGCCCGGTTCCTCCCATGTACAAGGCGGTGGCGGTCAGATCGACGGCGACGTCGACTGCTGCCGACGGCAAAACGGTCGCAATTCCAGCGCCTGTCAGGGCGTCGGCCACCAGTGCGGCCGCGATGGCGAATCTGCCGATGGCGCGCATGAGTCCCCTCAGCCCCGGGTAAGCGGCAATCTACCTGCCAGGACTGAGGAAAGGAAGTCCGTGGTCAGCTGACCGGAACGTCGACGATGGGTCGCTGCACTCCCGCACCGGGTCCGTCGAAGTGCCACCACTCACCCGGGTAGACGGCAAGACCACCCAGGGCCATCGCCTCGCGTAACCGGGCCCGGTTGGCCTGTTGGGCTGCGCTGACCCCCTCGGTCGCGAAAGCCGTTGCCCGGGCGCTGAAATCGTCGAAATCGGTGCCCATGTCCAGCAGTCGTCCGTCGCGGGCCAGGGTGACGTCGACGGAGCGGCCAGTCTCGTGGCTGCGTGAATACGGTCCGGGCGGGGCTACCCAGGCCGGGTCGGGTACCGCCTGGAACATCCGGACCTGCACACTGTGCGGCCGGTAGCAGTCCCAGAACACCAGCGTCAGCCCTTCGGCGCGCAGTGCGCCGGCCGCGGTCGCCAGCCCCGGTGCCAGCGACTCGTGCACCAGGCAGCGGGCGTCGGCGGGGTAGAGCGGCACCCCGACGAAGTTGTCGGCGGTGGCGTAGCGCAGGTCGATGATCGCGTCGGGCACCACAGATCGGACGTCGAGCAGACCGACGGCCCTGGCCTGCTGGCTGACCGGCGGCACCCCGTCGCCGGGTGTCGCGGACGTCGGTGGTGGGGTGAAGGCGGCCAGCAGAGCCGCTGCCGACACTGCCAGGCCCAAGGTCAACCGCATCGGTGCATTCTCCTGTCCGTCAGTCCCTGCCGGCTACCTGGTCCACGTCGAGACGCTCGGCTTCGGAGCGGTAGCGCGGATAGGACAGTTGCCGACGGGTTGCCACCGCAAGAGCTCCGGCGGCCAGCGCGGCGGCGCCGAGCGCGCCCAGACCGGCGCAGAACTGCGCGGCGTCGGAGGAGATGACGCCGCGGTCGGCCAGGATCAGGACCCACGTCGCAGTGCCGTTGACGGATCCGTGCAACAGCATCACCAGCAGCAGGCTGGCTCCGGTGTTGTTCGACAGCCAGGTGAACAGCACGCTGACGCTCACCGTGAACGCGACGAAGACAGCCAGGCCGGCCAGTCCCACGGCCCCGTCGGAGATCCAGCCCGGCGCATACAGGAAGAAGTGCCAGCCCGCCCACAGGCCGCCAAGCAGCAGGGTCCCGCGCATCGGACCGAACCGGTGCTGCAGGCGTGGCAGAGCGAAACCGCGCCAGCCGGTCTCCTCGAACAGCGGTCCGAAGACGAAGTGGGCCGCGAAGGCGGCCGGGTACAGCGCCAGCGCGGCCGACGTCAGTGCCCGCAGGACGTCGGGGCCCATCACCGCGGCGGTGAGGGCAAGTTCCAGGAGAGGAATCGTCAGCAGCGCCACCAGATACCACCGGGCGCCGACCCGCCAGCAGGTCAATCGCTGCAGCAATCTGCGGACCGCGGCGCGGCCACCGGTGACCGCGGTCATCACGAAGGCCGTCCCGGTGACGCCCACGGCGACGGCCGGCAGCGCGAACCACGATGGCAAGTGGCGGGTTTCGGAGAACGCCGGGACACCGGCGAACACCACCGGTGACCACAAAATCCAGGTGACGGCGTAGGCCAGGACGAAGAACGCGGTGAGCGGGTATGCGCGCATCAGCCTCGCGACCTGGAAAGCCACCTGTCCCTCCTTCGTGCGGCCCACGTCGGGCAGAGTCGTCCGGACAGTGTCGTTGTACCCCGGCGCGGGTCGGCGCTCCAATTTTCTCCGCCGCCCGACACGGCGGGATCGTCGGTCGACTGCGTGGGAGCTGTAACAGGGTCGAACTGGCGGCTGTAACAAAAGCCGGGCATGATCAGATGCAGTCTGTAGGAGACGTCCGCACGATGCGGACCTGGCGGGAGTGGAGAACGCGATGGCCTGTGCGGCGACCATGCGTGCCCGGGCGGCCCGTGCCGGACTCGGTGGACTGGTAGGCGGAATCGGAATCGCGCTGGCGGTGCTGGTCAGCCCGCATGCCGCTGCCGAACCCGAGAACACGCCCGCCGAACCGCCGCCGCCGCTGGCCGCCGTGGCCCCCGCCCCCATGCTGCCGGGGGAGGGCCAGACCGCTGCACCTGCCGCTGCACCTGCCGCTGATCCTGCTGCCGCACCGTTGGCGGCCCCGGTCGAGGGTGTTCCGCACTTGCCCAGCCCGGATAATCTGCCGCCCGGAGCCACCCAGGCCCCCAGCGAGGGCAGCAAGCTCGGTTACATCCGTGATCTGTGGCACGCGGTGCGCACCCAGGACGTCACCATGAGCGATGCGCTGCTGCTGTTCACCCAACGCCCGATGGACGCCGACACGCCGCTGTCGGAGATGACGCCGCGCAGCGCACCGATCGTGGTGCCGGACCCGGCGGCCCCGCCCGCAGCCGAGGCGCCCATCCTCCCGGACGTCCCGGCACCGCCGGCCCCCTAGCGTCGATCAGACCGTCACTCCGACGACGACTTCGTTGCGCCGCCGGAAGGGCAGCGTCCAGGGCGGATCGTAGAACCAGGTCACCGGGGCACCGGTGGTCTCGATGCCGGCCTTCTGGAGCGAGGCGAGCAATTCGGCCGTCTTAGCCTCCACGGCCTCCGGGCTTGCCACACCTGAGAAGCGCAGCACCGCAACGCTTTCGGCGGGTACCTCGATCAATCGCACCCGATCGTCGTTCGGAGTGGGCAGGGTGTCCATCGTCTGTTCGGAGGGCATGAAGAACCGGATGACCCATTCCCCGGTCTGGTTGCGCTGGGCGGCGACCGGCGCTGTCATGGCGATCTTCTGGCTCTGCTGCTGGGCGACCGGCGCCGTCATCGCGATCTTTGCCTTCGTGGTGTTGCCGCCGAAGATGTAGCGGGCCAGTCGGCGGAAGCCCTCGTTGCGGGCGGACTCCTCGTCGGCCTCGATCGTGGTCTCGGCGGCGATCCGGGCGCCGTACCGGCGAATCTCGACCGCATCGACGCGGCGCTGAACGGTGAACGGCGGTTCCTCGGTGCCATTGCGAATCCCCACGACGGACCCGCCCGCCTCGGCGACCTGAGATGCGGCCTGCCCCAAGGCCCCGGCAATCTTGTTGAACATCCGTCCAATCTACCGGCCACCGCGGTCAGCGGCCGGGCCCGCGATCAGCCGCGGGTGAGCTGGGCGTACCGGGTCCGGTGGGCGTCGGTCGACCCGAATTCGTACTGCAGCGCGGTCAGCCGCCGGAAATAGTGTCCGACGGCCAGTTCCTCGGTCATGCCCATGCCGCCGTGCAGTTGCACCGCGTTCTGGCCGACGAACCGTGCCGCCCGGCCGACGGTCGCCTTGGCGGCCGACACCGCGCGGGCCCGCACCGCCGGTTCGGCGTCGAGTCGCAGCGTCGCCAGGTAGGCCGCCGCCACCGACTGCTCGAGTTCCATGTACATGTCCACCATGCGGTGCTGGAGCACCTGGAACCCGCCGATCGGCTGTCCGAACTGCTGGCGTTGCTTGCAGTACGCCACCGTGTCGGCCAGCACGGTACGCATGGCCCCGACCGCCTCGGCGCACACCGCGGCGGCACCCTGATCGTGGGCCAGCAGGAGCGACGGCCGGGCGTCCTCGTCGATCAGCGACTCGGCCGGCACCCGAAGTCCGGTGAAAACCAGGTCCGCCGCCCGCCGGTCGTCGATCGTGCGATACGGATGCATCTCGACCCCGGGCGGGGGATCGGCCGCGTCGAACTCGGTGAGGAACAGCGCTGTCCGGGGGCTCTCGCCGGTGGTGTCCTCGGTCCGCGCGGTGATCAGCAGGTGGGTGGCCAGCGGCGCCGCGATCACCACCGTTTTCGCGCCGGTGATCACCCAGTCCGCGCCATCGCGCACCGCGGTGGTGGAGGGCTCCTCCCAGCGGTCCCCGTCGGCGGGCTCCCCGGCGGCGAGGGCCACGATCGCATCGCCCTCGCCCAGGGCGGTCAGCACTTCGGCCGCGCGGGCGGACGGCGATCTCTGCAGCAACCCGCCGGACACCACCACGACGTCGATGTAGGGCTCGACGACCAGGGCGCGACCCAGTTCCTCGGCGATCACCATCACCTCGACGGGGCCACCGCCGATGCCGCCGGCGGACTCGGGCAGGGGGGCGGCCAGGATGCCCAGTTCCTCGGCGAAGGACCGCCAGATCTCGGGCCGCCAGCCCGGTCCGGTCTTGGCGGCGGTCCGGCTGGACTCCAGGTCGTAACGGGTCGCCAGAAACCTGCCGAGACCGTCGCGCAGCAGTTCCTGCTCCTTGGTCAAGCGGAAGTCCACGGTGCTCCTCGGGGTTCGTCGGTGCTCGTGAGAGCGATTGCGGGTCCGGCGCCTAGAGGCCCAGGGTCGCCTTGGCCAGGATGTTGCGCTGAATCTCGTTGCTGCCCGCGTAGATCGAACCGGCGCGGTCGTTGAAGTACCGCAGCGGAGCGACGGCCTGCCACGGCAGGCCGCTGACGTAACCGTCGGCCGGCGGCAGATAGTCCGCCACCGGACCGCCCGGACGGGCGGCGTGCGGCTGGTACACCCGACGCGCCGGCCCGGCGGCTTCCATGGCCAGTTCGGTGATGGCCTGGCTCAGTTCGGTGGAAAGAATCTTCAGCATCGAGGACGCCGCCCCGGGATTGCCGCCCTCGGCCACCGTCGTCAGCACCCGGTACTCGAGGATCTCCAGAACCTCGGTGCGGATCCGGACATCGGCCAACCTCGCGGCGAAGGCCGGGTCATCGAGCAGGGCGCCGGCCTCGGCGGCGATCCGCTCGGTCATCACCTGCAGCGCCGGTGCGGCCGCACCGCCACCGCGTTCGAACTCCAGCAGGTATTTGGCCACCGTCCAGCCGTCGTCGATCGCACCGATGACGTTGGATACCGGCACCCGGACGGAGTCGAAGAAGATCTGGGTCTGGATCTCCTCCCCGGACGTCATCACCAGTGGCCGGATCTCGATACCGGGGCTGTTCATGTCGATCAGCAGGAAGGTGATGCCCTGCTGTTTGCGGCCGGTGCGACTGGTCCTGACCAGCGCGAAGATCCAGTTCGCCTCGGCGGCATGGGTGGTCCAGATCTTCGATCCGGTGCACACCAGGTCGTCGCCGTCGCGGACGGCGGCCATCGACAGTGACGCCAGGTCGGACCCGGATTCCGGCTCCGAGTAGCCCTGGCAGAAGAACACCTCCCCGGTCAGGATGCGGGGCAGGAAGTACGCCTTCTGCTCCGGAGTGCCGAAGGCGACGATGGCGTGTGCCACCATGCTGATCCCCATCGGCGACAGCGACGGCGCCCCGGCCAGTGCGCACTCCCGGCTGAAGATGTAGTGCTGGGTCAACGTCCAGTCGCAGCCGCCGTACTCGACCGGCCACGCCGGCGCCGCCCAGCCCCGCTCGTGCAGGATGGCCTGCCAGGCCATGCTCGCCTCGTGGTCGGCATAGACGCTGGTCATCAGCCGTCCGGCCTGCCGCAGATCGGGGGTGAGCTTCTCGTCGAGGAAGCTCCGCACCTCGTCGCGGAATGCGAGATCCTGCTCCGACCAGGCCAGGTCCATCGGGTCCCCAATCTGTGCAGCCGCATCTGAGTATCGGCGTTATCACTTCAGACGGTAACCCCGTCGGCCGCGCGCTGCGGACGCGGGGGTTTGGCACCGCGCGCTTCGGGGAACACAACGGCCACGACCTCGACGGAGGTCATCGGCATGACTCTGAGAGGCCCGGTCCCTGTATCAAGGGGCCGGGTCTTTCGTCGGTGCCGGGTCGGGTTCGGCGGGCTCGACAGGGCTCAGCAGCAGCGGGCGCCCGGATCCGCCTCGGTCATCCGGTGGCGCATCCGCCAGTAATCGGACTCTGACATGACCGCCTCACCGGGGTGGGTACGCCGACGGCTTTCCAGGTAGCGCTGATAGTGGTTGTCGCCCATCAGCGAGCCGATGTACCACCGGATCCGGCGGGCCGGCCCCGTCACGGAACGGATAACTCGTCCCACTGCTTCTGCACCTCGCGTTCGGGGCCGGTGGCGATCAGGCTGGCCGGGCCGAAGATCCGGGACGGGACGGGGTTCTCCTCGGCTACGGGCCGCCCGGTGCCCCGGACCGCGCGTACCGACACGATCACCCCGGCCGCCACGACGACGATCACCAGCAGGGCGAAGACGATCGACAGGGTGCCCTGGATGAACGTGTTGCGGATGACCGCGTCGAGTTGGTCGGCGTTCTTCGCCGCGCCGAAGGACGTCTTACCCGCATCGCGCGCCTCCAGGTACTGGAAGTGCTGTGTCCAGTAGCCCAGCTTCGGGTCGCCGGAGAAGATCTTCTGCCAGGACGCGGTGAGCGTCACCGTCAAGTCCCAGGCCAGCGGCAGCCCGGGAATCCATGCCCAGCGCAGCAGGCCCTTCTTGATCACCACGACGGTGACCACGGTCAGCGCGATGGCGGCGAGCAGTTGGTTGGCAATTCCGAACAGCGGGAACAGGGTGTTGATTCCGCCGAGGGGGTCGGTCACCCCCATCAGCAGGATGCTGCCCCAGCCGGCGACGACGATCAGGCTGGACACCCACGCGCCCACGCGCCAGCTGGGGTCGCGCAGCCGGTGCAGCGGACCGCCCAGGTTGGCCAGCCCGTCGGAGAACATGAACCGGGCCACCCGGGTCCCCGCATCCACGGTGGTCAGGATGAACAGCGCCTCGAACATGATCGCGAAGTGGTACCAGAAGGCCTTGAGCGCGGTACCGCCGAACGCGCTGGAGAGCACCTCGGACATCCCGAACGCCAGCGTCGGCGCCCCACCGGTGCGCGAGACGATGGATTTCTCCTCGACACTGGCCGCCGCGTCGGTGATCTCCTGCGCGGTCGCCGGTGGTCCGGACAGTCCCAGTCCGTTGACATAGGTGGCGGCGGTCTCGGCGGTGCCCTCGGTGGCCGCCGCGGGCGCGTTGATGGCGAAGTAAAGGTGCTGGTCAAGGATGGAGGCGGTGATCAGCGCCATGATCGCCACGAACGATTCGGTGAGCATCCCGCCGTAGCCGATGACCCGCATCTGGCTTTCCTTCTCCAGCAACTTGGGCGTGGTGCCGGAGGAGATCAGCGAGTGGAAGCCGGACAGCGCCCCGCAGGCGATGGTGATGAACAGGAACGGGAACAGCGAACCGGCGAACACCGGACCGGCGCCGGATGAGGCGAACTGCGAGATCGCCGGGGCCTGCATGACCGGGCGGGCCAGCACAATCCCGAGCGCCAGCAGCGCGATGGTGCCGACCTTCATGAACGTCGACAGGTAATCGCGGGGGGCCAGCAGGAGCCAGACCGGCAGCACCGACGCGGCCAGACCGTAGATGATGATGCACCAGGACAAGGTGACCTTCGACAGCGTGAACCACTGCGCGCCCCACTCCGTTTCGGCGATCCAGCCGCCGGCGACGACCGCCAGCAACAGCAGCGCCACGCCGATCAGCGACACCTCAGACACCCGGCCGGGACGGAACACCCTCAGATACAGGCCCATGAAGATCGCGATCGGGATCGTCATCGCGATCGAGAAGACACCCCACGGGCTCTCGGCGAGCGCGTTGACGACGACCAGGGCCAGGACGGCAAGCAGGATCACCATGATCACCAGCACGCCGATGATCGCCGCCGCCCCGCCGACCGTGCCGAGTTCGTCGCGGGCCATCTGCCCCAGCGAGCGTCCCCGCCGGCGGGTGGAGATGGACAGCACCAGGTAGTCCTGTACGCAGCCGGCCAGCACGGCTCCGACCAAAATCCAGATGGTGCCCGGGAGATAGCCCATCTGGGTGGCCAGCACCGGCCCGACGAGCGGCCCGGCCCCGGCGATCGCCGCGAAGTGGTGGCCGAACAGCACCCGCCGGTCGGTGGGCATGTAATCGGTGCCGTTGTCGTGGATCTCGGCCGGGGTGGCGTGGTCGTCCCGGGGCTTGACGATCTTCATCTCGATCAACCGGGCATAGAACCGGAAGCCGATGACGTAGGTGCAGATCGCCGCTAGGACGAACCACACCGCGTTGACGTTCTCCCCGCGCACGAACGCGATGACCGCCCAGGCGACCGCCCCGAGCAGGGCAATGGCCGCGAACACCAGTTTCGCGCGGATCCCCATCGGCCGGCGGTCGATGATCGCCACCGGTGGCAGGTCTGCACAGGTGCGGATATAGGTGACTTCGCCGCGGGTCTCCTCGGTCCGGTCCGGCGCGGCGGCGGGTGACGACATGCGCCCGATCCTCGCACCCCGGCCCGCCGCAGGGCGAGTTCACCGCGGAAAAATCCTCGGCGGTGTAACCCGGACGGGCAAGACGGCTTTCACGAAACCGTAAGCCCGAATGATCACAGTGGTAAAACAGTGCACATGGCAACTGCGGGACGGGTCGCCGGACGCCGCTCGGCGAGCGGTTCGGACAGCGATGACGAGGACACCCCCGAGCGGGGCTGGACGTTTCTGACCAACCACGGCCACGTGTTGCTGTGCCTGGCTCGCGGCGAGCCGCTGACCGCCCGCGAGCTCGGCCTGCAGATCGGGATCACCGAGCGGGCCGTGCAGGTCATTCTGGCCGATCTGACGCGGGGCTCGTATCTGATCAAGCGCAAGGAGGGCCGGCGCAACGTCTACACCGTCAACCGGCGGGGGAGGCTGCGTCATCCGCTGGAGGCCCACCACAGCGTCGGGGAACTGATCGCAGCCCTGGAGTAGGGAACCGCCCGGCTCCCGGCCAACTCGTTGGTAGGCGGTAACGTCAGACGTGCTGCCCGACTGTGCCGGTGCCACGCCCTCCAGGAGATTTCATGCCCATTGCCCTGACCGACGACCACCGCGAACTGGGCGATGTCGCCCGGTCCTTCCTGACCGCCCAGAAGGCCCGCGGTGCGGCCCGGGACCTGCTCGACGCGGACGCCGACTCCAGGCCCCCGTTCTGGGCTGAGCTGGCCGAGCTCGGCTGGCTGGGTCTGCACATCGACGAGCGTCACGGCGGTTCGGGATTCGGCCTGCCGGAACTCGTCGTCGTCATCGACGAACTCGGCCGTGCGGTGGCACCCGGCCCCTTCGTGCCCACCGTGGTCGTTTCCGCCGTGATCGACGCCGTCGGCAGCGACGAGCAAAAGAACCGGTTACTTCCCGGACTGGTGGACGGAACGCGCACGGCGGCAATCGGATTGGATGGCGCGGTCACCCTGTCCGGGACCCGCGCCTCCGGCGACGCCGGTGTCGTCATCGGCGCGGCTCAGGCCGATCTTTTGCTGCTCGCCGCCGGCGATGACGTCCTGATCGTCGGCCGTACGGCGGACGGGGTCGAGGTGGACGTCCCGGGAAATCTCGACCGGACCCGGCGTTCCGGCCGGGTGACCCTGTCGGACGCCGCTGTCGAGGTGCTGCCCGGTGCCCGGGACGCGGCACTGGCCCGCGCCCGCACCCTGTTCGGGGCGGAGGCCGTCGGGGGCGCCTCGGACTGTGTGGACGCCGCGGTGGAGTACGCGAAGGTGCGCGAACAGTTCGGCCGCACCATCGCCACGTTCCAGGCGGTCAAACACCACTGCGCCAACATGCTGGTGGCCGCCGAGTCCGCCGTCGCATGCGTCTGGGACGCGGCCAGGGCGGCCGGTGAGGACGAGCAGCAGTTCCGTCTGATCGCCGCCGCCGCGGCCACGCTGGCCTTCCCGGCGTACGTCCGCAACGCCGAACTCAACATCCAGGTGCACGGCGGTATCGGATTCACCTGGGAGCATGACGCGCATCTGCATCTGCGTCGGGCACTGACCCTGGCCGCCCTGCTCGGCGGCGACAGGCCCGCCGGGGACACATTCGCCCTGACCGTCGCCGGGGTCTCCCGGGCCAACACCGTCGACCTGCCCGAGGAGGCCGAAAGCCTCCGCGCCGAGATCCGTGCCGAGGCCCGGCGGATCGCCGAACTCGACGAGCAGGCCCAACTCGACGAACTGATCGCCACCGGGTACCTGATGCCGCACTGGCCCACGCCGTGGGGCCGGGCCGCCGGTGCGGTGGAACAGTTGCTGTGCGAGGAGGAGTTCACCGCCGCCGGTATCAAGCGTCCCGACTACGGCATCACCAGCTGGGTGATCCTCACCCTGATCCAGCACGGAACCGCGTCGCAGATCGAACGATTCGTGGAGAAGGCACTGCGCAAGGATGAGATCTGGTGCCAGCTTTTCTCCGAACCCGCGGCGGGCTCTGACGCCGCCGCGGTCAAGACCCGGGCCACCCGCACCGACGGCGGCTGGATCGTCAACGGACAGAAGGTCTGGACCAGCGGGGCGCACTACTGCAAGCGCGGCCTGGCCACGGTGCGGACGGACTTCGACGGCCCCAAGCACGCGGGGATCACCATGGTGATCCTGGATATGACGGCGCCCGGGGTCGAAGTCCGCCCGCTGCGGCAGATCACCGGCGGCTCGGAGTTCAACGAGGTGTTCTTCAACGACGTGTTCGTCCCCGACGAGGACGTGGTGGGCGAGGTGAACGCGGGGTGGACGGTGGCCCGCGCCACCCTGGGCAATGAGCGGGTCAGCATCGGCGGTGGCACCGGCGGGATTGCTCCCGCGACGGCGTGGCTGGTCGACCTGGCCAAACGGCACGGTGACCGGGTGGTGGGAGCCCCGCAGTGGCTGGGCCGGTTCCTGGCCGAGGATCATGCGCTCCGGTTGCTCAACCTGCGCCGGGCGGTGCGCAGCATCGAAGGCTCCGGCCCGGGCCCGGAGGGCAACATCACCAAACTCAAACTGGCCGAACACTTCCAGGAACAGGGCGCAATCGCGGTGTCGCTGCTCGGACCGGAGATGGTGCTCGACGCCGGCGAGGGTGCGCTCGCCGCGCGTGCGGCGATGGGCGCCCGCGGGATGGCGATCGCCGGCGGCACCTCGGAGATCGCCCGTAATCAGATCGCCGAACGCATCCTCGGGATGCCGCGCGACCCCCTGATCACGTGAGCGGCCGTCACGTCGTCCGCATGGTCCTGCCCAGGTGACCGGCCTCCCGCGCATTCGGTCGTGGAGCGAGGTGGGCCGCCTCGTCATCCTGGTCTTCGCGGCCTTCGCCGCCTTTACGGCGCTGTCCTGGGATTTTCGGACCGTTGGGGGGCCGTCGTTCTTCTATCCGGCGGCCGGAGTCACGGTATCGGCGATGATTCTCAGCCGCCGCGCCGCCTGGCCCTGGATCGCCGCGGCGGTGGTCGCGGCGGAGCTCCTGGCCGATGTCCACTACGGCACCCCGGTACGGCTGTCCCTCTATTTCGCCGCCGCCAACGTGGTGGAGTCGGTCGTCGGCGCCGGTATGGTTGTGGCAGTTTGTGCCGGCCGCCCTGATCTGCGTAGACGTCGGGACTTCGCGGTCTTCGTCGCGGGCGCCTGCCTGGTCGGTCCGGCTTTCGGCGCGCTGATCGGCGGAACCGCCGCCTGTTTCGCCTACGGGCAATCCTGGCTCGGTGAGGTGGCGGGATGGTGGGCCGGTGACGCACTCAGCATCCTGGTGATCGCGTCGCCGATCCTGCTCTGGCCCCTGCAGTCTTCGGTGTTGCGGCGGCGGCCCTGGGAGACGGTGGTCGTTCTGATCGCGACTGCTGCCCTCTCCGTCACGGCACTGCGGACCGGTATCCCGCCCTCGGTGGTGATCCTGCCGGTCCTGGTGTGGGCGGCGTTCCGGCTGGACATGCTGGGCGCCGCGACAGCGGGGGCGCTGGCGTCCTTCCTGGCGGACATCCTGGACAAGCCGGGGCCGGGGCTGCTGGGCCGGCCCGACGAATCGCCGGAGGTCCAACTGGTTCTCGCCCAAGTCTACGTCGCGGTGATCGTCGTGGTCGCGATGCTGATCGCGCAGGAGTCGGCCGCCAGGCTGAACGCCGTACGGGAACGCGAGGCGGAACGCCGGGAACGGATCCAGTTGGAGACGCTGTCGCGGTTGGCCCGTCGGCTGTCGGCCGCGCTGACACCGGAGGACATCAGCAACGCGCTACGTACCCATGTGCTCGACGAGGCCGGCGCCCGGGCGGTGAACCTCTATCTGGTCAGCCCTCTCGGCGACACTCTGGATCTGATCACCACCACCGGCCACCGGGAGTCGCTGATCGACCGATACGGCAGGGGAGTCCCGCTGGGTGGTCGTTCGGTGGCCGGTGACGTCGTCCGCGACGGTGCCGCGGTCGACATCCGGACAGCCGCTGCGTACGCCCGGGCCTATCCCGAACTGGCGGAGTGGCCGATCAGCGAGGGAGTGCAGACCGTGGTGGGCCGGCCGTTGGTGTGCGGAGCGGACACCTTCGGTGCGATGGTGATGCTCTGGTCGGACCCGCAACCGCTGGATTCTGCTCAGCGGGCCTATATCTCCGCAGTGGCGACCATGGTGAGCCAGGCACTGGTCCGAGCGCGGGTCTACGTCGACGAACGGGAACGGGCCGCGGTGTTGCAGAGCGTGGCGCAACCGCCCGCCCGGGTCGATGCCGTCGGACTGGAGTACCGCGCGCTGTACCGCTCGGCGGATGCGTCGAACGGACTGGGCGGGGACTGGTACAGCGTGCTCACACTCGACGGCGACCGGACCTATCTGGCGGTGGGCGACGTCCTCGGCCACGGGCTGACCGCCGTTGAGGACATGGCCCAGTTGCGGATCGCCGGCAACGCCTACGCGTACCTCGGCTTCGGCCCTGCCCAGCTACTCGGCCAGACCGGACGCTACGCCGGCCGGATCAGCGGGGCCGAGTTCGCGACGGCGACGGTGGGCGTCTACGACGCCACCACCGGTGTGCTGTCCTACAGTTCGGCGGGCCATCCGCCCCCGCTGCTGCGGCGGTCCGCGACCGCGGAGGTGATCCGACTGGCCGCCGCCCGCGGTCCGGTCCTCGGGCTGATGGACGACGCCGGATACACCGAGAGCAGCGTGCGGGTAGAGGACGGCGACGTCCTGGTGATGTACACCGACGGCCTGGTGGAGCACGGCGAGTCCGAGATCCAGTCGGGGATCGAGCATTTCGAACGGGTGATCGCGGACTGGCCTCCGGAAGCACTTCTGGACTGCGAGGCACTGGCCGAGGCCGTTGTGCCCACACCGCGCACCGACGACATCTGCCTGGTCATCGTTCGCTTCGGGACCGGAGCCCAAAACTGACGCCGATGTCATAGGGTGGCCGACATGGGCCTGACGGGAGGAGGTCCGGGCCGCGCTCCGGCTCCCGCCGGCCAGGCTCCCGGGTTGTCCTGGCGCGCCGACCGCCTGAGCCGCGTGACCGGACTGTTCGTGCTGCTCTTCGTGGCGTACGGAGCCGGGTTGGTGCTGACCTGGCACTCCTTCGCCGACTCCGTTGCGCCGGCGTTCTTCCCGGCAGCGGGGGTGACCGTCGCCGCGCTGCTCCTTGCCCGGCGTGCGCTGTGGCCCGTGGTGTTCGCCGCGATCGCGCTCGCCGAGTTGGTGATCGATCTGTTCTACGGGGAGTCCCTTCCCCGGATCCTCGGCTACGTGCTGGCCAACTGTTTGGTTCCTGCCGTCGGCGCTTCCGCGGTTCTGCGGTGGTGCGGCGGTCGGCCGGATCTGCGGCGCCGGCGTGATCTCACGGCTTTCCTCATCGGGGCGTGTCTGGCCGGTCCGTTGGTCGGCGGATTGCTCGGCGGTTGGGCCACCACACGTGACGGCGGCCCGACCTGGTTGGCCAACTCGCTGTATTGGGCCGCCGGTGACGCCATTGGGGTGCTGGTGATCGCCACACCGATTCTGTTGTGGCCCCAACAGTGGCGCGTCATCGTGGACCGGCGACTGGAGACCGCGGCGGTTCTGGTCCTCACCGCTGCGCTGTCGCTGGCCGCCTTCTCCGTCGCGGCCGCGCCGGCGATGCTGATACTGCCGGTGCTGGCCTGGGCGGCGTTCCGTCTCGACATGATCGGCGCGGCGCTGGCCGGGGTGGTGATCGCCGTACCGGCCAATCTCATGACCCGCGCCGGCCGCGGCATGTTCGTCGGAGTCGATTTCTCGGCCCCGACCAGACTGGCGCTCACCCAGGTGTTTCTCGCGGTGATCCTCGTGGTCGCGCTACTGATCGCGCAGGAGGTCGCCGGTCGCACCACAGCGGTGCGGGCCCACCAGTCCGAGCGACGCGAACGACTGCGACTGGAGGGGCTTTCCGCCCTGGCCCAGCGGCTGTCGGCGGCCCTGACCCCGCACGACGTCGGCCGGGCGGTGGTCGACCAGGTGTTGACCGAGGCTGGTGCTGCGGCGGTGAACATCGGGCTGCTCAGTAATGACGGGCAGACCCTGGAGTGGGTCGTCATGGAGGGTCACCCTTCGGCTGTGGTGGACGAATACGCCGGTGGGGTCGCCCTCGCCGTGCGCACGGTCGCCACCGACGCTGCTCGAACCGGCCGCACCGTCGTGGTCAGCAGCGCCGTCGAGTACGCGGATTTCTATCCGGAGAAGGTGCGCTGGGTCCAGATCAGCGGTGCCGAATCGGTGGTCGGCTGGCCGCTGACCGACCACGGGGCGCCGATCGGTGCCCTGTTGCTGGTGTGGCGGGAGCTGCAACCGCTGGATGCCGCGCAGTTGGCGTACGGTTCGGCGGTTGCGGCCATGGTCAGTCAGGCGATGGTCCGGGCGCGGGTCTACGCCGACGAGGATGCCCGGGCGACCGTGCTTCAGGCGGCGGTGCTGCCCGACACACCCGCCGAGGTGCCGGGTCTGGAACTGTGCGTCGCCTACCAACCGGCCGACGTCTTCGAGGGTCTCGGTGGGGATTGGTACGACTCCCTACTGCTGCCCGGCGGGCGTATCTATCTGGCGGTCGGCGACGTCGTCGGGCACGGTCTGCCGGCCGTCGAGGATATGGCGCAGTTGCGTTCGGCCGGAAGGGCTTTGGCGAACCGGGGTCTGTCGCCGGGCCGGGTCCTCGCCGGGCTCAACGGTTTCACCCGGCATGCCAGCCAGGGCAAGTTCGCCACCATGGTGGTCGCGATGATCGAGCCGGACGGGGACACGCTGACGTACGCGACGGCCGGGCACCCGCCGCCGCTGTTGCGCCGGGCCCGCACGGGTGAAGTGGTGCGTCTGGACGCGGAATCGGGACCGGTGCTCGGCCCGGTTCCGGGTGCCGAGTTTCCCGATGTGAGTGTCCGGGTGGAACGTGGCGACACTCTGCTGATGTACACCGACGGATTGGTCGAACGGCGCGGTCTCGATATCGACGAGGGCATTGCCCGCGTCGTGCGGACGGTCGCCGACTGGGGATCGGACTCCCGGTTGGACGACCTGTGTGGACGACTTCCGGAAGTTCTGGCCCCGAGACCGCGGGCCGACGACGTCTGTCTGTTGGCCGCTCGTTTCGGCTAAGCGCCCAGCAGGTTGGTTCCCGGCAGGCCGGCCCGCGCCGCACGGAGAGCGGCCGGATCCACCGTCCCCTCGCGCAGTATCGTCGCGCCGGTTCGTGACCACCCGGCCAGTACCGAGGCCGCCGGTGCGCCCGTGTACACCACGACGGCTGCGGTGGATCCCACCGGGATGGCCGCGGCGACGAGGTCGAGGTCGGCCTGACCGAGCAGTCGGGAGTCCAGTGCGTCGAGTGCGCGCAGGGAGTGATTGACGCGGCTTGCCGGAACGGTGCTGGCCACGCCATGGATGGAGTGGATGAACTCGATGTCGATCACGTCGAGTTCGCTCCCGATGACCGGAACCTGTGCCGGGTCGGAGAAGCCGATGACGACGTAGCCGATCGCACTCGGAATTTCATCGGTCATGTCGTGGACGTCCTTTCCTGTGAGGTGGTGAACCGGCGCAGCCAGTCGAACCACATGTCCATACCGGCACCGGTGCGGGCGCTCACCGGCAGCACGGTGGCCGTCGGGTTGACCTCCCGGATCCTGGCGAGGTAGGTCTCGACGTCGGCGTCGAGATGCGGGATCAGATCGATCTTGTTGAGCAGGACCACATCCACCGCCCGGAACATCACCGGATACTTCAGCGGCTTGTCCTCGCCCTCGGTCACCGAGTAGACCATGGCCTTGGCGTGCTCTCCGACGTCGAACTCGGCCGGGCACACCAGGTTGCCGACGTTCTCGATGACCACCAGGTCCAGAGGGCCGAGGTCCAGGCCGGCCAGGGCCCTGCTGACCATCGGAGCGTCCAGATGGCATTCACCGCCGAACCCGTTGCTGGTGTTCAGCAGCGAGATCTGCGCGCCCCGGCCGCCCAGTCGGGCCGCGTCGATGTCGGTGGCGATATCGCCCTCGATGATGCCGATCGCCATCTCGGCTGCCAGGGCGTCGAGCGTGGCGGCCAGGACGGTGGTCTTACCCGACCCCGGCGAGCTCATCAGGTTCAGGGCCCGGACCCCGTTCTCCTCGAACGCCTTCCGGTTGACCGCCGCGCGGCTGTCGTTTTCGGAGAAGATCGCCTCGAGAATCTCGATGCGCTCGCCGCCGGTCGCGTACCCGCTGTGGTCGCCGTGCTCGTGGTCGTGGTCGTGGCTGTGCTCAGTGCCGTCCTCGTGACGGTGGAATCGCCCCAACGTTTCGCCCTTTCGCTAGCTGGTGTCGACTAGGCGACATCGACGGAGGTGACCAGGAACTCCTCGCCGCTCACCACCGACACATCCGTACTGGAACATCGCGGACACGCCACCGACCACCGGGAGGTGATCTCGGACAGTTGTTCGCAACGATGGCAGCGCACCTCGGCCGCGACCAGTTCCAGTTCCAGTTCGGCCTCCGGCATGTCCTCATGATCGCGGACCAGACTCCAGCAGAATGTCAGCGAGTCCGGGACCACCTGCCGCAGCGCGCCGACGCGCACCCGGACCACCTCGACCCGTCGTCCGGCGGCGTGCGTTTTGACCACGCCGGCGATCGCCCGGCACAGCGACAACTCGTGCATCGATTCCGCACCCTACTTCTTGGGGCCCCCGGCGACTACCGTGATCGACGTGACCGTCCGGGTTCGCCTCGACATCACCGGCGTCGTGCAGGGGGTGGGTTTCCGTCCGGCCGTTGCCCGGATCGCCGCCGAGTACGGACTCGCCGGGTGGGTATGCAACGACGCCGGTGCGGTGCACTGCGAGTGGGAAGGCGCCCCGGGCGACATCGACGCGGCGGTGGTCGCCCTGCGGGATCACCCGCCGCCGATGGCGCGCATCGACACCCTCGACCGCACGGCGGTGGCGCCGGTGGGGGAGCAGGGATTCGCGATCATCGCCAGTCGGTCGCAGGACACCGAACGGACCCTGGTACCTCCGGATATCGCGGTGTGCGCCGAGTGCCTGGCCGAGATGCGCGATCCCGCCGACCGCCGGCACGGCCACCCGTTCATCACCTGCACCAACTGCGGGCCGCGCTACACGGTCATCACCGATCTGCCCTACGACCGCCCGGCCACCACCATGGCCGGATTCCCGATGTGCAGCGCCTGCGCAGCGGAGTACCACGACCCCGCCGACCGCCGATTCCATGCGCAGACCATCGCCTGCGCGGACTGCGGGCCGCGGCTCTCCTGGGATCCCGGTGGTTCGGCCGGTGGGGCTGGGAGCCCCATCCCGACTGATCTCGGCGCGCGCGACCCCATCGCGCCCAGTCCTATCGAGAAGGCGGCCGCCGCCCTCCGGGATGGGAAGATCGTCGCGGTCAAGGGCGTCGGCGGCTACCACCTCGCCTGCCGCGCGGACGACGACGCCGTGGTGTCCCGGCTGCGCGCGCGAAAGACCCGTCCCGCCAAGCCGTTCGCGGTGATGGTCGCCGATGTGGCCGCCGCACGCGACATCGCCGAGATCGACGACGCGGCGGCCGCCGCCCTGGCCGGCCCGGCGGCCCCCATCGTCCTGGTGCCGGCCCGGCCGGGGGCGGTCGGCGATGCGGTCGCACCCGGACTCGCCGACCTCGGCGTGATGCTGGCCTATTCACCGGTGCACCATCTGCTCTTCGACGCGCTCGGCCGGTTGCCGTTGGTGATGACTTCGGCAAACCATGGCGGCTCGCCGATCGTGTTCCGCGACGCGGATCTGGGGTGGATCGACGGGCTGGCCGACGCGGTGCTCGGCCATGACCGTCCGATCCATGTGCCCTGCGAGGACTCGGTGATCATGGTGGACGACCGCGGGCGGCACACGCCGCTGCGCCGGTCTCGCGGTTACGCACCGCTGCCGGTGCGGGTGCCGGCGGCAGGCACGACGACACCGGTCATCCTGGCCACGGGCGGTGATCTGAAGACCACGTTCTGCCTGATGGGCCGAACCGGTGACGGGACGGGCCACGCGCACCTGTCATCGCATCTCGGTGACATGTCCGACCCGCGTACCCAGGAGTGCTTCACCGCTGCGTTGGATCACCTGGCCTTCATGACCGACCGACGTCCCGCCGTTATCGCCTGTGACCAGCACCCCGGTTACGCGACCACCCGGTGGGCTCAGCGCCACGCCGACGGTCGGTCCGTCATCGCCGTCCAGCACCATCACGCCCACGCGGTGTCGCTGCTGGCCGAGTGCGGTCGGCTGGGCACCCCGATGCTGGCGGTGGCTTACGACGGCACCGGCTACGGCACCGACGGCACCATCTGGGGCGGGGAACTGCTGGTGGTGGACGATCCGGCGACGTTCAGCCGTGTCGGACACCTCACCCCGTTCGCTCTTCCGGGCGGTGACGGTGCGACCCGCCAGCCCGCCCGCATCGCCCTGGACCTGCTGTATCGCGCCGGCATCGCCTGGGAGCCCGACCTGCCATCGGTCGCGGCGGTCGGCCCGGACGGCCTGCATGTGCTGGCGCAGCAGATTCCGCGGGGCCTCCGCTGCGTCCCGACCACCAGCATGGGCCGGCTGTTCGACGCGGTCGCCAGCCTGCTCGGCGTCTGCCAGCAGGTGAGTTACGAAGGCCAGGCTGCCGTCGAACTCGAGCACCTCGCCCGCCGCGGCATCCCGGTCGACCTGGAGTTCGCGGTCTCGGGTGGGGTGATGGACCCGGCTCCGGTGATCACGGGCATCGCCGCGGGTCTGCGGGCCGGCGCCGATCCGGCCGACCTTGCCGCCGGCTTCCACCAGGCGGTGATTCGGGCCACCGCCACCGCGGCCGGCCGCACCGCCCACTCGGCGGGGGTCGGCGTGATCGGACTGACCGGCGGCGTGTTCGCCAATCGCCTACTGCTGCAGGGCCTTCGACGGAGTCTGGTCAACAGCGGCTATGAGGTGCTGACCCACCGTATCGTTCCTTGTAACGACGGCGGTCTGGCGCTCGGTCAGGCGACCGTCGCGGCCGCGTTGCTGGCACAGGAAAGGACAAGCTCATGTGCCTAGGAATCCCGGGCAAGGTGATCGACATCTGGGAGGAAGCGGGCACCCGGATGTCCACCGTCGATTTCGGCGGCACCACCAAGACGGTGTGCCTGGCCTATCTGCCGGACCTCGTGATCGGTGAGTACACCATCGTGCACGCGGGCTTCGCCATCACCCGCCTCGACGAGGCCTCCGCCAACGAGACCCTGCGGATGTTCGCCGAACTGGGCATCCTCGAGGAGGAGTTGGGGGCATGAAGTACCTCGACGAGTTTCGCGATCCGACAGCCGCCAGGGCTCTGGTCGAGCGGATCCGCGGCACCGCGACCCAGACCTGGACCGTGATGGAGGTCTGCGGCGGGCAGACCCACTCCATCATCAGAAACGGCATCGACCAGCTACTCGAGGGCGCGGTGGAATTCATCCACGGACCCGGCTGCCCGGTGTGCGTCACCCCGTTGGAGATGATCGACCGGGCATTGGAGATCGCCGCCCGGGACGACGTCATCTTCTGCTCGTTCGGTGACATGTTGCGGGTACCGGGCAGCAGGCACGACCTGTTCAGCGTGCGCGCCCGCGGGGGCGACGTCCGGGTCGTCTACTCCCCGCTGGACGCCACCCGCATCGCCGCCGAGAACCCCGGCAAGCAGGTTGTGTTCTTCGGTGTCGGGTTCGAGACCACCGCTCCGGCCAACGCCATGTCGATCCTGCACGCCCAGCGGCTCGGGCTCACCAATTTCTCGGTGCTGGTGTCCCACGTCCTGGTGCCGCCGGCGATGACGGCCATCCTCAGTTCGCCGACCAACCGGGTGCAGGGATTCCTGGCCGCCGGCCACGTCTGCACCGTGATGGGCACCGGCGAATACGGCCCGCTGGTCGAACGATTCGGGGTGCCCATCGTGGTCACCGGGTTCGAGCCGCTCGACCTGCTCGAAGGTGTTCGTCAGGTGGTGGAACTGCTCGAGGCGGGCACCCCCGAACTGCGCAACGCCTACCCGCGGGCGGTCACCGCGGCCGGTAACGCCGTCGCGAGGGAGGCGCTGGCCGATGTGTTCACGGTCACTGACCGGCAGTGGCGGGGCATCGGGATGATCCCGCAGTCCGGGTGGACGCTCTCGCCCCGCTACGCGGAGTTCGACGCGGAGCGGCGATTCGGGGTGGGGACGCTGCAGGTGGCCGAGTCCGACCAGTGCCACGCCGGTGAGGTCCTGCAGGGTCTGCTCAAACCCAACCAGTGCCCGGCGTTCGGGACCACCTGCACCCCGCGAACCCCGCTGGGCGCCACCATGGTCTCCAGTGAGGGCGCCTGCGCGGCG
Organism: Actinomycetes bacterium; assembly: GCA_029780675.1. Taxonomy (GTDB): domain Bacteria; phylum Actinomycetota; class Actinomycetes; order Mycobacteriales; family Mycobacteriaceae; genus Mycobacterium. Next base: position 29,859 of record JAKOYE010000204.1, read on the forward strand.
TACTACCAGTTCCGGCGGCTGGCGTCCGCCGGTGTCTGAGCCGGGATCTTTGGTGCCGGACCCCGCCAACTGGGTGTGCCCGCTGCCGCTGCGAGAGACCAGCCGGATCGTGCTGGGTCACGGCGGCGGGGGGATCCTCTCCGAGGAATTGATCGAGAACCTGTTTCTGCCCGCGTTCGGCTCGACCGGTGGCCCGTCGCGGGATTCGGCCGTGCTGGCCGTCCACGGCGGGCGGATCGCCCTGACCACGGACTCCTACGTCGTCAACCCGCTGTTCTTCCCGGGCGGCAACATCGGCGACCTCGCCGTCAACGGAACGATCAACGACCTGGCCTGCAGCGGCGCCCAGCCGATCGGCCTGACCGCCGGGTTCATCCTGGAGGAGGGTCTGGAACTGGAGGTGCTCGGCGCCGTCGCGGACGCGATGGGCCGGGCGGCGGCCTCCGCCGGGGTCGGAATCGTGACGGGGGACACCAAGGTCGTCGGACGGGGCGGTGCGGACGGGCTTTTCGTCAACACCGCCGGTGTCGGCGTGATCCCCGACGGCGTCGACATCGGCCCGCAGCGGGCCAGGCCGGGCGACCACGTCATCGTGTCGGGCAACATCGGCGAGCACGGGGTGGCGATCATGAGCGTGCGGGAGGGCATCGACTTCGGCACCACGGTCACCACCGACAGCGCTCCACTGCACCGGATGGTGGCGGCGATGCTCGAGTCCGTCGACGACCCGAATGTCATTCACGCCCTTCGGGATCCGACGCGCGGCGGACTGGTGGCGGCGGTGGTCGAGATCGCCCGCAGCGCCGGTGTCGGCGTCGAACTCGACGAGCAGCGCATCCCGGTTCCCGACACGGTGGCCTCAGCGTGCGGATTCCTCGGTCTCGACCCGCTTCAGGTGGCCAACGAGGGGAAACTGGTGGCCTTCGTGGATCCGTCGTACAGCGAAGCGGTGCTGGCGGCGATGCGGTCCCGCCCGGAGGGGGCCGACGCGGCGCTGATCGGCCGGGCGGTCGCCGAGCACCCGGGGATGGTAGTGGCGCGCACCGCGTTCGGGACCACCCGAGTCGTGGAACGCGAACTGGGCGAACAACTTCCGCGGATCTGCTGAAATGGTTGCGACCCATGCCTGAAGCCAGGCCCGAACCGATGGTGCCCGGTATCACCGGCACGCTCGATGACGCGGCCGTCGCCGCGGTGACCTCCTGGGTGCGCGCTCAGGGACTCGGGGAGACCGTCGGCGACGTGGTTCCCCTGGCCGGCGGCAGCCAGAACATCGTGGTTCGGCTGACCATCGACGGCCGCCGGCTGGTGCTGCGGCGTCCGCCGCCGCACCCGCGGTCCAACAGCAACCGCACGATGCAACGCGAGATCGCCGTGCTGAGCACCCTGGCCGGCAGCGATGTTCCGCATCCACGACTCGTGGCCGCCTGCGAGAATCTCGACGTTCTCGGGGTGGTGTTCTACCTGATGGAGGATGTCGACGGGTTCAACCCCGGCAACGAGATCGCCCCGGCCTATGTCGACGACCCGGCGATGCGCCACCAGGTCGGGCTCAACTACGCCGCCGCCGTCGCCCGGTTGGGGCAGGCGCGGTGGCAGGGAAGCGCGCTGGAGTCCTGGCGCCGGCCCGGTTCGTTCCTCGAGCGGCAGGTTCCCCAATGGCGGTCGGCCGTCGCCGGTTACCGGCAGCAGGAGGGCTATGCCCACGACTCGCTGCCCGGAGTCGACGACCTGTGCGACTGGCTGGATGCGCATCGACCCGCCGACTACATGCCCGGCATCGTTCACGGGGATATCCACCTGAACAACACCATGCTGCGCCGCGACGTACCGGATGTGGCCGCCTTCGTCGACTGGGAGATGTGCACCATCGGCGATCCGCTGCTCGATCTCGGATGGATGCTGGTGTGCTGGCCGCTGGATCCCAACCCGCTCGGGTCGGCCGGTTACCTGGCCGCGCTGGGCGGATTGGCTTCGAGGGCTGAGCTTTTCGACGCCTACGTCGCCGCCGGCGGCCAGCGGACCCCGGACCTGGAGTGGTACCTGGTGCTGGCCTGCGTCAAACTCGGCGTGGTGATCGAGGGTACTTGGGCGCGCTATCTAGCCGGTCGGGCGACCCGGGAGGCGGGGGAGCGCCTGCACGCCTCGGCGGTCACCCTGATGGGTCTGGGTGCCGCCGTGGCGGCCGGCGAGAATCCCTTCGGTTAGCTCCCGCGCCGTGACGTGCCGACGGTCAGCGTTGGGTCGCCGACTGGCAGGTGCACTGCTGCACTTTCGGCACCGACCGCATCACGTCCTCGACGTGTTCGCCGCAGCCACCCCAGGTGGTCTTGTGGCAGCGCGGGCATTCAACGGGGTAACACATGATCGTTCTCCTCCCGGTTCGGTCAGACGGTTCGGTCAGACTAGGCGTTGCTGGCTTGGGTATCGGGTCTGGCGTTGGTGGCGATCTGCGCCCGGACCTCGTCCATGTCGAGTTCCTTGATCTTGGTGATCAGTTCTTCCAGCGCCGGCCCCGGAAGGGCTCCGGGCTGGGCGAAGAGCAGGATGCCGTCGCGGAACGCCATGATCGTCGGGATCGATCGGATCTGCAGGGCGGCGGCCAACTGCTGTTCGGCCTCGGTGTTGATCTTGGCGTGCACCACGTCCGGGTGCGCGGTCGCCGAGGACTCGAAGACCGGCGCGAAGGCGCGGCACGGACCGCACCACGATGCCCAGAAGTCGACGAGCACGATCGGGTTGCCGGTGATGGTGGACTCGAAGTCGGCTGCGGTCAGCTCGACGGTGGCCATGGGATGTCCTTTCGGAGTGGTTCGGGGAACACTCTCATCAATTACCCCGGGGGGTATTCTATTCCACTGTTGCGAGTACCCCGCCGGGTATGTCTATCATGGAGTCAATATACCCCGCAGGGTATCGAACGAAGGGGATCATCGACATGCAGACACCCGCCGTCCTCCGGGCCGCGGAACTCAACGGCCTGTTGTCCTCTCCGACCCCGCCGCGGATCATCGACGTGCGCACACCCGGCGAGTTCGAGACCGTCCACATCCAGGGCGCCTACAACGTGCCCCTCGACCTGCTCCGGGAGCACCGCGACGAAATCCGGGCCCACCTCGACGAGCAGGTGGTGCTGGTCTGTCAGTCCGGTCAGCGGGCCGCGCAGGCGGAGGAGACCCTGCGCGGGGCGGGCCTGGCCAATGTGCACATCCTCGACGGCGGCATGAGCGCATGGGAGGCCGCCGGTTTGGCGGTCAACCGCGGCGCCCGGCGGTGGGATCTGCAACGGCAGGTCCGTTTCGTCGCCGGGACGATCGTCGCGCTGAGCGTCCTGGCCAGCATCGTCGTGCCCGGCCTGAAGTGGGTGGCCTTCGCCATGGGTGCGGGACTGAGCATCACCGCCGTGACCAACACCTGCCTGATGGGGATGCTGCTGGCCAAGTTGCCCTACAACCGGGGTCCGCGTTGTGACGCGGAGTCCGTGGTGGCGCAACTGGTCGGGCCGGGCGGGGCCGGACGGTAACGACGATGATCGCTCTCGCTGTCGCACTCGCCGTGTTGGTCGGGGTATCGCTGGGCCTGCTCGGCGGCGGCGGATCCATTCTCACCGTCCCGTTGCTGACCTATGTCGCCGGTGTGGACGCCCAGCACGCCATCGCGACCTCGCTCTTGGTGGTGGGTGTGACCAGCGCGGTGGCCGCCGTGACGCACGCCCGCTCCGGTCGGGTGCGCTGGAAGTTGGCTGCGCTGTTCGGGGCGGCGGCGATGGCCGGTGCGTACACCGGGGGCCGGTTGGCCCACTTCGTCCCGGGCAACATCCTGCTCATCGGTTTTGCGGTCATCATGATCGCCGCCGCGGTGGCAATGCTGCGCGGTCGCCGCGATGTCACCGACGAGTCGGTCGGGAAGTTGCCGGTGTTCAAGATCCTGCTTCAGGGCGTGGGGGTGGGGCTGATCAGCGGCCTCGTCGGCGCTGGCGGCGGTTTCCTGCTGGTGCCCGCGCTGGCTCTGCTCGGCGGGCTGCCCATGCCGGCGGCGGTCGGGACGTCACTGGTGGTGATCTCGATGCAGTCCTTCGCCGGACTGGCGGGCCACCTGGCAACCGAACCGATCGACTGGAAGCTCGCCGGGATGGTCACGGCCGCCGCCGTGGTCGGCAGCGTGGTCGGCGGGCTGCTGGTTTCCCGGGTCAACGCCGGGACGCTTCGCCAGGCGTTCGGCTGGTTCATTCTGGTGATGGCCGCGGTGGTGCTTGCTGAGGAGGCCAACATCTGGATCGGTCTGGCGGTCGCGATCGTGGCCGCCATCGCCGGCGCGATGGCGTTCATGTGCGCCCGATACGCCCGTTGCCCATTACGCAGGGTCCTCGTGGATCCGGGTGTGATACCCCCGCGGGTACCATTGGCGCAGCAATAGAGGAAGGGACCACCATGGTCGGCGACGACACTGCCATCACCGATGTGCTGAACCGGCTGCGCCGCGCGCAGGGTCAGCTGGCCGGCGTGATCGCGATGATCGAGAACGGCCGCGAGTGCAAGGACGTGGTCACCCAGCTCGCCGCGGTCTCTCGGGCTCTGGACCGCGCGGGGTTCAAGATCGTCGCGACCGGCCTGCGGGAGTGCGTGCTGGGGGAGTCCGCAGACGGCAGGGCGCCGATGACCGAGGCCGAACTGGAGAAGCTCTTCCTGTCGCTGGCCTGACTCTGTCAGCGAATCGGTGGCCGCTGACGCGTCAGCGAATCGGCTTCAGCACGATCGGCATTCCGTCGATCGGGATCGGCATGCCCGCGAAGTCGTACCTCGGCGTGTAGTTCGGGTGCGGTAGTTCCAGGCGGTAGTTGCGCAGCACCCGGTGCATGACCGACTTGATCTCCAGCTGGCCGAACACCAGGCCGATGCATTTGTGCGCGCCGCCGCCGAACGGTGCGAACGCGTAGCGGTGCCGCTTGTGCTCGGAACGCGGCGCGGCGAATCGGTCGGGATCGAACTTCTCCGGGTTGTCCCACAGTTCCGGGAGCATGTGGTTCAGGCCCGGCCACAGGTTGACGTTGGTGCCGGCCGGAACGTAGTAGCCCTGAATCGAGGTATCCCGGACAGCGCGACGGACGTTGAACGGCAGCGGGGTGACCATGCGCAGGCACTCGTTGATCACCAGGTCGAAGCTTTCCAGCTTGTCGAGGGTGTCGATGTCCAGCGGACCGTCGCCGATCAACCGGTCGCCCTCCTCACGGAGGCGTTCCTGCCACTCCGGGTTGGCCGCCAGGTGGTAGGCCATGGTGGTCATCGTCGACGACGAGGTGTCGTGGGCCGCCATCATCAGGAAGATCATGTGGTTGACGATGTCGGCATCGCTGAAGCTGTTGCCGTCCTCGTCGGCGATGTGGCAGAGCACCGTGAGCATGTCGGTGCCGTCGGTACCGCGCTTTTCGGCGACGCGCTGGGTGAAGTAGTCCTCGAGAACCTTGCGGGCCTGCAGTCCACGCCACCACTTGAACGGGGGGACGGGGGTGCGGATGATCGCCCCGCCCGCCCGGGTGGTGGTCTCGTAGGCCCCCTTGATCCTGGTCACCAGTTCGTGGTCGCTGCCAGGCTCGTGGCCCATGAACACCACGGCGCCGATGTCGAGGGTGAGTTCCTTGATCGCCGGCATGAACAGGAACCGGTTGTCGTTGACGGGCCAGGCCCCGTTCGGTGGGCTGGCCACCACCTTGGTGGCGACGGCGTCCATATGCGCGATGTAGCCGGACAGCCGGGTGCGGGTGAACGCCTCCTGCATGATCCGCCGGTGGAACATGTGCTCCTCGCCGTCCATCAGCAGGAGACCGCGGTTGAAGAACGGACCGATGACGTCGTTCCACGCGACCGTCGTGAAGTCCTTGTTCCGGTTGGAGAAGACTTCCTGGGTGGCGTCGGGCCCGAGTGCGGCTATCGCGTTCAGTGCCGGGGTCTTGGTGAAGTAGACGGGTCCGTACTTGCGGTAGCTCTCCAGGACGAACTCCGGGCCGCCGCGGAAGATCTCGATGAGGTGGCCCAGCACGGGCAGACCGGAGTTGCCCATCACGGGCTTGAGGCCGCTGCCGGCGGGCGGTTCGGCGTAGACGAACTCGTCCCAGTCCTGCTTGCGCAGATGCTCGTCGATGATGCCCATCCCGGGAATCGTCTGCAGCGTCGGCGTCAACCGCCGCCGCGCCTGGTCGAGCAGATAGTGCGGTGTGCTGATGGTTGCCATGGGCGGTCGCTCCCTCGGCTCGGTGGTTGCCTCGAATGGCCGGACCGGCGGTACCGCAATCTTGGAGTTCGGGTTGACGGCTGTCAAGTTTTCTTCCGGCATGGCGGTGGTGCAAGGTGAACGGGTGAGCGAAGCGCGGGAGTCCGATGAGGCGCCGCGCCGCCGCGGCGATCGGCAGCGACATGCGATCGTGCAGGCGGTGCGCGAGCTGCTGACCGAAAAGCCGTTCGCCGAACTGTCGGTCAGCACCATCAGTGACCGGGCCGGGGTGGCGCGCTCGGGCTTCTACTTCTACTTCGACTCCAAGTACGCCGTGCTGGCGCACATCCTCGGCGAGGTCGCCGAGGAACTCGTGGAACTCACCGGCGACTTCGCCCCCCGAGGCGACGACGAGACACCTGCCCAGTTCGCCAAGCGGATGGTGCGCAGTGCCGCGGCGGTGTACGCCCACAACGACCCGGTGATGTCGGCGTGTAACAGCGCGCGCAGCACCGACGCCGAGATCCGCGACATCCTCGACGGGTACAACGAGGCCGTCATCGATCAGGTCGTGGCGATCGTCGAACCGGAGATCGCCGCGGGCACTGCCGATCCGATCACCGGCGACGTTCGAGGTCTGGTCCGCACGCTTTCGGCCGCGACCGCCCTGGCGCTGTCTGGGGAGTCGCTGTTCCTGGGCCCGGAGCGGGAACTCGACCGCACCGTGGACGTCTTGGAGAAACTTTGGCTGCACGCGCTGTGGGGCGGTCGCGCGGAGGAGTAGCGGTATCATCCCCGCCATGACCGACACCTTCGCCGGCAAGCGGGTTCTGGTGACCGGCGCGGCCAGCGGTATCGGACGGGCAGTCGCCCTCCGGTTGGCCGCCGATGGGGCGGTGCTCTTTCTGACCGACGTCAATCGGGAGGGCCTGGAGGCCACCGTCGAGGCGGCGCGAGACGCCGGGGCCGAGGTTGCCGACCATCGGGCGCTGGACATCGCCGACTACGACGCGGTGGCCCGCTTCGGCGCCGACATCCACTCTCGGCACCCGGCGATGGACGCGGTGCTGAACGTTGCCGGTGTGTCGGCCTGGGGGACTGTCGACCAACTGACCCACCGGCACTGGCGGGCGATGGTCGATGTGAACCTGATGGGGCCGATCCACGTCATCGAGGCCTTCATACCGCCGATGGTGGCGGCCGGACGTGGCGGGTATCTGGTGAACGTGTCCTCGGCGGCCGGGTTGCTGGCGCTGCCGTGGCATGCCGCCTACAGCGCCAGTAAGTACGGGCTGCGGGGGCTGTCGGAGGTCCTGCGTTTCGATCTCGCGCGCCACGACATCGGCGTCTCGGTGGTGGTGCCCGGCGCCGTCAACACCCCACTGGTGAACTCGGTGGAGATCGCCGGTGTGGACCGCGACCACCCGCACGTGCAGCGTTGGGTCCGGCTGTTCAGCGGCCATGCCGTGGCGTCCGAGAAGGTCGCCGACCAGATCCTCAAGGGGATGGCCCGAAACCGGTTCCTGATCTACACCTCCGCCGACATCCGCGCCCTGTACGCGTTCAAGAGATTGGCCTGGTGGCCCTACAGCGTCGTGATGACCCGGGTGAACGTCCTGTTCACCCGGGCGCTGCGGCCGCGTGGTGCCCGATCCCTCCCGCCGGCCTAGCGTCGGCGGGACCGCCGCACAGTTTCGCGGCGACACAGTTTCACCGCTACCTCGGCCCAGCCGTCGGCCAGTTCCTCCGGGGTCCGGTGGCGATCGAGTAGCTGATGGCGGACGTACCCGGCGTTCACCAGGCTCAGCAGCGCGTCGGCCTGGATGTCGAGATCCCCGTCTGCGCCGGCCCGGGCGAGCAGCAACCGGACATGGGTGTGCAGCACCGCCCCGGCGGGGCCGTACCCGCCGGGACTGTCGCGCTCGGCTTCGCAGAGCACGTCGGAGTGCCGGCGGACGAAGTCCAGGCGCAGCCGACCGAAGGCCAGCAGCCGTGGCAGCGGCGGGGCCTGCGGACCCAGCGGCGGCGGCCCGAACATGAATGCCTGCTGCATCTCCTGCTCGTCGGCGTCGAGGAGGGCGCGCATCAGGCCGGCGCGGCTGCCGAACCGGCGGAACAGGGTGCCCTTGCCCACCCCGGCCGCCGCGGCGACGTCATCCATGGTCACCGCGGCGGCTCCCTGATCCATGACCAGTCGGCGGGCGGCATCAAGTACCCGGCTCCGGTTGCGGGTGGCGTCTCCGCGCTGCCGAGGGACCAGCAGCGGCAGGTCGGTGACCGCATCGGCACCGGGGTCTGACGCTGGCACCCATTCACGATAGCGCAGGCCGGAATAAAGCGGACTGTAGTCCGCTTGGACTGACGGGATGGCGTGGGACGTGCGCCACCGGGATCACGAGAGGGGAAGCGGTATGACAGAGGTGTTGGCGGAGGTGAACGTGCTGGTGCTGGTGGGCAGTCTGCGGGAAGCATCGGTGAACCGGAGGTTGGCGGAACTGGCCGTCGGGACCGCCCCCGACGGGGTGCGGCTGACGGTGTATCCCGGTCTTGCCGAACTGCCGTTCTACAACGAGGACATCGACTCCGGCACCCCGCCCGGTCCGGCAGCTGAACTGCGCGCCGCGGCGGGCGAGGCCGACGCTTTACTGGTGGTGACGCCGGAGTACAACGGCACGATCCCGGCGGTGCTCAAGAACGCCATCGACTGGTTGTCCCGGCCGTACGGCAACAGTGCCATCACCGGCACCCCGGTGGCGGTCATCGGCGCCGCTCAGGGTCGCTATGGCGGTACCTGGGCGCACGACGAGGCGCGCAAGTCGTTCGGTATCGCCGGTGCGCGGGTACTGGAAGGCGGCAGGTTCTCGCTGCCCATCGCCGATCTCGACGGTGCGGAGCCGGCGGACAGCCCCCGGGTTGCCGCCGCGGTACGCCAGGCCGTCGTGGATCTCGTCGCGGCGGTGGCCTGATCCTGTCGGTGGCGGCTGGTAGACAGCGATTATGCAACGACGGCTGCGGCGTGTTGTGACATGCGACACGCCGCAGCGGGCGTCCGCCAACCACTTACGACCTGGGAATTTCACAAATGTCATTCGGAATATGTTGTAGGCCTTCTGTTGGTCACCCACTAGGTGTAGTGTTTGGCAGGCCGACGGACCGGGGATCCTCCGGTAGCCGGAACACCGATTTCGCACAATTCGCCAGGGCGTCCTTCGTCATGATCGACGCCCCGTCCAGCCCGAGGAGCTGAGCCGCAGATGACCATCACCGTCTACACCAAACCCGCCTGCGTTCAGTGCAACGCCACCTACAAGGCGCTCGACAAGCAGGGCCTGGCCTACGAGGTCGTCGACATCACCGAAGTTCCCGAGGCCCGCGACTACGTGATGGCGCTCGGCTACCTGCAGGCTCCGGTGGTCGTGGCCGGTGGCGAGCACTGGTCGGGCTTCCGTCCGGACCGGATCAAAGCGCTCGGCGCCGCGGCGCTGTCGGCCTGACGCGCGGAATCTCGGGGGCAGCGGTGGAACCGGAGAGCGGCCCGGTGCGGGTGGTGTACTTCTCCAGCGTTTCGGAGAACACCCACCGCTTCGTGCAGAAGCTCGGGCTTCCCGCCGTCCGGATTCCGCTGCACGGCCGGATCGAGGTGGACGAACCGTACGTCCTGATCCTGCCGACCTACGGCGGTGGAAAGGCTAACGGTCCCGATGCTGATCCCGGTTCCAATGCCGGGGGCTACGTCCCCAAGCAGGTCATCGCATTTTTGAACAACGAGCACAACCGATCGCTGATCCGCGGCGTGATCGCAGCGGGCAACACCAACTTTGGCGCGGAGTTCTGCTACGCGGGCAATGTGGTCTCCCGAAAGTGCGGGGTGCCCTATCTGTACCGATTCGAGTTAATGGGAACCGCGGAGGACGTCGAGGCCGTCCGTGCGGGTCTGGCTGATTTTTGGACGGACCTTGGTGTCCGAGAAAGGGACGACACGTGTCACCAACCGTCGCAGCTGCAGAGCCTGTAACGATCACCCCGCATCCGCTGCAGGGGGAGACCGACTATCACGCGCTCAACGCGATGCTGAACCTGTATGACGCCGACGGCAAGATTCAGTTCGACATGGACGTCCTGGCCGCGCGGCAGTACTTCCTCGAGCACGTCAACCAGAACACGGTCTTCTTCCACAATCAGGACGAGAAGCTCGACTACCTGATCAGGGAGAACTATTACGAGCGTGAGGTTCTCGACCAGTACTCACGCAACTTCGTCAAGACGCTGCTGGACCGCGCCTACGCCAAGAAGTTCCGCTTCCCGACCTTCCTCGGCGCGTTCAAGTACTACACCTCCTACACCCTGAAGACCTTCGACGGGAAGCGCTATCTGGAGCGCTTCGAGGACCGCGTCGTCATGGTGTCGCTGACGCTGGCCGCCGGCGACACCGCGCTGGCCGAGCACCTGGTCGACGAGATCATGGACGGCCGGTTCCAGCCGGCCACGCCGACCTTCCTCAACTCCGGCAAGAAGCAACGCGGCGAGCCCGTCAGCTGCTTCCTGCTGCGTATCGAGGACAACATGGAGTCCATCGGACGCTCGATCAACTCCGCGTTGCAGCTGTCCAAGCGCGGTGGCGGAGTCGCCCTGCTGCTGAGCAACATTCGCGAACATGGCGCGCCGATCAAGAACATCGAGAACCAGAGCTCGGGCGTCATCCCGATCATGAAGCTGCTGGAGGACTCGTTCTCCTATGCCAACCAGCTGGGTGCGCGTCAGGGTGCCGGGGCGGTGTACCTGCATGCCCACCATCCCGACATCTACCGCTTCCTGGACACCAAGCGAGAGAACGCCGACGAGAAGATCCGGATCAAGACGCTCAGCCTGGGCGTGGTGATTCCCGACATCACCTTCGAGCTGGCCAAGCACAACGAGGACATGTACCTGTTCTCGCCCTACGACGTCGAGCGCGTCTACGGGGTGCCGTTCGCCGACATCTCGGTCACCGAGAAGTACTACGAGATGGTCGACGACGCGCGAATCCGCAAGCACAAGATCAAGGCCCGCGAGTTCTTCCAGACGCTGGCCGAGCTGCAGTTCGAGTCCGGCTACCCGTACATCATGTTCGAGGACACGGTCAACCGCGCCAATCCCATCGACGGCAAGATCACGCACTCCAACCTGTGCTCGGAGATTCTGCAGGTCTCGACGCCCTCGACGTTCAACGAGGACCTCTCGTACTCCCATGTGGGCAAGGACATTTCCTGCAACCTCGGTTCGCTGAACATCGCCAAGGCGATGGACTCCCCGGACTTCGCTCAGACCATCGAGGTGGCCATCCGGGCGTTGACGGCCGTCAGCGACCAGACCCACATCACGTCGGTGCCCTCGATCGAGAAGGGCAACAGCGAGGCCCATGCGATCGGTCTGGGGCAGATGAACCTGCACGGATACCTTGCGCGCGAGCGGATCTTCTACGGTTCCGAAGAGGGCGTCGACTTCACGAACATCTACTTCTACACGGTGCTCTACCACGCATTGCGCGCGTCGAACAAGATCGCCATCGAACGGGGTACGGCCTTCACCGGCTTCGAGAAGTCCAAGTACGCCAGCGGTGAGTTCTTCGACAAGTACACCGAGCAGATCTGGGAGCCCAAGACCGACCGGGTCCGAAAGTTGTTCGCCGACGCCGGAATCCGTATCCCGAACACCGACGACTGGCAGCGGCTCAAGGAGTCGGTGATGGCCCACGGTATCTACAACCAGAACCTGCAGGCTGTCCCACCGACGGGGTCGATCTCCTACATCAACCACTCGACGAGTTCGATCCACCCGATCGCGTCGAAGGTCGAGATCCGCAAGGAGGGCAAGATCGGCCGGGTCTACTACCCGGCGCCCTACATGACCAACGACAACCTGGAGTACTACCAGGACGCCTACGAGATCGGCTACGAGAAGATCATCGACACCTACGCCGCGGCCACCCAGCATGTGGACCAGGGGCTGAGTCTGACGCTGTTCTTCAAGGACACCGCGACGACCCGCGATGTGAACAAGGCGCAAATCTACGCCTGGCGCAAGGGCATCAAGACGCTGTACTACATCCGGTTGCGGCAGATGGCACTGGAGGGCACCGAGGTCGAGGGCTGCGTGTCCTGCATGCTGTAGGGGTTTTCCGGACGAGTCGCAGGCCAGGGGCGAAATACCCCCTGGCCTGCTTCTTTATCCGATGGCGAGCCCGCTCAAGGAATGCACAGTTAGATTGATCTATCTGTGCATCGGGCCTACGATCGTGCTCGTGTCCGAAACTCTCACCATCGATCCGGCGTGCACCTCCGAAGCCGAGTGGATAGTCATCCTCCGCGATCGGTTCAACGCGGCAAAGGCTGCCGGTGAGGTCGTCGACATCAGTACTCGGATCGAAACCTTCAGCCCTTCTGAAGTGGCCAGGCGCCTCGGGTTGGACCGTTCGACGATCAGCCGCAAAATTAAGGCAGGGGAGATCGAGGCGATCCGGGTCGGAGCCCACCACCGCATTACCCGTCGGGAGTTTGAACGCTTCCGTGACGGGCTGGCGCCTGACCCGTCGTTCACCTATCGGGATTTCGTCGACATTGTCTCCGGCGGCGAAGATTGGCATTTCGCCGCGCGGCAGCTCCGGGAATTGGTGATCCGCAGCAAGCGCGCCGGGTCGGTGGAGGCGGTCGATGCGATCCATCGCGACCCGGGATTGACCGGAATTCGCGGCTGGGACGCCATCGTCGGTGGGGTGGCGCACCTGACCGGACGCGACCGCGTTTCCGGCTCCGCTCTCCTCGACTGGTGCTTCGAACCGGAAAGATATTGCCCGAGCGTTATTTTCGACCCATTTGGTGTACCCACGAAGTATTTCTGGATCGACTATCTGCGCACCCCGATCGAGTTACGAGTGCGCAATGTGCTGTATCCCGCGGGGAACCTGGAAGGAGTCTGAGGCGGTGTTCAGGAGGGAATTCACCGCCGATCAGATGCGCGATCTGCTGGCCGAACTCGATGCGGAACTTCAGCGTGTCGGCAAAGCCGCCATCATCTTCGTCGTCGGGGGCGCGGCGATGGCGCTGGCCTACAACGCCGAGTGTGCTTCTGCCGACATCGATGGAACGTTCGAGCCCCGAGACGTGGTGTTGGACGCCGCGGCTGTTGTCGCCCGTCGCTTCAACCTCGACAGGAACTGGCTCAGTGACGGTGTCCGGGACTTCATGCCGCCGGTGCCCGATGACCACCCTCGTGGGGAGCGGATCGGTCCGGCGCTTGTCATCGAGATCGCCTCTCCTGAGTACGTGTTGGCGATGAAGTCGATGACCAGCCGTAAGTCCGATGGCGATCTCATCGACGCGGTCGATCTCTGCAGGATGTTGGGCATCGAGGATGAGGCTGCGCTGGAAGCTGTTGTGCGCCGGTACTTTCCCGAAGGAGCTTTCGGAACCCAGGAACTGTTCTTTGAACGGATCATCGACGCCCTGTGAGGGCGGGTTGATGGTGCTCTACCGTGTCCGGGTCTGGGGCGGGGCGCGCTGGTGAAGCCGTTGGCGCCGTGACGATTACCGTTTGCGGGCCTTATCGGCCTGCGACGCCTTGAGCCTGCGCTTCTCCTGCAGCACCGCCTGGTAGCTCTCACGTTCGGCGATCAGCCATTCCGGCTTGTCCGCCAGCAGCGCGTCGATCTGTGCGGTGGTCAGCGGATCGACCACGCCGCCGCGTGCCAGACCGGAGATCGAGACGCCAAGTTTGGCCGCCACGAGATTTTTCGGATGCGGGCCGTTCATGCGGAGGTCGATGAGCCACTGCGGCGGATCGGCCGATAGCGCGGCCAATTCGGCCCGGGTGATGGAGTTCTCCCGGAACTCGGCCGGGGTTGCGGGCAGGTACACGTCCAGCTTCTTGGCCGCCGTGGCGGGCTTCATGGACTGTGCGTCAGGCCTGCTCATGACACGAGCTTATCGGTAGCCTGGGGCGGTGACGCAGTCCTCGCTCACCCTCGGATACGTTCCCGGCGCAACGCCGGCGAGGTGGGCGCGGACCTGGTCGGACCGCCACCCCGGCATAGCTCTGCGGCTGCACCTGGTCACCGCGGCAGAAGCGCCCGCCGACGTTCGGGACGGCAGGGTCGATGTCGCGCTTGTTCGACTACCGGCCGATACCGCCGGGCTGGCTGTGATCCCGCTCTACGAGGAGACGATGGTGGCGGTCGTGCCGACCGGCCACCTGCTGTCCGCGGCCGACGAGATCGCCTCCTCGGACCTCGCCGATGAGCCGATCCTGGTGCCCCGGGACGACGTCATCGAATGGTCGGACCGGCCTGGAACGCTCGTCGATCACCGCCCTGAAACAACCGCGGATGCAATAGAACTCGCCGCCGCAGGGATGGGCGTGCTCATCGTCCCGCAGTCGCTGGCGCGACTGCACCATCGGCGGGACCTCACGTATCGCCCGATCGTCGACGCGCCGGCGTGCCCGGTGGCGCTGGCATTCCCCGAAGGGTCGCCGTCGGCTCTCGTCGAGGAGTTCATCGGGATCGTTAGGGGCCGCAGATCGGGTTCCTCGCGGGGCCGGAATCAGCCCGCGCCGAAGCGGACCGCGCGGGAAAAGACGTTGGCCAAGCAGGCTGCCCGCGCCACTGCCGGGAAGGTCGCCCGCAAGTCGCGGCGCGGTAGCCGCTGATACGCGGCCGCTGCCGAGGAACGCGCGGTGTTGGTTGTTCGGCCGTGTCGTGCGTCAGTCACTCGGCACTCCGCGGGCGATCCTGGCGATCCGCGCGCATCGGTGCGTCGACGACACTGCCGCCACTGCCACGGCACGGCCGCACACCATTCACGACTTCTGCGGATTGCTGGCTGAACTCTTCGAGATGTGTTGGCCCGCAAAGGGTTCACCGACAGCAAGCCTACGATTCGCTGTCGATGACGATGCGTCGTAGGTCTGGGCCCGCTAAACGGGCCGCGACCCCTTGGATAAGGCAAGGCTTGCCTAAAGAAAGCCAACCTCGTACATTGCTCGGAACGGTTTCCGGACGAGTGGAGGGGCGGTCATGATGCGATGGCGTTGCGGTGCCGCCGCGGCGTGGCGCGTGGCGGCGATGGTGCTGGTGATGGCCGCGGTGATGCCGGTTCCGGGTGCAGCCGCCGATTCGGAGGGCCAAGCCGATCCAATGGTCCCGGAGGAGTTCGCGATCACCTCCGAGGTGCCGACGCTGGCCGAACTCGACGCGCAGATCCGGCTACTGGTGGGAACCTCCGCGCCGGACTGGGCCAAGGCCGCGCAGTTGGAAGGCGGAGACCGCGCCGTTGTCGTGCCTAAGATGATCTACCGCGCCGGGTTCTTCCGCTCGCCCAAGGGTTTCAGCACGGTGACCGGTCCGGAGACGCACGAGGTCGGTCGACACACCGCCGTCATCAACGCCAGCCGCCAGGGCGCGCCCACCATTCAGATCGTCGCCGAATGGCGACGTATCGATGGCCGATGGAAGCTGGCGAGCAAGTCGCTGTGCAACGGCATCGCGACGGTCGGCCTGCCGATTCCCTGCAACTTCCAATGATCGAAACCCACTCTCTGATCAAGTCTTTCGGTGCCAAGCGAGCGCTCGACGATGTCACGGTCACCCTGCCGGCCGGTACGGTGACCGCGCTGCTGGGACTCAACGGCGCAGGAAAGACCACTCTGCTGCGGCTGATCGCGGGACTGGACCGGCCGGACGGCGGCACGGTCACCGTGTGCGGCCGGACGCCGTTCGGTGACCCGAGGCTCGTAGGCGCACATCTCGGCCCCGATGCACTGGATCCACGGCACACAGTCACTCGGCACCTCCGCTGGTTGGCGGCGCTGGCCGGCGTCAACGGCACCCGAGTCGGACAGGTGCTGGAGGAGACCGGTCTGTCCTCCCAGCGCCGCGACCGGATCGCCACGCTGTCCCTGGGGGCCCGACAGCGCCTCGCCGTGGCGGGGGTGCTGCTGTGCCGGCCGCGGGCGGTGCTCTTCGACGAGCCGCTCAACGGGCTCGATGTGCCGGGGATCGTGTGGTTCCGCGGACTTCTCCGCCAGCTTGCCGACGCCGGCTGCGCCGTCGTGGTGGCGACCCACCTGCTGGCCGAGGTCGTGCTCTCCGCCGATCGTGTCGTGCTTCTCGCCGACGGGCGACTGCACCTCGACGGATCCTTGAACGAGATGCTCCCGGTCGGTGCCGAGTCCCGCGACTGGCTGGAGTCCAGGCTGCTCGATCGCGTGGTGTGCGCGTGAGCATGGCCCACGTCGCGCGGGGTGTCCGCGCTGAGATCGTCCGGACTGGGGGCCGCAGTCGGCTCTGGACCGTGCTGATGCCCGCGGCTATCGCCGCGCCGCTGGCCATCACCTTTGCGATCGCGCTGGCGGCCGAAGTGTTTGCGCGTGTTCCTGGCCAGCTCTCGGTGTTGCAGGTGCCGACCTCCAACGCGGCCTACTGGGTCGTCACCGTCACCACCGTCGTGGTGGCGATCGCGGCCGCGGACGGTCAGGCCTCGGAAAACCGCTATCGGACAGGTGAATACGTCCGAATCGCGGTTGGTCGCCAATGGTCCGTGCTTGTTGGACGCTGGCTGTTCTACGGCGTGACGGGTTCGCTGGTGGCCGTCGCGACGCTTCTTGTCGTACTCATCGCTCTGCCCATGCTGTCGCCACATGTGTACGGAACGGTCTCGGCTACCGACCCGGTCGGGCTGCGTTTGCTGTGGACGGTTCCGCTGATCAGCTTCTTCGCCGCGGGCGCGGGGGTCGGGGTCGGCGCGTTCGTCGGATCCCCGCTCGGTGCCGCGGCCGTGGTCCTGGGGTGGGTCTACGTATTCGAGGCTGCAGCCGGCTACTTGCCCAATGGCGCTTTCCTGCAACGCTTCATGCCGGTTCTCAACGCGGTTTTCGGCGCCGGCCAGGACGCCGTTCTGACGCCTCCATGGGGGCAGGACGCCGCCTTGCTCTATGTGTGTGCACTGTCCACGGCGATCTTCGGGGTCGCCGCCGTCGAAAGGACCATCCGTTATGGCTAACTCGCCTCTGCCACTCGCAGAGCGGTCGGACGCCGATCTTCCCGGGCACTGGCTGCTTGCTCGCCTCGGGAAGCGGGTGCTGCGTCCAGGAGGTCTCGAACTGACCAGCCGACTGCTCGCCGCGGCCCGGATCGGCGGCTGCGACGTCGTCGAACTCGGACCCGGCCTGGGCCGGACGGCTGCCGATATCATCGTTCAGCGGCCCTGCTCCTACGTCGGAGTGGACGACACCGCCGCGGCGACCGAGAACGTCCGCGCCATCGTCGCGCCTGTGGACGGCTCGGTGGTTGTCGCCGACGCGGCGTGCACCGGGTTGCCAGAGGGCAGCGCCGACGTCGTCGTCGGCGAGGCGATGCTGACGATGCAGGGCGACAAGGCCAAGCGCGCCATCGTCGCCGAAGCGTTCCGGGTGCTGAGGCCGGGCGGCCGCTACGCCATTCACGAACTCGGCCTGACCCCCGACGAACTGCCCCAACAGATCAAGGACGACATCCGGCGGGAGATGTCGCGGGCCATCAAAGTCAACGCCCGTCCGCTGACCACCGCCGAATGGACCGGGCTTCTGACCGAGGCGGGCTTCCAGGTCGAGACCGTTCATCACGCCCCGATGGCGCTTCTCAATCCTGCCCGGGTGCTGGCCGACGAGGGACTCTTCGGTGCGCTGCGCATCGTCGGAAACATGATCCGTCGTCCCGACGCACGCCGCCGGGTCCTGGGAATGCGCAGCACCTTCCAGCGGTACCGCCGCTCGCTGACCGCGGTCGCGGTGGTCGGTGTCGTGCCGGGCGGCAGGGCATGATTCACGAAGTGATCGAGCCGAATGCGGGGTCGGTTGACTCTTCGTGCGACCGGAGTTGATCACCACGAGGAAAGGATGGCGACCGTGGACGCATTCTCGTTGCGGAGAGTGGGGGACGAACAACTCGACGCCGCGCGGGCGGCGCGTGCGGGGCGGGCCGCACACACCGTGTTCGGTGGGCAGGATCGAGCGCTGCGACAGACCGTTCTCGCGCTCGCCGCGGGACACCGTCTCGATGACCACCAAAGCCCTGGGGAGGCAACACTTCTGGTGTTGCGAGGCAAGGTGCAGATCGGGACGGCGACACACACCGTCGACGGAGCGGAAGGTGACTTCCTGGTGATCCCGGATGAGGTCCATAACCTGGTGGCACTGGAGGATTCCGCCGTTTTGCTTACCGTGGTCGCCCGCCGCTGATACACGACAGTAACGCCATGGCGGTCGTGTGCGAGATCTGCCGCCCTGGCGTTACCGTCGGGAGCGCTCTGATCGGCGGGGCCGGGTCATACCGGATGTAACGGCGCAACTCGGGGCATGAACGCACCCGACTCCGATTGCGATCCGCGCTGTCCGGGACCCCGGACCTAGGTGTGAGAGGGGCTCTGCGCCTTCTTGTACAGCGACTTCAGCAGCAGATCCCGGAAAGTGTGGTTCTCCAGCAACTTCAGTCCGGCTCCGGCCACCTTGGGGTAACCGGCCAGCTTGTTGAAGAAGCGGCCGCGACGGTATTCGCGACCCCACGCGGCTTCCATCCGCAGCTGGTAGTTGGTGAAGTCGTCGGGACCACCGTTCTCCAGTGCGGCCATGGCGCACTCACCGGCGGCAAGCCCGGATTCCAGCGCCTTGGAGATGCCCGCGCCCGACGCCGGCTTTCCCGCCCCCAGCGAATCACCGACGAACAGCACCCCGGGACGCCACGGCGGCCAGGCGGTGAAGCCCATCGGCAGCCGCCAGGCCCGAACCGTCTTGTTCTTCTTCAGTTCCTCCACGGACGGCAGTTCCCACTCCCGCGGGAGGCTGTTGAGGAACTCCCCGAAGAAGTGCGTGGCGTTGATGGCCTGCCAGTTCTTGTAACTGTTGACGTATCCCAGGCCGATGTTGAACCGGCCGTCGCCCATCGGGAAGATCCAGCCGTAGCCGGGCAGTTGATCGCCCTGGAACAACAGCTTGAGGTAGATCTCGAAGCGGTCCGAGTCGGGTCGGTTGGCCGACATCTCCGAGCGGATCGCAATGGCCGAGTAGCCGTTGTAATCGGAGTCGATCTTGAGCGCCCGTTTGATGGGGGAGTAGGCGCCGTCGGCGGCGATCACCGCGTCACCGGAGACCTTCTCACCGCTCTTGAGCACCACACCGACCACCCGGCCGCGCTCGTCGAGGTCCGGACCGGCCACCTCGCAGCCCTGGCGCACCACCGCGCCGGCCGACTCGGCGTGCTTGAGCAGCATGGTGTCCAGTTCAGTGCGGCTGGCGGTGTGGCCGTGGTCGGGCATTCCGGGCCGCTTCGGGAACGACAGCTCCCACTCCGAAGGGCTGTACACGGTGACCCCGTTGATCCGGTGGAACTGCGACACCTCGTGGGCCAGACCCATTTTCTGTAGGTAGCTGACCGCGCGGGCGGTCAGTCCGTCACCGCAGGGCTTGTCCCGCGGGAAGACGGCTTTGTCGAGCACCACCACCTTGGCGCCGGTCTGGGCGGCCTGCCAGGCCGCCGCGGCGCCGGACGGTCCGCCGCCGGCGATCACCAGGTCGAAATGCTCCGTCACAGTCCTTGGCCCGCTCTTGTTACTGGTCAGTTCGGGTCGATGCTAGTCGACGGCGGTACAGTTCTGCTCGTGCGCGGACTGGGGAACAAGGTCGACGCGCGCAGTTCCCGGTGGCGCGAGCACCGCAAGAAAGTCCGGGCCGAGATCGTCGACGCCGCGTTCCGGGCTATCGACCGGTGCGGCCCGGGGGTGAGCCTGCAGGAGATCGCCGCCGAGGCCGGGACCGCCAAGCCCAAGATCTACCGGCACTTCCACGACAAGGCCGACCTGTTCGGCGCGATCGGCAAGCGACTGCGCGAGATGCTCGTGGCGGCCATTTTCCCCACCATCGACTTCGCCGCCGACCCCACCCGCGAGGTGGTGCGCCGCACCGTGGCCGAGTACGTCGCCCTGGTCGAACAGCATCCCAACGTGCTGCGTCTGATCCTGGCCGGGCGGTTCCCCGAACCCTCCGAATCCAGCACCCGGGCGCTCAACGAGGGCAGGGAGATCACCATGGCGATCGCCCAGATGATCAACAACGAACTGCGCGATATGCAGCTCCAACCGGCCGCACTGGAGTTGGCGGCGGCGGCGACGTTCGGTTCGGCCGCCTCGGCCACCGACTGGTGGCTCGGGCCCGATCCCGACTGCCCGCGGCGGATGCCGGCCGCGGAGTTCGTCACGCACCTGACCACCATCATGTTGGGCACCATCAACGGCACCGCGGACGTTCTCGGCATCGACCTGGACCCCGACCTGCCGATCGGTCGTGCCGTGCCGCGACGCGACGCGGCCGATTGACGCGTGCCGGGTCGACGACACGCCGCGACACGCCAGACACCACCGGTTGTGTTGAGCTGGCTTGTCCGACACCAGGGGTAGTGTTTGGGCGTCGGCCGAATCGGCGGCCGGCAATGGCGATATCTGGGCGAAGTGGGGTTTGCGGTGAGCGAAGGGATCAAGCTGATCGACCGGGCGTCGGCGATCAACTGGAACCGCGTCCAAGACGAGAAGGACGCGGAGGTCTGGGATCGTCTGACCGGCAATTTCTGGCTACCCGAAAAGGTTCCGGTGTCCAACGACATCCCGTCGTGGAACACCCTGACCGACTCCGAGAAGCAGCTCACCATGCGGGTGTTCACCGGTTTGACGTTGCTGGACACCATCCAGGGCACCGTCGGCGCGGTCAGCCTGATTCCCGACGCCGTCACCCCGCACGAGCAGGCGGTGCTGACCAACATCGCGTTCATGGAGTCGGTGCACGCCAAGAGCTACAGCTCGATCTTCTCCACGCTGTGCTCCACCGCCGATATCGACGACGCCTTCCGCTGGTCGGAGGAGAACCCGAACCTGCAGCGCAAGGCGCACATCGTGATGGACTACTACCGCGGTGACGACCCGCTCAAGCGCAAGGTGGCCTCCACCCTGCTGGAGAGCTTCCTGTTCTACTCCGGCTTCTACCTGCCGATGTACTGGTCGAGCCGGGCCAAGCTGACCAACACCGCCGACATGATCCGGCTGATCATTCGCGACGAGGCCGTGCACGGCTACTACATCGGCTACAAGTTCCAGCGGGCGCTGGCACTGGAGGACGAGGCCCGTCGTCAGGAGCTCAAGGACTACACCTACGAGTTGCTCTTCGAGCTCTACGACAACGAGACCGAATACACCCAGGATCTCTACGACCAGGTCGGCCTGACCGAGGACGTCAAGAAGTTCCTGCGCTACAACGCCAACAAGGCGCTGATGAACCTGGGCTACGAGGCGCTGTTCCCGCGCGACGAGACCGACGTCAACCCGGCGATCCTGTCGGCGCTGTCGCCCAACGCCGACGAGAACCACGACTTCTTCTCCGGTTCGGGCTCGTCATACGTGATCGGCAAAGCCGTCATCACCGAGGATGAGGACTGGGACTTCTGACGATCTCCGATGAACGGCTGGTGAATTCGCTGCACCATGGCCGCCGAACCGACAGACTGATGCCATGACTGAGAAGTCTCTCGTCCGTTCCGTCCTCGACTGGCTCCGTGCCGGCTATCCCGGTGGGGTCCCCGGACCCGACCGGGTGCCGTTGCTGGCACTGCTGCGCGACACCCCGCTGACTGAGGAACAGATCAAAGAGGTGGTTCGCGAGATCACGGCGCACAAGGACGAGGTATTGGCGGACGGCGTCCTCGACCGCGACGAGATCGAGAAGTTCATCGAGGGCGTGGCCCACCACGACGGCGGCCCGGAGAACGTCAAGCGGGTCGCCGACCTCCTGGCAGCCGCCGGGTGGACGCTGTCGCCCGCGCTGGAGGCCGCCGACGAGAAGATCGCCGAGGAATAGCGGGCCCCCGCGCGCCGCTTACGCGTCGCGCAGGGACTCGGTAGCTTGTTCGGTTTCGATCCCTCGTTCCTGCGCGCCGCTTACGCGTCGCGCAGGGACTCGGTATCGATCACAAACCGGTACCGGACGTCGCTGGCCACCACCCGCTCGTAGGCCTCGTTGATGTAGTCGGGCGCGATCACCTCGATCTCCGGTGTCACATCGTGCTCGGCGCAGAAGTCGAGCATCTCCTGGGTCTCCGGGATGCCGCCGATGGCCGAGCCCGTGATGCTGCGCCGCATCCCCATCAGCGCGAACGACGGCACCACCAGCGGGTTCTCCGGTAGGCCGAGCTCCACGAACACCCCGTCGAGGTCGAGCATGCCCAGGAAGCGGCCGAGGTCCAGATCCGCGGAAACGGTGTTGAGGATCAGGTCGAAGGAGTTCCGCAACTTCTTGAAGGTGTCGCGTTCACTGGTGGCGTAGTAGTGCTTGGCCCCCAACCGCAGTCCGTCTTCCATCTTCTTGAGCGACTGCGACAGGACCGTCACCTCGGCGCCCATCGCCGCGCCCAGCTTGACCGCCATGTGGCCCAACCCACCCAGGCCGATCACCGCGACCCGGGTGCCGGGCCCGGCCTTCCAGTGCCGAAGTGGGGAGTAGGTGGTGATCCCGGCGCACAGCAGTGGGGCGGCGGCATCCAGTCCCAGGCTGTCGGGAACCCGCAGCACATAGTTCTCGTCCACCACGATGCTGCCGCTGTAGCCGCCGTAGGTCGGCATCCCATCGCGGCCGACGGCGTTGTAGGTGCCGGTCATCCCGCCGCCGGTGCAGTACTGCTGCAGGCCCGCGCCGCAGTTGGCGCAGTTCCGGCAGGAGTCGACGAAGCAACCCACCCCCACCCGGTCGCCCACCGCGAATCGGGTCACATCGGAACCGACCTCGGTCACCACGCCGGCGATCTCGTGCCCGGGCACCACCGGGTAGCGCGGCTGGCCCCATTCCGCGCGGACGGTGTGGATGTCGGAATGGCAGATCCCGGCGAAGTGAATGTCGAAACGGACATCATGCGAACCGACCTCGCGACGGGTGATCGTGGTCGGGGTCAGCGGGGCGGTGGCCGAGGTGGCGGCATAGGCGGCGACGGTTGTCATACCTCCGACAGTAGGCGGTTGCCGATGACGGGCCTGCGGGGATCACCGGAGCACTACCATTCCGCCCATGACGTTCTGGCTGCCTTCGGTTCCACGGCCGCCGTTGGGCCTGCCCGACCCGCTGCGACGAGTCCGCATTCCGAAGGACCTCGACGAGGTGATCGACGTCGGCGACGAGGACACCCCCGGCGACGGGGGAGTGGAACCTTCGGCCGTGCAGTCGATCTGGAAGTCCGTCCTCGACTGGTACCGCAGTGGGGTGCACCCGGCACTGCAGATCTGCGTGCGACGGCACGGGGCGGTGATCCTCAACCGCTCGATCGGTCACGCCCGCGGTAACGGGCCCCACGACGGACCCGACGTACCCCGGGTGCCCGCGACGGTCGACACCCCCTTCTGCGTGTACTCGACTTCGAAGGCCATTACCGCCTTCGTCGTCCACAAACTTGCCGAACGTGGCCTCATCGACCTGCATGCCCCCGTGGCCGAGTACATCCCCGGCTACGAGAAGAACCGCAAGCACCGGATCACCGTGGGCCATGTGCTCGCCCACCGGGCCGCCGTGCCCAACCTCCCGCGCCACGCGCTGGATCTCGACAATCTCGGCGACCGTGGCTACATGACCGAGATCCTCAGCAGCGCAGCGCCCTTCGCGAAGCCCGGGCGCTACCTCGCCTACCACGCCGTTTCCGGCGGGTTCATCCTCGGTGAGGTCGTCCATGCCGCCACCGGCAAGGACATCCGAGCGGTCCTCGCCGAGGAGTTCCTCGACCCGCTGGGCTTCCGCTGGACCAACTACGGTGTCGATCCCGCCGACACCGGCCGGGTCGCCGTCAACTACGTCACCGGGCCACCCACGGCCCCGCCGCTGTCGAACCTGCTCAGCCGGGCGCTCGGAGTCGGCCTGGACAGCTTGGTGAAACTCACCAACGATCCACGTTTCCTGACCGGGATCGTGCCGGCCGCCAACACCATCACCACCGCGTGGGAACTGAGCAGATTCTTCGAGGTGATGCGCCGCGGCGGGGAACTCGACGGGGTGCGGGTCATCGAGACCGAGACCATCCGCCAGGCCCTCGAGGAGCGCTCCCACCTCGAGGTCGACCTGTCACTGGGATACCCGACCCGGTTCTCCTACGGGCTGATGCTCGGCGCCCGCGTCGTCAGCCTCTACGGACTGGACACCCAGCACGCCTTCGGGCACCTCGGCTTCACCAACATGCTGGCCTGGGCCGATCCGGAACGGGCCATCTCGGTGGCGGTGCTCAACAGCGGTAAGCCGATCGTCTATCCCGAGATCTACCGATTCCTGGGCACGATGCAGAACATCACCTCGGCGATGCCGAAGGTGCCGGAGTCCGATCGGATCCTCTGACCCTGGTCGCGGCGCAATTCAGGGCGCAGCTCGGGGCGCAATGCGGAAGGAAAACATGTCGCGACACCTGAACGGCAAGGTCACCTTGGTCACGGGCGCGGGCAGCGGATTCGGTGCCCTCATCGCGCAGAAGTGCGCCGCGGGCGGGGCCAGGGTGGTGGCGGTGGACATCGCCGACGCGGTCGACGACGTGGTCGAGGGCATCCGGGCCGCGGGCGGGCAGGCCAGCGGCCGGCGGGCCGATGTCACCGATATCGAGCAGATGCGCGCCGCCGCGGGTCATGCGGTCGCCGAGTTCGGCGCCCTCGACGTCCTGGTCAACAACGCCGGCACGATGCCGCTGTCCTACTTCGCGGACCACGAGAAGGCCTGGCACCGTTGGCATCAGGCCATTGACGTCAACATCAAGGGTGTGGTCAACGGGATCGCCGCCGTCTACGACCAGATGCTCGCCCAGGGCCGCGGACAGGTGGTCAACATCTCCTCGATCTACGGCAACGGCGGCGTCGCCGGCGCCGGCGTGTACAGCGCGACCAAGGCGGCCGTCGCCGTCATCTCCGACGCGCTACGGGTCGAGGCCCAGGGCCTGATCAAGGTGACCACCGTCAAACCCACCGGGGTACTGGGCACCAACCTGGCCTCCGGCGTGGTCAACCCGGCGGCGATCACCGAACTTGCCGGTCAGCACGGGGCCCGCTTCACCGAGAACCTCGGCAACTATTTCACCGGCGCGCTGCGGCCCGAGCAGACCGACGTCGACTCACCCGCCTACTGGGTGATCACCCCCGACGAACTGGCCGACGCCGTCGTGCATGTCATCGACCAGCCGTGGGGGATCAGCATCAGCGACATCACCGTGCGTGCCAGCGGCGAGGATTACACCCGCTAGCGGACGGGTCAGTTGATCGGCGCGTTGAGCCAGCGCAGGTCGTCGATGATCCCGCGAGCGGCGACGATGCCCTGCCCGCTCTGCCACACCTCGTTGTTGACCACGAACACCCGGTTGTCCCGGTTGGCGGAGAGGCGCCGCCAGGCGTCGCTGTTCAGCAGCGCCGGAGCCCGGTCCCGGGCAGCTGCCGAGTCAAAGGACATGTAGACGATGTCGCCCTCGGCGGCGCCGAAGTCCGCCGATCCCTCAAGGTCGGAGTCGCTGATCCCGATCTCCATGTAGGGCCTGTCGGTGAAGCGTTGGGCCGGGGGGCGATCCACGCCCACCGCGGCGAGCACGCTGGCCGGGAAGTTATCGGCACCCCACACCCGAAGGGTCGACGCGGTGAGTTGGACCACCGAGGCCTGGAAATGGGCGGCGTCATTGGCGACGCCGGCGGCACGGGCCTGCTCGTCGAAACCGGCGACCAACCTGCGGGCGGCCTCGGCGCGGCCGGTGGCCGCCCCCACCAGGAGCAGGTTCTCCCGCCAGTCGGCTCCCGGGGGGCCGGTGAACACGGTCGGGGCGATCCTGGCCAGTTCGGGATATGCCGTCGAGGTCAACGACTGTGACCCGAGGATGAGATCCGGTTTCGAGCCCGCGACGGCGGCCAGGTCGGGGGTGCTTCGCGTGCCCGCCGGTGGCACGTTGTGAATCACGGTGCCCAGGTAGGACGGCTGAGTCTCGGAACCGTCCGGCAGAGCCGCCGCCACGATCCTCGACTGCAGACCCAGGGCGCAGAGGGCGTCGAGTTCGTCGCCGGCGAGTACCACGATGCGTTGTGGATCCGGAACCGTCGCGGTCTCACCGGCGGCGTGACGCAGGGGCCTAGGCAGGGGAGCGTCCAGGGCGGCCGGTTCGGGAGCGCACGACTCGTCCGGCCGGCGCTGATTACCCAGAACTCCCGCGGAGGCGATCTTGGTGACGGAGGTCACCGGGGTTGATGGGGTGACGGAGGTCACCGGGGTTGATGGGGTGACGGCCGACCCGCCCGACCCGGTCCCGGTGTCGTCGGGGGCGGCGCAGCCGGCCAGTAGCACCGCGACAGCGACGAGGGCGACCCCCTGTCGGCGGAAGCGCCGAGCGGCGGTTCGGCGCGGTTCGCAGGACACTCCGATCAGCACCTCGCGACCGTAGCACCGGCGGCCCCGCAGGCCGCTGACCTGCGCACCGGGCGGACCGGGGGAGATCAGCGGCGGGTCCGGGAAATTCATTACGACAGAATGTAGGACCCATGGCGCACGGCGGTGCGTTTGGGGATAGGATGCGCCTTGGAGGGCAGCGCTCTCCGGGTGCGTCGTTACGAAACGGTGCTCTCGTACTGATGGTGGGAGGAACTCGTGACAGCCGTTGTGCCCTCGCGTGGAGAAGTCGAAGCCGGTCGCCCGGTCTCGGCGGGGATCGGCCCTAAGGGCAACCTGATCTACAAGCTGATCACGACGACCGATCACAAGATGATCGGCATCATGTACGTGGTCACCTGCTTCATCTTCTTCGCCCTGGCCGGCCTCATGGCGCTGTTCATCCGCGCCGAGCTCACCGTGCCCGGGCTGCAGTTCCTCTCCAATGAGCAGTACAACCAGCTGTTCACCATGCATGGCACGGCGATGCTGCTGTTCTACGCGACCCCGGTCGTGTTCGGCTTCGCCAACCTGGTGCTGCCGCTGCAGATCGGCGCCCCCGACGTCGCCTTCCCGCGCCTGAACGCCCTGTCCTACTGGCTGTTCACCTTCGGCGCACTGATCGCTCTCGGCGGGTTCATCACCCCCGGTGGTGCCGCGGACTTCGGTTGGACGGTGTACGTGCCGCTCTCCGACGCCGCCCACTCCCCGGGTGCCGGTGCCGACCTGTGGATCCTCGGCGTCGCCGTCGGTGGCCTGGGCACCATCCTGGGTGCGGTCAACATGATCACCACGGTGGTCTGCATGCGCTGCCCGGGGATGACCATGTTCCGGATGCCGATCTTCACCTGGAACATCTTCGTCACGTCGATCCTCGTCATCCTGATCTTCCCGCTGCTCACCGCGGCTGCCTTCGGCCTGGCCGCCGACCGCCGCCTGGGCGCGCACATCTACGACCCGGCCAACGGCGGCATCACCCTGTTCCAGCACCTGTTCTGGTACTTCGGGCATCCCGAGGTGTACGTGCTCGCGCTGCCGTTCTTCGGCATCGTCTCGGAGATCTTCCCGGTGTTCGCCCGCAAGCCGATCTTCGGCTACTCGACCCTGGTCTACGCGACCATCGCGATCGCCGCGCTGTCGATGGCGGTGTGGGCCCACCACATGTACGTCACCGGAGCGGTGCTGCTGCCCTTCTTCTCCTTCATGACGTTCCTCATCGCGGTGCCGACCGGTATCAAGTTCTTCAACTGGATCGGCACGATGTGGAAGGGGCAGTTGACGTTCGAAACGCCGATGCTGTTCAGCTTCGGCTTCCTGGTCACCTTCCTCTGTGGCGGTCTGTCCGGCGTCCTGTTGGCCAGCCCTCCGCTGGACTTCCACGTCAGCGACACCTACTTCGTCATCGCGCACTTCCACTACGTGCTCTTCGGCGTGATCGTGTTCGCGACCTACGCCGGAACATACTTCTGGTTCCCGAAGATGACCGGTCGCCTGCTCGACGAGCGCTTGGGCAAGGTCCACTTCTGGCTGACGTTCATCGGCTTCAACCTCACCTTCCTGGTGCAGCACTGGCTGGGTAACGAGGGCATGCCGCGTCGCTACGCCGACTACCTGCCCGGTGACGGTTTCACCACGCTGAACATCATCTCCACGGTGGGCTCGTTCATCGTGGGCGCCTCGATCCTCCCGTTCTTCTGGAACGTGTTCAAGAGCTGGCGCTACGGCGAGGTTGTCACCGTGGACGATCCGTGGGGCCACGGCAACTCCCTGGAGTGGGCCACCAGCTGCCCGCCGCCGCGGCACAACTTCACCGAGCTGCCCAACATCCGTTCGGAGCGTCCGGCGTTCGAGTTGCACTACCCGCACATGGTCGAGCGGATGCGCAGCGAAGCGCACGTGGGCCGGTCCCACGGTTCGGAGAAGTAGTAGGCCGGCGTCCAGAGCGGTTCGCCGCCCCATCGCGCTGCGATGACACCCTCGAAGGTGTCGGTATTGATCACCGTCACCGGTATCGATCGGCCCGGCGTGACCTCGGCCTTGTTCGAGGCTCTCGCGGCGCACGAAGTTGAGTTGCTCAACGTCGAACAGGTGGTAATCCGTGACCGGTTGACCCTCGGGGTGCTGGTTTCCGGGGTGCCGGAGGTGGTGGCCGGGGATGCGCTGCGCGACGCCGTCACCGCGGCGATTCGGCGGATGGGCTTGGACGTCACGATCGAGCGCAGTGACGACGTCCCGGTGATCGGTGAGCCGTCCACGCACACGATCGTGGTGCTGGGCCGACCCATCACCGCCGCGGCATTCGGCGGGGTGGCTCAGGCCACGGCGGCGTTGGGAGTCAACATCGACTTCATCCGTGGGGTGTCGGACTATCCCGTGACGGGTCTTGAACTTCGGGTGTCGGTGCCCGCGGGCCTGGATGAGCAGCTACCGGCGGCGTTGGCGCGAGTCGGCGCCCAGCAGGGTGTTGACATCGCGGTGGAGCGCTACAGCCTTGAGCGTCGGGCCAAACGGCTGATTGTGTTCGATGTCGACTCAACGCTGATCCAGGGTGAGGTCATCGAGATGCTGGCCGAGCGGGCCGGCGCCGGCGCGGCGGTGGCCGCCGTCACCGAGGCCGCCATGCGCGGCGAGCTGGACTTCGCCGAGTCGCTGCACCGCAGGGTGTCCACCCTGGCCGGCCTGCCGGTCGAGGTGCTCGAGGAGGTCGCGGCGGAGATTCAGCTGACGCCCGGGGCGCGGACCACGATCAGGACGCTGCGGCGGCTGGGATTCCACTGCGGGGTGGTGTCGGGTGGGTTCCGACAGGTGATCGAACCGCTGGCCCATGAATTGATGCTGGATTTCGTCGCCGCCAACGAACTGGAGATCGTCGACGGGCGGTTGACCGGCCGGGTCACCGGGCCGATGATCGACCGCGCCGGGAAGGCCAAGGCGCTGCGCGATTTCGCTCAGGCCGCCGGGGTGCCGATGGAGCAGACCGTCGCCGTGGGTGACGGCGCGAACGATATCGACATGCTGACCGCCGCGGGTCTCGGCGTGGCCTTCAACGCCAAGCCCGCGCTGCGGGAGGTCGCCGACGCCTCGCTCAGCCATCCGTACCTGGACACCGTGCTGTTCATCCTCGGCATCACCCGGGCCGAGATCGAGGCGGCCGACGCCGTCGATGGGGGTGTCCGGCGGGTCGCGATCCCGGCTGACTGACTCGACTCGAGTCGACGATGCCGCCGAGGGACGAGGTGGAGGAGGAGCGAGACGGTCTGACTCGAGTCCAGGCTCAGATCACCACGGCCGTGCTGGGCGGGGTAGTCGCCCCGGTGACGCTTTGCCAGGCCAGCGCGAGCAGTGGGATGGCCTCGCTCAGCTGATCTGGGGGCAGAACGTAGGGAATCCGAACGAACCTCTCCAAGGTGCCGTCCACACCGAAGCGGGGGCCCGGTGGCAGTTCCACACCCAACCGCGATGCCGCGGCGCACAGCGCCGTACTGATGGGCGCCGGCAGTTGGACCCACAGCGACATCCCGCCGCGCCCGGGCAGGGGCCGCCAGTCCGGCAGGTGCGCCGCCAGCAGATCCAGCAGCAGCGCCCGGCGTTCCCGCAGCATCTCCCGGCGTTCGGGCAGAACGTCGGCGGCACGTTCGGTGAGCAGCCAGGCGGCGGCCAGTTGGTCGACCACCGACGTGCCCAGGTCGATGGAGGGGCGCAGTGCCCGGACGGTCGCCAGCACGCCCGGTTCGGCCCGGATCCAGCCGATGCGCATCCCGCCCCAGAAGGACTTCGACATCGAACCCACCGTCAACAGCAGGTCGGCGCGCGCACCCAGTGACGCTGCGACCGGGGCCGGAACGGGCTCGTCGAGCCATACGTCGGTCAGGGTTTCGTCGATGATGGTCCGGGTCCGAGTCTCACCAACGATGTCGCACAACCGTTTACGGTCGTCCACCGACATCGACATGCCGGTGGGATTCTGGTTGTCGGGAACCAGATAGGCCAAGGCGGGCGCCAACTGGCGCGCCGTCGTCTGGACGGCGTCGAGATCCCAACCCTCGCTGGTCATCGGGACCGGAATCGGGCGGGCGCCTGCGAGGTCGATCGCCGTCAGTACCCCGTGATAGGTGGGCTGCTCCACCAGCACCCGGTCGCCCGGTTGGGTGTAGGCAGCCACGATCAGGGCGATCGCGTGCTGCGCCCCGCTGGTGACCATGATCTGGTCGGCGGTGGTGGGAAGACCTCTGGCGGTGTACCTTTCGGCGATCGCGGTACGCAGTACCGGTAGCCCCGTCATATCGTGCGCGGTGCGCTGCAGGTAGGCGGCCGATTGCCGGGCCGCCTCGGTGAAGGCGTCCTGCATCGCTGCGGCGGGCGCGGCGGATGCCGCGACGGCGAGATTGATGGTGCCGACCGGCTGTTCGGGCATCGGGGTCGGGGTGTGGGGCAGAGCGACCGTGCTGCGGGCACCCCGGCGCGCATGCAGGTAGCCGTCCTCTCGCAGATCGGCGTAGGCCGCGGTGACGGTGGTGCGCGAGACCCGCAGCACGTCGGCGAGTGCCCGCTCACTGGGCAGGCGGGAGCCGACCGGCAGGCGGCCGTCCACGATGAGCATGCGCAGGCAGTCGGCCAGCGCCTGATACGTCGGCCCGCTCCGGCTGGATGTCCGCCAGTTCCCCAGTTCCCGGGCCAGAATGCTCGGATCCAGGGTGCGCTGCGGTAATGATGTCGTCATTTCAAGGCCAGTATTGCTCAACTGGCTATTGATGGACAAGCCAGTTGATCGGAACCATGATCGCTATGAGTACCTGGTTATCCCGACTGGCCGGCAGGCTGGCTGTGTTGTGGGATCCCGACAACGGACCGTGGAAACCGTGCCCGCCGGGGTGGTTCGATCCGGAATGGGGGGACGCCGACGCCGACCTCCGCCGGATGCACCGGGACCTGGATGCCATCCGGGTCCGGTACGCGGAGCCCCGGTGAGCCCTGCTGCCGGCCCCGGTGACGGCATGGTGACCGCCGCGGTGCGCGCCGCCGCATTGCTGACCGGCCTGTGCTGCTACGGGCTGTCGATGGCCATGATGGTGCGGGCCGAACTGGGACTTGATCCATGGGACGTCTTCCATCAGGGCCTGTCCCTGCACACGCCGATGACGATCGGGGTCGCCTCGGCGGTCGTGGGCGCCGTGGTGCTGCTGGCCTGGATCCCGCTGCGGTCCCGGCCGGGTGTCGGCACGATCGCCAATGTGGTCGTGATCGCCGTCACCGTCGACGCCGGCCTCGCAGTTCTGGATGTGCCGCCGTCCACGCTCGGCAGGGTGGCGCTGATGCTGGGCGCTGTGCTCCTCAACGCGGTGGCGACCGTGCTGTACGTGGGTGCGGGCCTGGGTGCGGGTCCGCGGGACGGGTTGATGACCGCGCTGGTGGCGCGGACCGGACTGTCGGTGCGGCGGATCCGCACCGGGATCGAGGTGTCGGTCCTCGCCGCGGGGTGGCTGCTCGGCGGCAGTGTCGGCGCCGGAACGGTGGTCTACGCGTTCGGGATCGGGCCGCTGATCCACCTGGTGCTGGCGTTGAGCCCCGCACCGGTGCTGGCCCGAAGCGGCTGGGCGCGGATCGGTGCCGCCCCGGCACCCGCCCCGGTAGCCGGGTGCGGCACGATGGAGCGGTGTCCGACTCTGCCGACGCGGTCGACCCCGACCTGCTGATCGACTTCCGGAAGGTGTCGCTGCGCCGCGGCGGCCGGGTCCTGGTCGGTCCCGTCACCTGGCAGGTCGAACTCGACGAACGCTGGGTGGTGATCGGACCCAACGGGGCCGGCAAGACCTCGCTGTTGCGGATGGCCGCCGCGATGGAGCACCCGTCATCGGGTACCGCGTACGTGCTGGGGGAGCGGCTGGGCCGGGTCGACATGTCCGAACTGCGCCAGCGGGTCGGGCTGAGCAGTTCGGCGCTCTCGCAGCGCATCCCGGACAACGAGGTGGTGCGGGATCTGGTGGTGTCGGCGGGCTACGCGGTGCTCGGCCGATGGCGGGAGAACTACGACGCCGTCGACTACGCCCGGGCCGTCGACACGCTGGAGAGCATCGGAGCCGAACACCTGGCCGAGCGGGTCTACGGCACCCTGTCCGAGGGCGAACGCAAACGGGTGCTGATCGCCCGGTCCCTGATGACCGATCCCGAACTCCTGCTGCTCGACGAGCCCGCCGCCGGACTGGACCTCGGAGGCCGCGAGGAACTCGTCGCGCGCCTGACCGACCTGGCCGCCGACCCGGACTCCCCGGCGTTGGTGCTGGTCACCCATCACGTCGAGGAGATACCCCCGGGCTTCAGCCACTGCCTGATCCTCTCCGAGGGCACGGTGGTGGCTGCGGGACTGCTGCAGGACACCCTGACGGCCGAGAACCTCTCCCTGGCGTTCGGGCAGTCGATCGCGTTGGATCTCATCGACGGCCGCTACTTCGCTCGACGGGTCCGCAGTCGGGCGGCACACAGGAGGCGCTCGTGAGCGACAAACCCGAACCGCTGCCGGTGCGTCCGGCCGCGACGGTGATGCTGGTACGGGACACCGGCAGCGGTCCTTCCGGTATCGAGGTGTTTCTGATGCGCCGCCATGCGGCCATGCACTTCGCCGCCGGGATGACGGTGTTCCCCGGCGGCGGGGTCGACGACCGGGACCGCGACGCCGGCCTGGTCGGGGACCGCGCCTGGTATGGGCCCGAACCCGATTGGTGGGCAGCACGATTCGGGATCGAAGAGGATCTCGCCGAGGCACTGGTCTGTGCCGCGGCGCGGGAGACCTTCGAGGAGTCCGGTGTCCTGTTCGCCGGGCCCGCCGACGACCCGGACGGGATCGTCGCCGACGCCTCGGTCTACCGCCACGAGCGGGCCGCGCTGGAGGACCGGAGCCTGTCCTTCGCCGACTTCCTTCGTGCCGAAAAGTTGGTGCTGCGCGCCGATCTGCTTCGGCCGTGGTCGAACTGGGTCACCCCGGAGGAGGAGCGCACCCGCCGGTACGACACCTATTTCTTCGTCGGCGCGCTGCCCGAGGGGCAACGGGCCGACGGGGAGAACACCGAGTCCGACCAGGCCGACTGGTCCCGCCCGGAGGCGGCCATCGATGACTTCGCCCGGGGACGTGCGTTGCTGCTGCCGCCGACCTGGAGCCAGTTGGACTCCCTGGTGGGCCGGACGGTCAGCGAGGTCCTCGCGCTCGAGCGCCAGATCTCCAAGGTTCAGCCGAAGCTGACTGTGCTGCAGGACAACTGGGAGATCGAGTTCTTCGACAGCGACCGTTACAACGCCGCGCGGCACAGCGGCGGCCAGTTGAAGGGAAACTTCTAGAACGTGCGCGAGTTCGTGACGGTGCACGTCAGTGAGCAGCAACCCGGCATCGGGACCGTGCTGCTGAACCGGGAACCCACCAACGCCCTGACCCGGCAGGTGTACCGGGAACTGGCCGCCGTCGCCGCTGAGGTGTCCCAGCGCGACGACATCCGCGCGGTCATTCTCTTCGGTGGGCACGAGATCTTCTCGGCGGGCGACGATGTCCCGGAGTTGCGGACCCTCGATCGTGGTGAGGCCGAGGCCGCCGACCGGTCCCGTCGGGCGGCGCTGGACGCCATCGCCGGTATCGGCAAACCCACCGTCGCCGCGGTCACCGGCTACGCCCTGGGCGCCGGGTTGACCCTGGCCCTGGCCGCCGACTGGCGGGTGTGCGGCGACAACGTCAAACTCGGGGTCACCGAGATCCTCGCCGGCCTGGTTCCCGGCGGTGGCGGCGGCGGGCGCCTCGCCCGGGTCGTCGGCGCATCCCGGGCCAAGGAGATGGCGTTCAGCGGCCGGTTCGTCGGCGCCGAGGAGGCGTTGACGCTGGGGTTGGTCGACGAACTCGTGGCCCCCGACCACGTCTTTGACGCCGCGTTGAAGTGGGCGGCCCGCTACACCGCTGCGCCGGCGGCCGCCCTGGCCGGTGCCAAGGCGCTGATCGACGGTGCCGTGGCCGGTGATCTCGATCAGGACGGCCAGGTACGGCGCTACGGCGAGGTGTTCGCCTCCGGTGAGTGCGGTTAGGCTGCCCTGCATGTCGACTACGGACGCCGCCATCCCGCAGCCCAACCCGCACGCGACCGCCGAGCAGGTCGAGGCAGCGCTGAAGGACACCAAGCTGGCCCAGGTTCTCTACCACGACTGGGAGGCCGAGACCTACGACGACAAGTGGTCGATCTCCTACGACAAGCGCTGTGTGGATTACGCGCGCAATCTCTTCGACGCCACCGTCCCCGCTGGCGAACTGCGCCGACTGCCTTACGAGCGCGCGCTGGAACTGGGCTGCGGCAGCGGGTTCTTCCTGCTCAACCTGATCCAGGCCGGCGTCGCCCGCCGCGGATCGGTGACCGACCTCTCGCCCGGGATGGTCAAGGTCGCGGTCCGTAACGGGGAGTCCCTCGGCCTGGACGTCGACGGCCGGGTCGCCGACGCCGAGGGGATCCCCTACGAGGACGACACCTTCGACCTGGTCGTCGGCCACGCGGTGCTGCACCACATCCCCGACGTCGAGAAGTCCCTGCGGGAGGTCGTGCGGGTTCTCAAGCCGGGCGGTCGGTTCGTCTTCGCCGGGGAGCCCACCACCGTCGGCAACGGGTACGCCCGAACGCTGTCCACCCTGACCTGGAAGGTGAGCACCAACGCCACCCGACTGCCCGGTCTGGGCGGCTGGCGCCGGCCGCAGGCCGAACTCGACGAGTCCTCCCGCGCCGCCGCCCTGGAGGCCGTCGTCGATCTGCACACCTTCGACCCGGCGGACCTCGAGCGGATGGCGCGCAGCGCCGGTGCCGTCGAGGTGTCCACCCAGACCACCGAATTCACCGCCGCGATGCTGGGGTGGCCATTGCGCACCTTCGAGGCGATGGTGCCGCCCGGCAAACTCGGCTGGGGCTGGGCGAAATTCGCGTTCACCGGGTGGACGACCCTCAGTTGGGTCGACGACACCGTCCTGCGCCGGGTGGTCCCCAAGGCCTGGTACTACAACGTCATGATCACCGGGGTCAAACCGTCGTAGCGTTCACCCGCGCCGATGTCGACTATCTGAGCAGCGACGCGGGGGCGGCGGACCTCGTCGAGGTGGCCGGCTACCGGCTCACCGACGCCACCCGGGTCGCCGATGTCGCCGCGATCCGCGGGCGTTTCGGGTCGCGCGCCGGTGCCCTGGTGGAGACCACGCTGCTGCGGCGTCGCGCGGCCGCCAAGTTCGAGGTCGCCGACGCCGCGCGGTGGCTGTTCACCGACGACGCCCTGCAGCAGGCCACCGCCGCCGCGGTGGCCCGGCACCGCGCCGCCCGGCTGAGCGGGGTGGTGGTGCACGACGCGACCTGCTCGATCGGCTCCGAACTGGCCGCCCTGCGGGAGACCGCCCGGTTCGTCCTGGGCAGCGACCTCGACGAGGTTCGGCTGGCCATGGCCCGGCACAACCTGGGTCCGGAGGTGGCACTGTGCCGCGCCGATGCACTGCAGCCCATCAGCCGCGACGCGGTGGTCCTGTTGGATCCCGCCCGCCGCAGTGGCAGCAGGCGGCGGTTCGACCCGCGCGCCTACACCCCGCCGCTGGACGGACTGCTGGACAGCTATCGCGGGCGTGCGACGGTCATCAAGGTCGCCCCCGGAATCGGCTTCGCCGCGCTGGCCGGACTCGGGTTCGACGGCGAGATCGAGGTGATCTCCCTGGGCGGTTCGGTGCGGGAGGCCTGCCTGTGGTCCTCGCCGCTGGCCGAACCGGGGGTGCGACGGCGCGCGACGCTGCTCGATCGTGACGAGATGCTCACCGATGCCGACCCGGATGACGGCGATGTGGCCCCGCCCGGCCGGTGGATCGTCGGCCCCGACGGCGCCGTGGTGCGGGCCGGTCTGGTGCGCCAGTACGCCGCCCGCCACGGACTGTGGCAACTCGACCCCGAGATCGCCTACCTCACCGGGGACCGCCTGCCCGCCGGGGTGCGGGGATTCGAGATCATCGACCAGCTCCCGATGCGGGAAAAGGCGCTGCGCCAGGCACTTTCGGCTCACGACTGCGGTGCGCTGGAAGTGCTGGTGCGTGGTGTCGATGTGGACCCGGATGCGCTCCGGCGGCGGATGCGGCCGTCCGGCAACCAGTCCCTGGCGTTGGTGATCAGCCGCATCGGAGCCGGCTCGCACAGTCGGGCGGTCGCGTTCCTGTGCCGGGCCCGATCCGGCGGCTAGTCTGATCGGTATGCGTGTGCCCGTCGCGGCCGGAGTCCTTTCGGTCGCGGTGCTGTTCACCGCACCCGGGGCGGCGGCCGCCCCGGCGGGGTGCGGTGAGCTGGGCGGGACGGCGCAGGACGGTATCTGCCGGATCGCCGAGACCACCCCCGGCTACACCCTGGATGTGCGGTTCCCGCTGGACTATCCCGGCGAGGGGGCGATGGTGGACTACCTGGCCCAGACCAGGGAGGGTTTCCTCAACGTCGCCCGCACCCCGGAGACCCGTGGCCGCCCCTACGAACTCGACGTCACCGCGGAATCGTTCCGTTCAGCGCGGACCCGCAGTGTCGTGCTCACCCTGTTCCAGAATGTCGGTGGCGCCCACCCGAGCACCTGGTACAGGTCCTTCACCTACGACGTGGACCGCGGCAACCCGGTGACCTTCGACACCCTGTTCGCCCCGGGCACGGCACCGATGGACGCGATCTTCCCGATCGTGCAGCGCGAACTGGAGACCACCTCCGGACTCGGCGATGCGATCGCCACCGGCGACGGTATGGACCCGGCCCACTACCAAAACTTCGCTGTCACCGACGATGCGGTCATCTTCTACTTCGGCCGGGGCGAACTGCTGCCGTCCTATGCCGGCGCAACCTCGGTCAGCGTGCCGCGCACCGCGCTCCCGCCGATTCAGGTCTGAGCGCGGGGCGATCAGTCGGGGCTGAAGCTGTAGACCTGGCCGGCGCTGGTCGCGGCGACCACCCGGCGATCGGCGCCGACCGACACCCCGACCGGAAAGCCGTCGGCGTCCGGGAGGGGATAGCTGTTGACGGTCCGACCGCCGTCGGCCGGATTGAACACCAACAGAGCCAACCGGCCGGGTCCGTCGGCCACCACCGTGAAGGCGGTCCGCGCCCCGGCCTGGCTGGAGGTCGTCAACGGACTGACATCGTCGCGGCGCCACAGGATCTCGGCCTGTTCGCCGGCGTCCCGCAGTGCGACGAGTTTCGCTCCGGGGCCGCCGCCGGCGATGACGATGCCATCGGGGGTCACCGTGGGGGGCGTCTGAGGCTGAAAGTCCAGTGCTGCAGACCATTTCACGCCTCCGTCGGAGGCGTTCAGTGCCCAGAGCCGTCGGTCGCGGCCGTTGACGTAGAGGGTGGTGCCGTCGTCGGAGAACACCGGGCTGCCGATCACCCCGGCGCCCACCGCGTCGCTGGTCCACTCGCGGGCCAGCAGCGGTGTCCGGCCCGGTTGATAGCGAAGGGCGGTCAGTACCGAGGCCTTGGCGGCCGGCTGCCACACCCCGACCACCGCGAGACCGGTCTCGGACGAGAAGGCCGGGGCGGCGGCCACCGGGCAGCCGGGCAGCGACCGGGCGCAGTCGTCGAGCCCGCGGGTGGCGTCGGTGGGGTCGACGCCCGCGACCAGATCCAGGGGAGTGCCGGCCACCGTGCCCTTGTGGGAATCGAAAACCAGCACCTGCCCGAGGTGGGTGATGACCAGCAGTTGTCCGTCGCCGAGGAACCTCGCGGTCGTCGGCATGCCGATCACGTTGGTCCGCCAGCGGACCCACTGGGTGGGCGGGTAGGAGAGCATCAGCCCGGGCTGGCCGATGTAGAGGTTGTCGAAACCGTCGAACAGCGGGCTGCTGAAGCCGCCGCCGAGCACCATCCGGGTGCACCAGCGCTGCCGGCCGTTGTTGCCGTTCTCCCACACCATCAGCGAGCAGCCCCCGGCGGTCTGGCCGTTGACGGCCAGGTAACCGCCCGCGCCCAGGGCGGCCGCGGCTCCGAGTTCGCCCTTCACCGATCGGCTCCACCGCAGGGTGAGGTCATCCGCCCCCTCGTGGGCGGTGTAGCTGCTGTTGGCGGCATCGGCGTACTGCGCGGGCCAGCCCTGAGCGGGTGCGGATTCGACCCAGGAGTCGGTGTCGCCGCACGCGGCGAGCGGCCAGGTGAGCAGGACGGCCGACGCGACAGCGATCGCGCGCCGGAGCACCGGAGTCGTTGCCATCCAGGCGGAACTAGGCATCCAGGCGAGACTAGCTGAGTAGGTTCCCGGCCACCGGCACCTATTAGGCTCGTGGGCCATGACGAGCATGTGGGGCGCGCCCATTCACAAACGCTGGCGCGGTTCGCGACTGCGGGACCCGCGCCAGGCCCGCTTCCTGACCGTCGACTCGCTGAAGTGGGTTATCGCCAATCGCGCCTACACCCCCTGGTACCTGGTGCGCTACTGGCGGCTGCTGAAGTTCAAACTGGCCAACCCGCATGTCATCACCCGCGGGATGGTCTTCCTCGGCAAGAACGTCGAGATCCACGCCACCCCGGAGTTGGCCCAGTTGGAGATCGGCCGGTGGGTGCACATCGGTGACAAGAACACCATCCGGGCCCACGAAGGGTCGCTGCGGTTGGGCGACAAGGTGGTCTTCGGCCGCGACAACGTCATCAACTGTTACCTCGACATCGAGTTCGGGGAGTCGGCGCTGATGGCGGACTGGTGCTACGTGTGCGATTTCGATCACAAGATGGACAACATCGAACTGCCCATCAAGGACCAGGGGATCGTCAAGAGCCCGGTGCGGATCGGTCCCGACGTGTGGATCGCGACGAAGGTCACCATCCTGCGCGGCACCAGGATCGGCCGCGGCTGCGTGCTCGGCGCGCACGCCGTGGTGAAGGGCGACATCCCGGACTACTCCATCGCGGTCGGCTCGCCGGCCAAGGTGGTCAAGAACCGGAAGCTGGCCTGGGAGACCTCGGCCGCCGAGCGCGCCGAACTGGCCGCCGCGCTGGCCGATATCGAACGCAAGAAGGCGGCGAAGTAGGCCCAGCCGGGCGGAGCGGTGGGCGTTACCGCTCGCGGATCTGCCGGTCCGGCAGCGCCTGTTCGACGATCGGCCGACGGGCCATCGGCGGATGCGCTCCGCGGGTGGCGCCCCGATAGACCCCGGCGGTGAGGGCCGCGACCGTCTGCCAGTCGAAATCGGTGGTGAGTCGCTCCCGGGCGGCCACTGCGCGCTTCTGGGCCGCGGCAGGGTCGTCGAGGACCGCGGTGATCGCCGTGGCCAGGGCCCCGATATCGCCCGGCGGGCAGGACAGTCCGGTCACACCGTTGGTGACCGCCTCGCCGAGGCCCCCGACATCGGTCACGACCAGGGGGGCCCCGGCGGCGATCGCCTCGAGGGCGGCGATTCCGAACGGCTCGTAGCGGCTGGGCAGTACAGCGGCGTCGGTGCGGTGCAGCAGGTTCAGCAGTTCGGTGTGGTCGGCCCTGCCGACGAAACGAACCGCTTTGAGCACCTTGTGTTTTCGGGCCACCTCGGCCAGCCAGTCCTGCTGGGTGCCGTCACCGGCCACCGTGAGCGTGGTGCCGGGATGCCGGCGGCGCACGCGCGGGAGAGCGGCGATGGCGTCGTGCACCCCCTTCTCGTATTCCAGCCGGCCGACGAAGAGCAGTTCGGGCGGCCCGGGATGGCTGTGCCGCGGTGCGAAAGGCCAACGGGCGAAGTCGATTCCGTTGGGAATGACGGTGATCTCGGCCAGGTCTGGTCCGAAGAGTTCGGCGATCTCGCGAGCCATGGACGTCGAGCAGGCGATCAGCGCGTCGGATTCGTGCGCGAGCCACGATTCGGAGGCGTGCACCTGGCGGCTGATCGGCCCGGTGACCCAGCCGGAGTGCCGGCCGGCTTCGGTGGCGTGAATAGTCGAAATCATGGGCACGTCGAAGAACTCGGCCATCGCGATCGCGGGATGGGCCACCAGCCAGTCGTGGGCGTGCACCACGTCCGGAGCCCAGCCACGGAGCCTTGTCAGGCCCGCGCGGACCATCGCGTGCCCCATCGCCAGTGTCCAGGCCATCATGTCGGCGCCGAATCCGAATTCGTGCGGGTCTTCCGCCGCGGCGATCACCCGCACCCCCTCGTGCACCTCATCGGTGGTGGGGTGGCTGGCGCCGTCGGATCCCATCGGCTGGCGGGACAGCACCACCACATCGTGGCCGTTGGCGGCCAGGGCGGTGGCCAACTGGTGGACGTGTCGACCCAACCCGCCGATGACCACCGGTGGGTACTCCCACGAGACCATCAGGACCTTCACGGCGGGGCCTCAGCGCGGCAGGCGGCGGGCGTCGAGCCCGCCGAACAGTCCGTCGGCGGCGTTCCAGCCCGCGGCCAGTCGCTCGGCGGCGTCGCGTCGGCCCGACGACAGCGCGTCGGCGATCTCCCGGGTCGCGTGCGCGTGCAGATGCGCCCGGTAGCGGGCGTAGTCGGCCGCGGAGTCCTTGGACACCATGAACGGCCAGTCGCTGGACACCGTTAACAGCGTTTCACGCAGTATCTGGTCGGCGACCGTGTCGCGGGTCGGCGCGGAGCCGGTCTGCGCCAGGGCCTTGTCGACACAGGCCAGGGCGGTGTCGACGACCTCGGAGTTCAGCGCGACCAGGTCGGCCACCTTCGGCCCGGACCAGACCTGCCAGTCCTTGCCCGAGCCCCACGAGCTCGGCGGCAGCTCCACCGGGGTGCCGACGAATCCGCCCGCCAGGGCGTCGCTCAGCGTGCCGACCCGGATACCGGCCTCGGGCAGCGCCCGCAGCAGTCGGGCCAGCCAGGTCGGGCCCTCGTACCACCAGTGTCCGAACAGTTCGGTGTCGAACGCGGCGACGACGTGGGCGGGCCGGCCGATGCGGTCGGATTCGCCGATCAGCCGCGACCGCACCAGGTCGACGAAGTCGGCGACATGAACGTCGATGGCGTGGTCGGCGCGGATCGGGTCGTACGGGGCCTTGGCCTCCGAGGGCACCGCGCGGCCGGTGACCCGGGCCGGCTTCAGTCCGGTGAGGTGGTCGTGGGTGTGGAAATCGCGGTAGGCGGCGTGTCCGGGGTAACCGGACTTGGGCGACCAGACCCGGTAGCTGACCTGCAGGTCGCGGCCGAAGGCCACCACACCGCTGTCGCCGACCGGGCGGCCCAGCGCGGTGTCGCCGTGCAGCGAGGGGCCGTCGACCATGAAGTGCCGGACGCCGGCGTCGCGGTAGCCGTACTCCATCCCGGGCGCGTAGGCGCATTCGGGCGCCCAGATCCCGCCCGGGGTGTGGCCGAATCGCTGGCCGGCGTCGGCGAGCCCCTCGCGGAGCGCGAACTCCCGCAGTCGCGGCGCCAGAAGCGGCTGGAACGGGTGCGCCAACGGTCCGCCGAGCAGTTCCACCGTGCCGGACTCGATGAGTTCGCGGAGCAGCGGGCTGGCGCCGTGGCGCCACC
This sequence comes from Actinomycetes bacterium, assembly GCA_029780675.1. Taxonomy (GTDB): domain Bacteria; phylum Actinomycetota; class Actinomycetes; order Mycobacteriales; family Mycobacteriaceae; genus Mycobacterium. The sequence continues at coordinate 71,992 of JAKOYE010000204.1, forward strand.
GGACGGTGAAGTCCTCCAGTGCGGCGGTCGCCTCGGCGTGCTCGCGAACCCCGAACTGCCGTAACGCCTCCGGTGTCGTCGCCGACCCTGCCGCGGCGCCGGTGGGGGTGTGCAGGGTGGCGGCTTCCTGGGCGCGCAGCTGCCAGTTCGCCAGCCAGCGGTGCATCCCGTCGAGGCAGTACGGGTCGTCGAGTTGGGCGGTGACCACCGGCGTCATCCCCAGCGTCAGGACCCCGCGGCGGCCCTCGGCGGCCAACTCCCGCAGCACCCGCATCAGCGGCAGGTAGGACGCCGCCCAGGACTGGTAGAGCCACTCCTCGCCGACCGGCCAGCGGCCGTGGTGTGCGAGCCAGGGCAGGTGGGTGTGCAGGACCAGGGAGAACTGGCCGGGGACCCTGGGAACCTCAGACAAGCCCGGATCCCCTCATGGCCGCACAGCGATCGCCAGCAGGTCCAGGCTGTCGTCGATGTCCCGTTCGGCCTGTGGGCAGGAGCGAAGCGACCCGGGGAGAGGTCCGGCGTCGACGATGTCGAAGTCCGCACAGCGGACCGCCGCGACATCGGCCAGCAGGTCCGCCGGCCACGGAGCGTCGGCCAGGGCGCGGGCGATCTGGGCCTCGATGATCGAACCGCCGTGCCGTACGTCGAGAGCGGCCAGGGCCGGCCCGTGGAACACGCCGGACATCGTGCGCAGCTCGAATCCGCCGTCGGTGAGAAGTTCGGCCAGCTCGGCGGCGTTGAGTTCGCGGGTGTGGAACGGGTTGACCGGGGTGTCGCTGCCCGGGGTGAAGGTGATCCGGTTCGGCGTCGACATCAGCAGCAGACCGCCCGGGCGCAGCACCCGTAAGCATTCGGTAATGAACTGTGGCTGATCCCACAAATGCTCGATGACCTGGAAGTTCACCACCACGTCCACGGCCGCGTCGGGCAGGGGTAGCGCCGCCAGATTTCCCTCGGTGACCTCCACCGACGGGTAGCGGGAACGCACGTGCGCAACGGTGGCCGCGTCGTAGTCGACGGCCACCACCCGCCGTGCGGTCTCGGCCAGCAGAGCGGCGCCGTAACCCTCTCCGCAGCCGGCCTCCAATACGTCCTGACCTGCGCACATGGGGGCGCAGTACTGGTAGGCGACCTCGTGTCGGCGGAACCAGTAGTTCTCCTCCGCCAGGCCCGGCACGGTCCGCTCGCCGGTCAGCGGCAGACCGCCTTCGGCGGGGTTGGTCAGGTGCGTGCTCATCGCCTCGCAGGCTAACGTCGAAACCTCGATATCCCCAACCTGCCCGGTGTCGCCGGGCCTGCGGGAACACCCTCTCCGGCCAGCTATCGTTAGGGTGCGAACCACCACAAGTTACCGGCTAGTAACATGATGTGGTCAGCGTTTAACAGACCCAAAGCCAGCGGCCGGTCGGCCGCCGGATGCCTGCCAGGAGGACCGAGAAGACGATGACGAACATCGTTGTGCTGATCAAACAGGTTCCAGATACGTGGTCGGAGCGCAAGCTCTCCGCCGATGACTGGACTCTCGATCGCGAGGCGGCCGATGCCGTGCTGGACGAGATCAACGAGCGCGCCGTCGAGGAGGCGCTGCTGATCAAGGAGCGGGAGATCGCCGCCGGCGGGGCCCCCGAGGCGAGCACCGTCACGGTGCTGACCGCCGGCCCGGCGCGTGCCACCGAGGCGATCCGCAAGGCGCTGTCGATGGGAGCCGACAAGGGCGTGCACCTGCTCGACGACCGTCTGCACGGATCCGACATGGTGCAGACCGGCTGGGCGCTGGCCCGGGCACTGGGCGCTGTCGAGGGTGTCGAACTCGTGATCGCCGGCAACGAGGCGACCGACGGCACCGGCGGTGCGGTTCCGGCGATCATCGCCGAGTACCTGGGTCTGCCTCAGCTGACCCACATGCGCAAGATCACCGTCGAGGGCTCGACGATCAGCGGAGAGCGGGAGACCGACGAGGGCGTGTTCAGCGTCGAGGCCACGCTGCCGGCCATCGTCAGCGTCACCGAGAAGATCAACGAGCCGCGCTTCCCCTCCTTCAAGGGCATCATGGCCGCCAAGAAGAAGGAAGTGGCCACCCTGACGCTCGCCGACATCGGCGTCGAGGCCGACGAGGTCGGTCGCGAGAACGCCGGGTCGACCGTCCTGAACTCCACCCCGAAGCCGCCGAAGACGGCCGGCGAGAAGGTGGCCGACGAGGGCGACGGCGGCACCAGAATCGCCGAGTACCTGGTCGCCCAGAAGATCATCTAATTCACCGACTTTCGAGAACGACTTCCGAGAAAGAGAACTGCAATGGCTGAAGTACTGGTGCTCGTCGAGCACTCCGACGGCGCGGTCAAGAAGGTCACCAGCGAACTGCTCACCGCCGCCCGCACCCTGGGCGATCCGGCGGCGGTGGTGATCGGCGCTCCCGGCACCGCCGCTCCGCTGGTCGAGGATCTCAAGGCCGCCGGCGCCGCCAAGATCTACGTCGCCGAGTCCGACGACGCGGCGAACTACCTGATCACCCCGTTCGTCGACGTGCTGGCGAATCTGATCGAGTCGGCCACCCCGGCCGCGGTGCTGATCCCGGCGACCGCCGACGGCAAGGAGATCGCCGGCCGGTTGGCCGCCCGCATCGGCACCGGCGTCCTCTCCGACGTCGTCGACGTGAAGGCGGACGGCACCGGCGTGCACTCGATCTTCGGCGGTGCCTTCACCGTCGAGGCCAAGGTGACCGGCGAGGTGCCGGTCATGACCGTGCGTCCCGGCGCGATCGAACCCGTCCCCGCGGCCGGTGCCGGCGAGCAGGTCAGCATCGAGGTCCCGGCCCCGGCGGAGAACGCCACCCGGATCACCGCCCGGCAGCCCGCCGTCGCCGGCGACCGTCCGGAGCTCACCGAGGCCAGCATCGTGGTCGCCGGCGGACGCGGTGTGGGCAGCGCCGAGAAGTTCACCGTCGTCGAGGAACTCGCGGACTCCATGGGAGGTGCCGTCGGCGCCTCGCGTGCCGCGGTGGACTCCGGTTACTACCCGGGTCAGTTCCAGATCGGTCAGACCGGCAAGACCGTCGCCCCGCAGCTGTACATCGCCCTCGGCATTTCCGGGGCGATCCAGCACCGGGCCGGTATGCAGACCTCGAAGACCATCGTTGCGGTCAACAAGGACGAGGAAGCGCCGATCTTCGAAATCGCCGACTACGGCATCGTCGGGGACCTGTTCAGCGTCGCTCCGCAGCTGACCGAGGCGGTCAAGGCTCGTAAGGGCTGAGAAGCTCAGCCTTGTCAGGGCCCCTGCCGTGCTCATCGGAGCGCGGTGGGGGCCCTTGTCATTGCCGGGCCATTGCCGAGTCATTGCCGAGTCATTGCCGACCGGGCAGTCCAGGCCAGGCCGGTATCCTGATCAGGTCATGAGCCACAGCCGGTCGGTTTATCTCGACCACGCCGCCACCACCCCGATGCACGCCGAAGCCATCGAGGCGATGGCGGCCGCGATGGCGTCTGTGGGTAACGCCTCATCCCTGCACGCCTCCGGGCGGGCCGCGCGCCGCCGACTGGAGGAGTCCCGGGAGAGCCTGGCCGCGCGCCTCGGTGCGCGGCCCTCCGAGGTGATCTTCACCGCCGGTGGCACCGAGAGCGACAACCTGGCTGTCAAGGGCATCTTCTGGGCCCGGCGCGACGCCGACCCGCGGCGGCGGCGCATCGTCACCACCGCGGTGGAACACCACGCCGTACTCGACGCGGTCGAATGGCTGGCCGAACACGAGGGCGCACAGGTGAGTTTCCTGCCCACCGCCGCCGACGGATCGGTCACCGCGACGGCGCTTCGCGAGGTCCTCACCCGCCACGATGACGTCGCCCTGGTCTCGGTGATGACCGCCAACAACGAGGTCGGCACCGTCATGCCGGTGGCCGAGATCGCTTCGGTGGCAGCGGAGTTCGGGGTGCCCGTGCACAGCGACGCGGTCCAGGCCGTCGGCCAGATACCGGTCGACTTCGCCGGTTCCGGACTGGCCGCCATGAGCATCACCGCGCACAAGTTCGGCGGACCCACCGGGGTGGGCGCACTGCTCCTGCGTCGCGACACCGCGTGCGTACCACTGCTGCACGGCGGCGGGCAGGAGCGCGATGTCCGATCCGGAACACCGGATGTCCCGGGAGCCGTCGCGATGGCCACGGCGGCCGAGATCGCGGTCGGCGCGTTGGAGGACACCTCCGCTCGGCTGGCGGCGCTGCGGGATCGCCTCATCACCGGTGTCCTGGGCGGTATCGGCGACGTCGTTCTCAACGGCGCGGATCCCGGGGGAGGTCATCGGCTGCCCGGAAACGTCAACCTGACCTTCCGCGGCTGCGAGGGGGATTCGCTGCTGATGCTGCTCGACGCCAACGGGATCGAGTGCTCGACCGGGTCGGCCTGTACCGCCGGGGTGGCGCAGGCTTCGCACGTGCTGCTCGCGATGGGCCGGGAGGCCGGCGAGGCCCGCGGATCGCTGCGAATGTCCCTGGGTCACACCAGTACCGACGCCGACGTCGACGCAGTGCTGGCGGTGCTGCCGACGGTCGTGGAACGCGCCCGGCAGGCCGCGCTGGCCGGAGCCGGGGCAGCCCTGCGGGGGAGCGCGCGATGAGAGTGCTGGCCGCGATGAGCGGCGGCGTCGACTCCTCGGTCGCCACGGCCCGCATGGTCGACGCCGGACACGATGTCGTCGGTGTGCACCTCGCGTTGTCCAGCGCTCCCGGGACGCTGCGCACCGGTTCTCGGGGATGCTGCTCCAAGGAGGACGCCGGTGATGCCCGCAGGGTCGCCGATGTCCTCGGAATCCCCTTCTACGTCTGGGATTTCGCCGACGCTTTCAAGGCCGAGGTGATCGACGACTTCGTGTCGTCCTACGCCCGCGGCGAGACCCCCAACCCGTGCGTGCGGTGCAACGAGGCCATCAAGTTCTCCGCGCTGGCCGCCCGGGCGGTCGCCCTGGGCTTCGACGCGGTGGCCACCGGCCACTACGCCCGCCTGTCGGAGGGCCGACTGCGCCGGGCGGTGGACCGCGACAAGGACCAGTCCTACGTACTCGGGGTACTCAGCGCCGAGCAGTTGCGCCGGGCGGTGTTCCCGATCGGCGACACTTCCAAGCCCGACATCCGTCAGGAGGCCGCTGACCGGGGCCTGGCGGTCGCGGCAAAGCCGGACAGCCACGACATCTGCTTCATCCCCTCGGGCGACACCCGGGCGTTTCTCGGTGCGCGGATCGGGGTCCGGCCCGGGGCGGTGGTCGATGAGGCCGGCCAGGTGCTCGCCCGCCACGACGGCGTGCACGGTTTCACCATCGGCCAGCGCAAGGGCCTGGGCATCGCGGGCCCCGGGCCGGACGGCAGACCCCGCTACGTCACCGCCATCGACGCCGACACCGGGACCGTCCGGGTCGGCACAGCCGAGGACCTCGAGGTGTGGGCCCTGACGGGTCGTCGGCCGGTGTTCACCTCGGGACAGCCGCCGGTCGGCGAGATCGAGTGCGAGGTGCAGGTCCGGGCGCACGGTGGGGTCGCGGCCGCGGTGGCCGAACTCGTCGACGACCGGGTAAGGGTCAGACTGCGGGAGCCGTTGCGGGGAGTGGCGCCGGGCCAGACCATGGTGCTGTACCGGCCCGATCCGGCCGGTGATGAGGTGCTCGGCAGTGCAACTCTTTCGGTGGCGGACGACGAGAGCCCCGCGTGAGGACTCCCCGGTGAGGACTCGGGTGTCGGCGGCCGCTCTCGCCGCCGCGTTGATCATGGGCGGGGGAGCGATCGCGGGTTCGGCCGACGCCGCCGCGGCGACCGCCTACACCGTCGAACCGCTGAACCTCAACCTCGTCGAATCGACCCCGAACCTGTTCGGCGGCGCGGTGTGCGAGGTCTACGACTGCGAACGGGTTCCGACCGCGGCGTCGTTGGACCTGTCCCACCGCGACGGCGTCTTCGGCGAGGACGGACCGATCTCGGCCGGCGCGGCCACCCTCGACGACCAGCTCGTTGCCGATGGCGCCGAGAAACTCGTCTTCGGCTTCTCCCAGGGTGCTCAGATCGCCGGCTTCTGGCTCCGCAACTACGCGCCGACCTCCGTCGTCGACCCGGAGACGACATCGTTCCTGCTCGTCGGTGATCCGGAGAACACCTACGGGGTGCCCTGGGCGCCGAAGGTCCCGACCGATTCCGGCTTCGCGGTGACCGAACTGTGGAGCCAGTACGACGGCTGGGCCGACTGGCCGGCCCGGTTCAGCCTGCTGGCGGCCGCCAACGCCGTCGCCGGGATGTTCCTGGTCCATCCGACCGTCTACGACGCGATGGACCTCGCGGCCGAAGCGGCGGCAGGAAACCTGGTGACCTGGCAAAACGGCGCCATGACCTACACGATGGTGCGCAACGATCGGCTGCCATTGCTCACCCCACTGCGCTGGGTGGGGCTGGGCGCGGTCGCCGACGCCCTCGACGCCCCGTTGCGCGAGCAGATCGAGAAGAGCTATGACCGTCCCACCAGCCAGGAGCAGGCGGACGCTCAGCAGGCGGTGGATCTCCCGCGCTCCGCCGGGATCCCACCGCGGCCCGCGGCCGCCCGCGCGACGGATTCCGGGACGGTCCGTGTGCTCCGGACTGCCCGAGCATCGCATCAGCCGGGCGCCGATGCGCGCAGTGCGACCGCGGAGAACCGCCCACCGCCCGAAGGTCGGGGGGAGCCGGCGTCGCGGCCCGGCGGTGACGGCGCAAAGCCCGCGAGGACGGTACGCGCGCAACCCGCCGCGTAAGTTTGGGCGGTGACCACCTTCGCCACCGCCACCGGTATCGGCTCCTGGCCGGGGCGCTCCGTCCGCACGGCCGCGGAGATCGTCGTCGGTGAGCTGGACCGTCTCCCGTATCTGCCGGAGCTTCCCGACCGGGGCGTCGGCGCAGACTCGATCGGCCGGGCCGGTGCGCTGCTGGTCGATATCGCCATCGACATCGTCCCGCGCGGCTATCGGGTGGCGGCCCGGCCTGGCGCGGTGACCCGGCGGGCGGTCAGTCTGCTCGGCGAAGATCTCGATGCCCTTGAGGAGGCCTGGGACAAGGCCGGGGGCGCGCGGTCGGGTCGTGCGGTGAAGGTGCAGTGCCCGGGCCCGATCACCCTGGCCGCACAGCTGGAACTGGCCAACGGCCACCGCGCCATCACCGACCCCGGCGCGGTCCGCGACCTCACCACCTCACTGGCGGAGGGGATGGCGACCCACCGGGCCGAGGTCTCCCGCCGGCTGTCGACGACGGTCGTCGTCCAGTTCGACGAGCCGTTGTTGCCCGCCGCGCTGGCGGGCCGGCTGGCGGGGGCGAGTGTCCTGGCCCCGGTGCATCCGGTGGACGAGGCCACCGCCGTGGCACTGCTCGACGAGTGCGTGACGGCGGTCGGCGGCGATGCGCTCGTACACTGCTGCGCCGCGGATGTCCCGTGGGATGTGCTGCGCCGCAGCGCGGTCAGCGCGGTCAGTGTCGATCTGGCCACGCTCGACGATCGCGGTCGCGACGGTCTCGGCGGCTTCATCGACTCCGGCCGCACCGCGGTGCTCGGCCTGCTGCCCATCGCCGCCGTCGATCCCGTCCCCAGCTTCGAGCAGGTGGCCGCCGCCGCGGCGGTCGTCACCGATCGGCTGGGATTCCCGCGTGCGGTCCTCGGCGAACGGGTCGGTCTCAGCCCGGCTTGCGGCCTGGCCGGTGCCACCGCGGCGTGGGCGAAAACGGCGACCGCGCTCACTCAGCGTGCGGCCGACGCCCTGGCGCAGGACCCGGCTGCCGTCTAGGGCTCGTCAGTCCGCGGGACAGTCTGAGAACCGGGGCGGGGCGACGCCGTCCAGCAGATAGTCGTCCACAATCCTTGTGACGCATCGGTTGTAGGTCGGGTACACCGAGTGCACATCGGTATCGGCGACCACCAACCGGGCCGAAACGAGCTGTTCGGCAAGGGCTCTGGACCACGCGATCGGTGTCGCCCCGTCGTCGAGGGCTCCGACGACGACCACCGGTGGCGCGCCCTCGCCGCGCACCTGTTTCGGCCCGATCGGGTCGTGGGCCGGGAAGGTGCTGCAGCGCAAACCGCCCCAGGCGTTGATGGACCCGAAGATGGGGGTGTCGGCGTTCCATTGCCCGGCCAGGGCCGCAGTGCCGGCGACATCGGGTGTCGGGGTGGAGTCATAGCAGTTGATGGCGTACAGGGCCTGGGCCCGGTTCGACCGGGCCGCACGCAACCCGCCGATGTCGATCAGCCCGGTCCCGTCGCCGGCCAGACCGTCCCGCAGAGCCTGCAGCAGGACCGGGAAGGAGTCCGGCGGGATGTACATCGCCTCGGCGAGGGCGGCCATCGCGTCGGCCCGGGTGGCGGTCCCCGGGTCGTCGCTCGCTTCGGGAAGGGACAGCAGATAGGTCTTCAGCGCGTCGGTGGCGGCGGCGTGGTCGGCCGGCAGTGGGCAGTCGCCGGCGGCGGTGCAGTAGTCCACGAACCGCATCAACTGGGCCTCCAGCCCCTGCGATTGGCCCCGGTTGTACTCGTCGATCGACAGCGACGGGTCGATCGCGCTGTCGAGCACCATGCGGCCAACGTTCTGCGGGTACTGGTCGATGTAGAACGCGGCCAACTTCGTCCCGTGCGACCAGCCCACATAGTTCATCGCCGGTTCGCCCAGCGCCACCCGGATCGACTCCATGTCGCGGGCCGAGTCACGAGTCCCGATATGGCCCACCAGATCCGGGTTGCGGGTCGCGCACCCCTCGGAGAACGCCCGGGCCTGGGCGGCCCAGCGCTCGACCTCGGGGGAGTCGGCCGCCGTCGACCACTGGGCGCTCGCCAGGGCCCGGGCGTAGTCACCCATCTCATCCGGGGTGCGACACCACAACGGGCTGCTCTTGCCGACCGCGCGACGATCCCACCCGACGATGTCGTAGCGGGCCTCCACCGCGGGGCTGAGTTGGTAGGGCAGCGTGAGAATCTCGTCGACCCCGGAGATCCCGGGACCACCCGGGTCGACCAGGATCGAGCCGACCCTCTCGCCGGGTCCGCGGGCCGGAATCCTGGCCAGTGCCAGTTCGATGCTGGGGCCGTCGGGGTCGGAGTATTCCAGCGGCACGGTCAGGGTTGAGCATTCGCGGACCTCGCCCGGAAGTTCCCCGCACCGCGTCCACGTCAGCGGTTTCTGGGGCGCCTCCGGGGGCGTCTTCGCCTCGTCGGACGGCGGTGGCGCCGGGGAGGCACAGGCCGCGACCAGGAGACAACCGACCGCCACCGCCTGGGCGCTCACCCAGCCCCGACGCAAGGGGGAGCGCGTTCCCGGTGTCACCGTCATGCAGCAATGAAACACCAGTCGGCGGGTGGATTCCCGCCGTGCCGCCCCGGATCGCCTCGGTGTCGGCCGGCCCGATTAACCTGCGGGGATGGCTCGCGACGATTCGGACACCGACCCGATCGACCCGGACGTGCGGCGGCGCTGGCAGCAACTTGCCGACGAGGTCCGCGAACACCAGTTCCGCTACTACATCAAGGACGCTCCGGTCATCTCGGATGCCGACTTCGACGCGCTCTTCAACGACCTGGTGGCCCTGGAGGAGCGGTATCCCGAACTGCGGGTGCCCGACTCGCCCACCCAACTCGTCGGCGGCGCCGGGTTCGCGACCGACTTCAGCGCCGCCGAGCACCTCGACCGGATGCTCAGCCTCGACGACGTGTTCAACGCCGACGAACTGGCCGCCTGGGCGAGCCGGGTGGAAGGCGAGATCGGCCCCGAGCCCGACTACCTGTGCGAGCTCAAGGTCGACGGCGTCGCGATCGCCCTCGTCTACCGGGACGGCCGACTGGAACGGGCCGCCACCCGCGGCGACGGCCGGGTCGGCGAGGATGTCACGCTCAACGCCCGCACCATCAATGACATCCCGGAAATCCTCACCGCCGCAGACGATTTCCCCGTCCCCGCCGTGCTGGAGGTGCGCGGGGAGGTGTTCTTCATGGTCGCCGACTTCCAGAACCTCAACGCCAGCCTGGTCGCCGACGGAAAGGCGCCGTTCGCCAATCCGCGCAACAGCGCCGCCGGGTCGCTGCGGCAGAAGAACCCCGCGGTGACCGCGCGCCGGCCGCTTCGGATGATCTGCCACGGCATCGGTTTCACCGACGGGTTCACCCCGAGCACCCTGCAGGACGCCTATGTCGCACTGAAGGCGTGGGGGCTGCCGGTCTCCGGCAACACCACCCTGGTCCGGGGTCTGGATGCGGTGCGGGAGCGCATCGACTACTGGGGGGAGCGCCGGCACGCCATCGAGCACGAGATCGACGGTGTGGTGGTCAAACTCAACGAGTTCGCCCAGCAACGCCGACTCGGTGCGACGTCTCGCGCACCGCGGTGGGCGGTGGCCTACAAGTACCCGCCGGAGGAGGCCCAGACCAGGCTGCGCGACATCCGGGTCAACGTCGGCCGAACCGGCCGGGTGACGCCGTTCGCGTTCATGGACCCGGTGCGGGTCGCCGGATCGACGGTCGGTCTGGCGACCCTGCACAACGCCGCGGAGGTCAAGCGCAAGGGTGTGCTGATCGGGGACACCGTGGTGATCCGCAAGGCCGGTGACGTGATCCCCGAGGTGCTCGGCCCCGTCGTCGACCTGCGCGACGGCACCGAACGCGAATTCGTGATGCCCACCCACTGCCCCGAATGCGGCACCCCACTGGCTCCGGCCAAGGAGGGTGACGTCGACATCCGCTGCCCGAACGCCCGGACCTGCCCGGCCCAGTTGCGGGAGCGGGTGTTCCACATCGCCGGGCGGGGTGCCCTCGACATCGAAGGACTCGGTTACGAGGCGGCGATCGCGCTGCTGACGGCCGGGGTCATCACCGACGAGGGGGATCTCTTCGACCTGACCGCCGACGACCTCGCCCGGGCGGACTTTTTCCGGACCACGAAAGGCGAGTTGTCGGCCAACGCCAAACGGCTGCTGGCCAACCTCGACACGGCTAAGGACCGCCCGCTGTGGCGGATCCTGGTGGCGCTGTCGATCCGGCATGTCGGGCCGACGGCGGCTCGGGCGCTGGCCACCGCGTTCGGCAGCCTGGAGGCGATCATGTCCGCCGGCGAACAGCAGCTCGCCGACGTCGAGGGTGTCGGTCCCACGATCGCGGCGGCGTTGCGGGAGTGGTTCGAGGTGGACTGGCACCGCGCCATCGTGGAGAAATGGCGGGCCGCCGGGGTGCGGATGGCCGACGAGCGCGACACCGGTATCGAACCGACCCTGGCGGGCCTGACCATCGTGGTGACCGGTTCGTTGACCGGCTTCTCCCGCGACCAGGCCAGGGAGGCGATCATCGTCCGCGGCGGGAAGGCGGCCGGGTCGGTGTCGAAGAAGACGTCGTTCGTCGTCGCCGGCGACGCCCCCGGCTCCAAATACGACAAGGCCGTCGAGCTCGGGGTGCCGATTCTGGACGAGGACGGTTTCCGGGCGTTGCTGGCCGACGGCCCGCCGGCGCAGCCCGCGGAAGTCGGGCTAACCCAGCAGACCGGAGACGATCCCGGCGAGATACCCGAGCCGGGCGACCTCTGAGGGCCGGAACTCCGGCCCGCCGGGGCGGCCGAGCACGATGGCGGTGCCGGGATCCCCGAGCGGCGCCGCGGCCAGCGTGGTGTGCATATCCCGCCACAGCGTCGGAACCCAGTCCGCCGAACCGTCCAGCGCGGCGGGCTTGTCCAGCGGAAGCCAGGGCGTGGCCGCGGCCTGGGTTTCGGGCGCGCCGGAGCTGCCCACCACCCGCTCCGAGCCGGCCTCGGTCAGCCGCACCACCGTGCACCAGCCCACCCGCAGCACCCGCGGCGCCTCATCGACAAGGATCTGAAGTTTGGTCGGGCGGTCGCCGCCGGCGGCGACGTGATCGATGAGTTCGAGTTCGCGATGCGCCTCCAACAGACCGGTGTGCGGCCGGATGGTGTCCACCCGCACGCCCCGGAGCGCTTCGGCCGCGCTGATCAGCATGTCCGGCATCGCACCGTTGGGAAGATCGACCACGAGGTCGTCGACGGCGTAGCCGGGACCGCGCTCGACAACGTCGAGAGACAGGATGTCGGCCCCCACCGAGCCCAGCGCCACCGCCAGTGACCCCAGGCTGCCGGGGCGGTCCTCAAGTTCGACGCGCAGCAAATAAGACGGCACCCGCCCACTTTTTCACAACTCCGGCCCCGGTTCGAACCGTGCGGACCCGCCCTGTGGATGAGCGCCGGCCCGATGACCCGCGTGATCGCCGGTCCGCCGGGCCCGGACGCTAGGCTCAGACCCCGTGTCCACGATCTCCCGGGAAGATGTGGCCAAGCTGGCCAAGCTGGCCCGCCTCGCCCTGACCGATGACGAACTCGACTCCTTCGCGGGCCAACTCGACGCGATCCTCGGCTATGTCGGCCAGATTCAGGCGGTTGACGTCACCGGGGTGACGCCGACGGGCAACCCGCTGCGCGATGTCAACGTCACCAGGCCCGACGTCGTTGCGCCGAGCCTGCCCCAGGAGCAGGCGCTGGCCGAGGCGCCCGCCGCCGATGAGGGCCGCTTCGCCGTCCCGCAGATCCTGGGGGAGGGGGCATGAGCGACGTGATCCGCCTCGACGCCGCCACCCTCGGCGCCAAGATCGCCGCGAAGGAACTGAGCTCGGTCGAGGTCACCCAGGCCTGCCTGGACCAGATAGCCGCCACCGACGACCGCTATCACGCCTTCCTGCACGTCGCGGCCGAGCAGGCGCTGGCCACCGCCGCGGCGGTGGACGCCACGGTGGCCGCCGGCGATGACCTGCCCTCCGGGCTGGCCGGGGTTCCGTTGGCACTCAAGGACGTCTTCACCACCGTTGACATGCCGACGACCTGCGGCTCGCGGATCCTCGAGGGCTGGATGTCGCCGTACGACGCGACGGTCACCGCCAACATCCGCGCCGCCGGCATCCCGATCCTGGGCAAGACCAATATGGACGAGTTCGCGATGGGCTCCTCCACCGAGAACTCGGCCTACGGACCCACCCGCAACCCGTGGGACGTCGACCGGGTTCCCGGCGGTTCCGGCGGCGGCAGCGCCGCCGCGCTGGCGGCCTTCCAGGCCCCGCTGGCCATCGGTTCCGACACCGGCGGATCCATCCGCCAGCCCGCGGCCCTCACCGCCACCGTCGGGGTGAAACCCACCTACGGCACGGTGTCGCGCTACGGCCTGGTGGCCTGCGCGTCCTCCCTCGATCAGGGCGGGCCCTGCGCCCGTACCGTGCTGGACACCGCTCTGCTGCACGCCGTCATCGCCGGCCACGATCCGCGGGACTCCACTTCCCTGCCGACGCCGATCCCGGACGTCGTCGGCGCGGCCCTGGCGGGGGCCTCCGGTGACCTGAGCGGGGTGCGCGTCGGCGTCGTCACCCAGTTGGCCTCCGGCGCGGGCTACCAGCCCGGCGTGCTGGCGTCCTTCGCGGCCGCCGTCGAACAGTTGCGGGCACTGGGTGCCGAGGTCCGCGAAGTGGACTGCCCGAATCTGACCCACTCGCTGTCGGCCTATTACCTGATCCTGCCCTCCGAGGTGTCCAGCAACCTGGCCCGCTTCGACGCCATGCGCTACGGCCTGCGGGTCGGTGACGACGGCACCCACAGCGCCGAGGAGGTGATGGCGCTGACCCGGGCCGCCGGTTTCGGCCCGGAGGTCAAGCGCCGCATCATGATCGGCACCTACGCGCTGTCGGCCGGCTACTACGACGCCTACTACAACCAGGCCCAGAAGGTCCGCACGCTGATCGCCGCCGACCTCGACCGGGCCTACGAGAGCGTCGACGTCCTGGTGTCGCCGGCCACGCCCACCACCGCCTTCCGGCTGGGGGAGAAGGTCGACGACCCGCTGGCGATGTACCTGTTCGACCTGTGCACGCTGCCGCTGAACCTGGCCGGGCACTGCGGAATGTCGGTGCCCTCCGGGTTGTCGGCCGACGACAATCTGCCGGTCGGACTGCAGATCATGGCGCCCGCCCTCGCCGATGACCGGCTCTACCGGGTGGGTGCCGCCTACGAGGTGGCGCGTGGACCGCTACCGACGGCGGTGTAACCCCTCCGCGCCGGACGCCGAGCAGGTTAGATAGAGCCCATGCGCATCGGAGTTCTCACTGGCGGTGGCGACTGCCCCGGCCTCAATGCCGTCATCCGGGCTGTCGTGCGGACGTGCGACGCCCGCTACGGGTCGTCGGTGGTCGGCTTCCTCGACGGCTGGAACGGACTGCTGGAGAACCGGCGAATCCAACTGCACAACGACGGCCGCAACGAGCGGTTGCTGGCCAAGGGCGGCACCATGCTCGGCACCGCCCGCACCAACCCCGAGCGGCTGCGCGCCGGTCTCGACGAGATCAAGCAGACGTTGGAGGACAACGGGATCGACGTGCTGATCCCGATCGGCGGTGAGGGCACGCTCACCGCCGCGCACTGGCTGAGCCAGGAGGGAGTGCCCGTCGTCGGGGTGCCCAAGACGATCGACAACGACATCGACTGCACCGACGTCACCTTCGGGCACGACACCGCGTTGCAGATCGCCACCGAGGCCATCGACCGGCTGCACAGCACCGCGGAGTCCCACCAGCGGGTGATGCTCGTCGAGGTGATGGGCCGGCATGCCGGGTGGATCGCGCTGAACGCCGGGCTGGCCTCCGGCGCGCACATGACGCTGATCCCCGAACAGCCCTATGACGTCGAGGAGGTGTGCCGCCTGGTCCGTCACCGCTTCCAGCGCGGAGCCTCCCATTTCATCTGCGTGGTGGCCGAGGGCGCCAAGCCCGTCGAGGGGTCGATGGAGCTACGTCAGGGCGGGATCGACGAGTTCGGACACGAGAAGTTCACCGGGGTCGCCCAGCAGTTGGGCTACGAACTGGAGAAGCGGATCCGCAAGGAGGTCCGGGTCACGGTCCTCGGTCACATCCAGCGCGGCGGGACGCCGACCTCCTACGATCGGGTGCTGGCCACCCGGTTCGGCGTGAACGCCGCCGATGCGGCCCACGCCGGCGAGTACGGGATGATGGTGTCGTTGCGCGGTGAGGAGATCGGGCGGGTGCCGCTGGCCGACGCGGTCCGGAAGCTCAAGCTGGTGCCGCAGTCCCGCTACGACGACGCGGCGGCGTTCTTTGGCTGACCGGGTTCTGGCCGCCGTGGTCTCGGTGGCCTCGCTTCTCACGGCCGCCACGGTGGCCGGTGCGGTTCCGCAGGCCGGCGCCGATGAATGCCCGGATGTGGAACTGGTCTTCGCCCGCGGGACCGGGGAGCCCCCCGGACCCGGCCGGGTCGGCCAGGCGCTGGCCGACGCCCTGGTACCGATGCTCGGCGGCCGCAGCCTGGCCGTCTACCCGGTGAACTACCCGGCGAGTCTCAACTTCCTCTCCACCGGGAGCGGCGCAACCGACGTGGAGAACCATCTGGCCGGCGCGGCGGCGGCCTGCCCGGCGACGAAATTCGTCCTCGGTGGCTTCTCCCAGGGCGCCGCGGTGATGTCCATGCTGGCCGGGGTGCCGCCGCTGGGCAACCTCATCGGCAACTTCGGGTCGAGCCCGCCGCTGCCGCCGGAAGCCGCCGACCAGGTCGCCGCCGTCGCGGTATTCGGCAACCCGGCGAACCGCTTCGGGACCCCGCTGTCGGGCACCGGCCGGTTCGCCGGACAGGCCATCGACCTGTGCAGTGCCGGCGACCCGATCTGCTTCCCGGGCGGCCGCGATCGCGCCGCCCACAACGGCTACGAGTTCCCGCCCTACGTCACTGACGCGGCCGCCTTCGTCGCCGGCCAGGTCTGAACACCCGCGCACTCCCGCCGCGAGCAGACACAAACTCGCACTTCTGGACCCCGAATCGCGCGAGTTTGCGTCTGCTCGGCGCGCGACGGGCCGACAAGCCCGCCCACTAGGATTCCGGTCATGACGACCACGACCGCCGAAGTTCTCGATTACGACGACGTGGTGGCCCGGTTCGACCCGGTGCTCGGGCTTGAGGTGCACGTCGAACTGTCGACCGCGACGAAGATGTTCTGCGGCTGCGCCACCACCTTCGGCGCCGAACCCAACACCCAGGTGTGCCCGGTCTGCCTCGGCCTGCCCGGCGCGCTGCCCACCCTCAACGGGGCCGCCGTCGAGTCGGCCATCCGCATCGGTCTGGCGCTGAACTGCGAGATCGCCTCGTGGTGCCGGTTCGCCCGGAAGAACTACTTCTACCCCGACCAGCCGAAGAACTACCAGATATCGCAGTACGACGAGCCGATCGCGTTCAACGGCCACCTCGACGTTCCCCTCGAGGACGGCACCACCTTCCGGATCGGGATCGAACGGGCGCACATGGAGGAGGACACCGGCAAGCTGACGCACGTCGGCAGCGACACCGGCCGCATCCACGGCGCCACCACCTCGCTGCTTGACGTCAACCGGGCCGGGGTGCCGCTGATCGAGATCGTCACCAAGCCGATCGAGGGCGCCGGCGCACGGGCCCCCGAGGTGGCCCGCGCCTACGTCACCGCGCTGCGGGATCTGCTGCGCGCCCTGGACGTCTCCGACGTCCGGATGGATCAGGGCTCGTTGCGCTGCGACGCCAACGTGTCACTGCGGCCCCATGGACAGCAGGAGTTCGGCATCCGCACCGAGACCAAGAACGTCAACTCCCTTAAGAGCGTGGAGGTGGCGGTTCGCTACGAAATGCGCCGTCAGGCAGCCGTTCTCGTCGCCGGGGGCACAGTCCACCAGGAGACCAGGCACTTCCACGAGGACGGACACACCTCACCCGGCCGGGACAAGGAGACCGCCGAGGACTACCGCTACTTCCCGGAGCCCGATCTCGAGCCGGTGGCCCCGAGTCCGGAGCTGGTGGAGCGGTTGCGGGCCACGATTCCGGAGCTTCCGTGGCTGTCGCGCAAGCGGATTCAGCAGGAGTGGGGGGTCTCCGACGAGGTGATGCGGGACCTGGTCAACGCCGGGGCGGTGGATCTGGTCGCGGCGACGGTCGCCCACGGGGCCTCCAGCGACGCGGCGCGGGCCTGGTGGGGCAACTTCCTGGTGCAGAAGGCCAATGAGGCCGGCGTCGACCTCGATGCGCTCGCCATCACCCCCAAGCAGGTCGCCGAGGTCATCGCGCTGGTCGAGGACGGCTCCCTGTCCAACAAGCTGGCCAGGCAGGTGGTCGAGGGCGTGCTGGCCGGCGAGGGGGAACCCCAGCAGGTGATGGCCGACCGCGGTCTGGCGCTGGTCAAGGATGATTCGCTGATTCAGGCGGCCGTCGACGAGGCGCTGGCGGCGAACCCCGATATCGCCGAGAAGATCCGCGGTGGCAAGGTTCAGGCCGCCGGCGCGGTGGTCGGCGCGGTGATGAAGGCCACCAAGGGCCAGGCCGACGCCGCCCGGGTGCGCGAACTGGTGCTGGCCGCCTGCGGCCAGAGCGGCTAGAGCCCAGGAGCCCGGGGGCCCGGGCGCTCAGGGGCTCAGGGGCTCAGGGGCTCAGGGGCTCAGGGGCTCAGGCGCTCAGTCGGCGGGAGCCGAGCACCCACCCGCGGCAGCGGTACGCCGACAGCGCGTCGGAGCCGCCGTAGCCCGGAAGCACCGCGGCCGCCCCGGTGAAGTCGTCGCCTGCCGTGCGTTCGGTGGTGACGACGACCGTCGTCAAGCCGGCGCTGACGGCGGCTCGGAGGCCCGGTGCCGAGTCCTCGACCGCGATGGCATCGGCGGCCCGGACTCCGAGTTGCCACAGGGCGTGCCGGTAGACCTCCGGGTCCGGCTTGGGTCTGCTCACCTCGTCGCCGGTGACGAGGACCTCGACGGCGCCGTCACCGAGCAGTTCGCGGACCGGCCGCTGCACCGCCGGCCAGTGCCCACCGGTCACCACGGCCACCCGAATCCCGCTGCAGTGCAGATCCCACACCGCCTCGGCGAGCAGACGCTCATCGGCGCGCGGACCGGCGAGAACTCCGTCGAGGGAGAAGATCACCGCCTCCAGATGCGGCGGTCGGTCCGCGTGATCCCACCAGAACGAAGTCCGCAGTGCGCTCATAGCAGTGAGTATCGGCGGGTCGAGGCCGCCGGCCATCCCCCATTCAGGGGATCGTCCGGGGGGAGCATCCCCCGACCGGTGACGCCCGGTGCCCTCTACGGTTGAACCCATGTCCTCACCGGTCCGGGTGCTGCTCGTCGACGACCATCAGATGGTCATCGAAGGTCTCAAGGCGATGTTGGCGCCGTTCGCCGATCGGATCGCCGTGGTGGGGGAGGCGATCGGCGCCGACCAGGCGATGGGGGTCATCGGCGAGTTGCGTCCCGACATCGTGCTGTGCGACGTGCGGATGCAGGGCGCCAGCGGACTGGACCTGTGCCGGGAGATCCGGCAGCGTGACCCGGACCGGAAGGTGATCCTGCTGTCGGTCTACGACGACGAGCAGTACCTGTTCCAGGCGATGCGGGTGGGAGCCTCGGGCTACCTGCTCAAGGGCATCGGCAGCGACGAACTGGTCCGCCAGCTCGAGGGTGTGCACGCCGGCTCCACGGCCATCGACGCCGGTATGGCCGCGCGGGCGGCCGAGACCGCCGCCCGGCTGCAGAGCGACCAGTTCTGGCCGGGCGCGCGGCAGGGGTTGACCCAGCGGGAGAGCGAGATCCTGTCGCTGGTGGTCACCGGGCTGTCCAACCGCGGTATCGCCGCCAAGCTGGTGATCGGGGAGGAGACCGTCAAGACGCACCTGAGCTCGATCTACCGCAAGCTCGGCGTCGGGGACCGCACCAGCGCGGCGGCGCTGGCGCTGCGCGAGGGGATTTTTCGATGAGCCGCTTGCGCGAAGAGAGAAGACCCCGATGAGCCCGATGAATGTCCCGGTGGGGGGCTTCAGTCCGCAGGCTGTGCACGGCCTGGTCGACGCTGATCGCGAGGTGGCGCTGCTGCTCGACATCATCGCCGCGACCTCCAGCGGACCCGGGGTGGAGCCGATGGCGGCCGCGGTGGCCCGGATGATCACCGCGGCGACCGCGTCCGACGTCTGCTTCGTGCATGTGCTCGACGACACCAACCGGTCGCTGAGCCTCGCCGGGGCCACCCCGCCGTTCGACGAACAGGTCGGCCGAATCCAGCTTCCGCTGGGGTCGGGGGTCTCGGGATGGGTCGCCACGTATCGGGAACCGGTGGTGATCGTCAGCGATAAGGAAGCCGACCCGCGCTACATGCCGATCGCGGCGCTGCGCGGTAGCGACTTCACCTCGATGGCGTCGGTGCCGATGCAGACCGAACTCGGTGGATTGGTGGGGGTGCTCAATGTGCACACCATCGAGCGGCGTGACTTCACCGCCCGCGATATCCAACTGCTGGGGGTGATCGGTCAGCTGATCGCCGGCGCGCTGCACCAGGCCCGCCTGCACCGTCAGCTGTCGGCCCGGGAGCGCGCGCACGAGAATTTCGCCGAGCAGGTGATCGCCGCCCAGGAGAGCGAACGGCGCAGGTTGGCCGGCGATATCCACGACGGCATCTCCCAGCGGCTGGTGAGCCTGACCTACCGGCTCGACGCGGCGGCGCGTGCCGTCGACGAAGGCGAACAGGCCTCGGCCGCAGAACAATTGGAGAAGGCCCGGGATCTGGTCGATCTCACCCTTGCCGAGGCGCGTTCCGCGATCAGCGGTCTGCGCCCGCCGGTCCTCGACGACCTCGGGCTGGCCGGCGGGCTGGCGAGCCTGGCCGCATCGACTCCCGAAGTCGACCTGGAACTGGCGCTGGAGGACCGGCGGCTGCCCGAACACATCGAAGTGGCGCTGTACCGCATCGCCCAGGAGGGCGTCCAGAACGTCGTCAAGCATTCCCGCGCGCTGGTGGCCGCGGTCACCTTCGCCGTGCGCGACGGGGTGGCCCGCCTCGAGGTGGCCGACGCCGGGGTCGGGTTCGACCCGGCGGCCTCCGGTGACGGGTACGGGATGTTGTCGATGGCCGAGCGCGCCGAACTCGTCGGCGGGGTGCTGACGGTGCAGTCGGCTCCCGGCGCGGGGACGACGATCGCGGTCACGGTTCCCCTCGACGACATCTGACTCGCCCCAAGAAAGGGATGCCATTCGCGGGTTCGGAGGTCTACCGTCGAAGTATTGGACGGTTTTGAGAGGAGTGTCCGCATGGCATCGGTTCTGTGGTTCCAGGGAGGCGCCTGTAGCGGGAACACCATGTCCTTCCTCAACGCCGACGAGCCCAACGTCGTCGACCTGATCGTCGACTTCGGACTGGACCTGATCTGGCACCCCTCGCTCGGCCTGGAACTGGGCAAGAACGCCCAGAAGCTGTTCTGGGACTGCGCGAAAGGGGAGCGCCCCCTGGACGTCTTCGTCTTCGAGGGCACCGTCATCGAGGCCCCCAACGGCACCGGCCGGATGGACATGTTCGCCGACCGCCCGATGAAGGACTGGGTCACCGACCTCGCCGCCCAGGCCGGCATCGTCGTCGCCATCGGCGACTGTGCCTGCTGGGGCGGGATCCCCGCCATGGAGCCCAACCCGTCGGCGTCGACGGGCCTGCAGTTCCACAAGCGCAACAAGGGCGGGTTCCTCGGCCCGAACTTCAGGTCCAAGGCCGGTCTGCCGGTCATCAACATCCCCGGCTGCCCGGCACACCCGGACTGGATCACCCAGATCCTCGTCGCGCTCGCCACCGGCCGGACCAGTGACATCTCCCTCGACGACCTGCAGCGTCCGGAGACGTTCTTCAAGACCTTCACCCAGACCGGCTGTACCCGGGTGCAGTTCTACGAGTACAAGCAGTCCACGATGTCCTTCGGCGAGGGCACCCGCACCGGCTGCCTGTTCTACGAGTTCGGCTGCCGCGGGCCGATGACGCACTCACCGTGCAACCGGATTCTGTGGAACCGCCAGTCGTCGAAGACCCGCGCCGGGCAGCCCTGCTACGGGTGCACCGAACCGGAGTTCCCGCACTTCGATCTCGCGCCCGGAACGCTGTTCAAGACCCAGAAGGTCGCCGGGGTCATCCCCAAGGAGACCGGGACGGGCACCAAGAAGCTGTCCTATATGGCTGCCGCCGCGGCCGCGCGACTGGCTGCCCCCGACTGGTCCAAAGAGGACATGTTCGTCGTCTAGCGGCGAGCGGACACCACTACGCAGAGATCCGGAGGACCCACGTCATGACCTCACTCGACCTGCACGTCAGCCCGCTCGGACGCGTCGAGGGCGACCTCGACGTCCGGGTCACCATCGATGACGGGGTGGTCTCCTCGGCGTGGACCGAGGCCGCCATGTTCCGCGGTTTCGAGATCATCCTGCGCGGTAAGGATCCGCAGGCGGGCCTCATCGTGACCCCGCGTATCTGCGGCATCTGCGGTGGCAGCCACCTCTACAAATCCGCCTACGCCCTGGACACCGCCTGGCGCACCACCATGCCGGCCAACGCGACCCTGGTGCGCAACATCGCCCAGGGCTGCGAGACGCTGCAGTCGATCCCGCGCTACTACTACGCCCTGTTCGCCATCGACTTCACCAACAAGAACTACGCCAATTCGCCGATGTACGACGAGGCCGTCCGGCGGTACGCGCCCTACGTAGGCACCAGCTACCAGAAGGGCGTGGTGCTCTCCCAGAAGCCGGTCGAGGTGTACGCCATCTTCGGCGGTCAGTGGCCGCACTCCAGTTTCATGGTTCCGGGCGGCGTCATGGGTGCCCCGACGCTGTCGGACGTCACCCGTTCGATCGCGATTCTGGAGAACTGGAAGGACAACTGGCTGGAGTCCGATCTGCTCGGCGGGAGCATCGACCGCTGGCTGGAGAACAAGACGTGGTCGGATGTGCTGGCCTGGATGGACGAGAGCGAATCCCACTACAACAGCGACATCGGCTTCCTGATCCGCTATTCCCTCGACGTCGGCCTGGACAAGTACGGCAAGGGAGTTGGGAACTACATCTCCACCGGCACGTACTTCGACCCGTCGCTGTACCGCAACCCGACCATCGAGGGCCGGAACAAGGCGCTGATCGGACGCGGTGGGGTGTTCGCCGACGGCCAGTGGTACGAGTTCGACCAGGCCAACGTGCGCGAGGACGTCAGCCACTCGTTCTACCAGGGCAGCCGTCCGTTGCATCCCTTCGAGGGCGAGACCATTCCGATCGACCCGGAGAAGGCCAAGGCGCAGGGCAAGTACAGCTGGGCGAAGTCGCCACGCTACGAAGTGGGCGACCTGGGCGCCATCCCGCTGGAGACCGGCCCGCTGGCCCGGCGGATGGCTGCCGCGGCTCCCGACGCCGCGCCGCACCAGGATGCCGACCCGTTGTTCCTCGACATCTACAACACGATCGGCCCCAGCGTCATGGTCCGCCAGCTGGCCCGTCTGCACGAGGCACCGAAGTACTACAAGTGGGTGCGCGGCTGGCTCGACCAGTTGAACCTCAAGGAGAGCTTCTACAGCAAGCCCACCGAGTACGCCGAGGGCAGAGGTTTCGGCTCCACCGAGGCGGCCCGCGGTTCGCTCTCGGACTGGATCGTCATCGAAGACAGCAAGATCAAGAACTATCAGGTGGTCACCCCGACGGCGTGGAACATCGGCCCCCGCGACAGCGCGGACGTGCTGGGACCGATGGAGACGGCTTTCGTCGGTTCGCCGATCGTCGACCCGGAGGACCCGGTGGAGTTGGGCCACGTCGCCCGCAGCTTCGACTCCTGTCTGGTCTGCACCGTGCACGCCTACGACGGCAAGACCGGTAGGGAACTCTCGAAGTTCGTCATCAACGGCATGGTGTGACCGAAGGGTCGAAGATCGACGTCACGTCTGAGGATCTGGGGCCGCCCGGGTGCGAGGTGCTCGTCATCGGCTGCGGCAACCTGCTGCGTGGTGACGACGGCGTGGGCCCCGTACTCGTCCGCCACCTCTGGGATCGCGGCATGCCCGACGGCGCCCGACTGGTCGACGGCGGCACGGCGGGGATGGACGTCGGGTTCCAGATGCGCGGAGCCCGCCGGGTGGTGATCGTCGACGCCTGTCTGACCCCCGGGTCCCCCAAGGCCGCACCCGGAACCATCTACCGGCTGCCGGGCGAGGAACTGTCCGACCTGCCACCGCTTCAGGGGCTGCACACCCACTCCTTCCGGTGGGACCACGCGATCCCCTTCGCCCGCTGGGCACTGGGTGCGGAATGCCCGACCGACATCACGGTGTTCCTCATCGAGGCCGCCGCCGTCGATCTGGGTGCAGACCTCTCCGAACCTGTCGCCGCGGCTATGGAAGAGGTCATCGGCCTCATCGAACGGGATTTCCTCGCCCCGCTGCGGCCGGCCGTTCCCGACTCGGTCAGTGTGGAGATCAGCCCCGAGGGGTATCTGCGGATGGACGCCGACCTGGCGGCCGGTCGCTTCCCCTCCGACGCGGTCGCCGCCGTGGCGCGCGGGGATGAACTGTGGATCTTCCCGTTGCGCGGGCCCAGCAGCGGGGGGTTGTTGCTCAAGCAGCGGAACCCGGCCGGTGACCGCGCCGTCCTGGTCCGGGAGGTCCTCGGCGATGAGTTCCCCATCGGCAGTCGTCCAGCGTTCTGGGACGATGAGCATCGGGTGCTGCGCATCCCGTTGGGGTCACGTGCCGACGGATGACATCGCCACGACGAGAGGAATGTTCGTGACCGAACTGGTGGATCCGACTGCCTTGGCAGTCCGGCCCCAGCCGCTGGGCGCCTTTCCGCTGCCGTTGGGTTACCTGTTGATCCCGGCGTCCCCCGAGACCGAGGACGCGCGCCGCGATCTGCTGGCCGGCCGGTTGCCTGACTGGCCGAACGCCCTGCGCGCCCACGAACATTCGCTCAACGGACAGCGTGCTGCCGCACTGGCGGAGTTGACCGGGGACGATCCGATCAGTCGGTACAACCGGTTCGTCATGGACCCCGACTCCTGTGCGGCCGAGACCACCGCCGAACTGCGTTCCGCGCTGGGGGAATTCGGCGTGCTGGTCGATGTCGTGCTCTACGCCCTGGGCCGCACCGACGACGCGCCCGCCGTCGGCGACGCGACCGGCGAACTCGCGGCAGTCGTGCGGTCGACGGTGGCCAGCACAATGCTGCAGGACGGCGACATCGACGGCGCGCTCGCGGAACTCGACCGTGCCGCCCAGGATGCCGAAGGGGTGTCCGAGGTGCTGTGCGGTGTTCTCGTGGGGGCATCCGCGTCGGTGCTCGCCGACCGTGATCCCGCCGCGGCGGCGTCCCGTTTCGAGCGGGCGCTGAAACTCCTCGACGGCGCCGAGGGCCTGCGTGTCGCCCGCGCCGAGCTGCATCTCAATCTGGCAGGGTTGCTGCACGAGCAGGCCGCCGATCGACCAGATCTCCTCGCCCGCGCTGTGCCGCACTACCATTCGGCGCTGCAGCTGGTGCTCCGCGAGGAGGCCCCGTTGCTGTGGGCGTCGGCGCACGCCAATCTGGCCACC
This sequence comes from Actinomycetes bacterium, assembly GCA_029780675.1. Classification (GTDB taxonomy): domain Bacteria; phylum Actinomycetota; class Actinomycetes; order Mycobacteriales; family Mycobacteriaceae; genus Mycobacterium. Next base: position 96,390 of record JAKOYE010000204.1, read on the forward strand.
GCGTACCTGACCATGCCGATGACGGAGGCCTCGGGTCAGTTGCGGCTCGGGATCGCCGCCCAGTCGCTGCGCTCGGCGTTGAAGGTCTACACCCCGGAGGAATACCCCGAACAATGGGCCAGCGTGCAACTGAACCTGGCCAACTCGCTGGTGTACACGCCGTCGAACCACCAGGCCGACAATCTCGTCGAGGCGATCGGCCTCTACGAGGCGGTGCTCGCCGCTCGCGACCGGCACAGCGATCCGCTGGGTCGGGCGCGGGTTCTGGCCAACCAGGGCAACGTTCTGGCCCACCTCGGCGATTTCGACCGGGCCAAGGCCAAGCTGTACGAGGCCCGCTACCTGTTCGAGGAAATGGGCGATCACGACGCCGTCCGCACGGTGCGCGGTGTTCTCGACGAGATTTCCCGGCAGGGAGCCCTTTCCCGTACCGAGGCGGAGTCGGCGGACCCGCAATGACGGAACCCACCGATGTTTCGCGCTCATTCGAAGAGTTGGCCAAACGCGTCGATGACGCGGTCGCCGCGCTCGACGGTTTGGATCCCGCGGCCCGAACCGTGGCCGATGAGTTGCAGGCCGCCATCGAAGACGTGCACAGGGCGGGCCTGGTCGCCATCGTCCGCCGGCTGCGCGCCGATGACGCCTGCCGGGCAGTGCTTTTCGAGCTGGTCGACGATCCGGTCGTGCATCTGCTGCTGACGCTGCACGGGATCATTCGTCCCGATCCGGTGACGCACGCCAACCAGGTGCTGGCGACGGTACGGCCCCAATTGCACAGCCACGGTGGGGATGTGGCCCTGGTGCGGGTGGAAGACGGCACGGCCTTCGTACGTTTGGAGGGCGCCTGCAACGGTTGCTCGATGTCCTCGGTCACGTTGCGGAACCTGGTGGAAGAGGCTCTCGTGCAGGGTGTTCCGGCGATCACCTCGGTCGAGGTGGTGACCGGGCAGCCCAGCCCGACACTGATCCCGGTCGAGTCGCTGCGCGTCGGGCGCGACTCGGACGCCCCAGGCTGGGCGCGGCTCGGACCGGCGGCCCGGTTGCCCCTCGGGGAGTTGACCACGGCCACCCTGACCGACTCATCCAACGGACGTGTCGAGGTGATCGTCGTCAACCTCGATCAGCGACTGTCGGCCTATCGCAACGCGTGCGCCCACGAAGGGCTGCCACTGGACAACGCCGTTCTCGACGTCGTCAACGGAACGCTGACCTGTCCGTGGCACGGCTTCTGCTACGACGCCAGGTCGGGGGAGTGCCTCAGCGCTCCCGGCGCCCAACTCGAGCAACTGCCGCTGCGGATCGACGACGGCGACGTCTGGGTGCGGATCGGACCGTGAGGGCCCGCCGATGAGCCGATATACGGTTCGGCACAACATCAGCGGGGTCGGGACCCGGCCGGACAGTGTTCCCGATGTGGACCGCACCGGTGGGTGGTCGCCGGCGCTGTGGCTCGGTGCCCCCGCCCCCGGGGGACTGGCGTTGCCCGCCGCCACCCCGTCGATGGCGTGGATGTATTCCCCGCGCGGGGTCTTCCTCGACGAGGGCCATCTGGTGGTGGCCGACTCCGGTAACCACCGGGTCCTCATCTGGCACGGGATCCCGGAGGTCGACGAACAGCCCGCCGACGTCGTGCTCGGTCAGCCCGACGGCCACACGGAAGGCCCTGCCGCGGGCGGTCGTGGCCCCGAGCGGGGCATGCACCTGCCCACCGGGGTACTGATTCACGACGGCAGGCTGGTGGTCGCCGATGCCTGGCATCACCGAATCCTGGTGTGGGACAGCGTCCCGCGGACCAGCGATGTGGCACCGGATCTGGTGTTGGGCCAGCCCTCGGCCGGTGCGGTCACCGAGAATCGCGGTGGCGCGTGCTCGGCGTCCGGCTTTTATTGGCCGTTCGGGATCGCCGTCGTCGGCGGCGCATTCTGGGTGGCCGACACCGGCAACCGGCGGGTGCTCGGCTGGCGGAACGGCATTCCGGAACCCGATCAGCCTGCCGACGTCGTGCTCGGTCAGCCCGATGCCGAGTCGCACTCGGAGAATCGGGGTGGCCCGGCCGGTCCGGACACGTTCCGCTGGCCGCATGACATCACCGGACGAGACGACCTGCTGCTGGTCGCCGATGCGGGGGATCACCGGGTGCTGGGCTGGACACCACAGCCCGAGGTCGACCGTGGCGCCGACCTGCTGCTGGGACAGCCGGACTTCGGCAGCGCCGAGGAGTGGCCGTACGGGCCGCATACGAATGACCGGTTCCGGTTTCCCTACGCGGTGTGCCTGGACCGGGCGCAGGACGGTGGCGAACAGCTGGCGGTCGCCGACACGGCCAACAACCGAATCCTGTTGTGGGACGGCATACCCGGAATACCCGGCACGCCCTCCCGGGGTGCCGACGGTGCTGATGGCGGCACACCCTCCCGGGGTGCCGACGGTGCTGATGGCGGCACACCCTCCCGGGGTGCCGACTATGTCCTCGCGCAGCACGATTTCGGCTCCAACGGCGAGAACCGGTGGACCTCGGTGCAGCGGGACACGCTCTGCTGGCCCTACGGGCTGTCACTGCGCGGGAACCTGCTGGCGGTCGCGGACTCGGGGAACAATCGTGTGATGGTGTGGCGGAGACGGGAACCGGAGTCGTGAGACCGCGAATCGTCCAGTCCGACGGGCAGATCGGATTCTTCTGGACTACCCAGTCGGGGACGCCGACCTCGCTGCAGGCGCTGGTCGATGACCCCACTGAGGACGAACCCGACCGATTGGTGGCGACCCATCTGGAGGCTCTCGATGACGCTCTGATCGTCGCCGCCGAGCGGTTCGGCGACATCCTCGGAGGCGGAAGGCCGCCCGCGTCCGAGGCCGAACGGGATGAACTTCTGGAACTGCACCGGACCCTCGACCGATTGTGTTTCGAGTATGCGGCGGCGCTCGACAGCACCGGACTGGCCGCCGACGTGCGGGCGGGAAAGATCATCGGAACGGCGGCGCTGTTCTCGATCCGCGCCCGCCAGCCTCTCGGTCTGCTCGGCCCGGCCCCGTTCGACGGTGAACTGGACGAGCCCGCCCTGGGGGTGGTCGGCGGCTACGGTGAGTTTCACCGTGTTGACCCGGATCTGCCCTGGAAGGGCGGGCGGTGGGTGGTGCGCACGGAAGCGGGACAGCGGCTTCCGCTGACGTTGTCCATGCTGATGTTCGACAGTTCCGGGGCGAACAAGGAGGGCGCCCGCAAGGAGCACCGCGACGCGTTGCGGATGGTGGTGGAGGCCTCCCGCCTGCCCGGCGCCGACCCTTTCGCCGTCACCTGCGCCCTGGATTGGCTTCTCTACGACTGGCTGATGGCGCACCGCGACGGGCCTGACAGCGCGGAGATCGTCTTCCCCAAGGGTTACGAGGACGCGGCGGCACTGGTGGTCAGTGCGGCGGCGGCGTCGGTAGCGGCCCGATCCACATTCGATCCGGGTCTACTGCTCACCGTCCGCGGAGGCGCTGTCGGCTGACTCAGGTCACGTCGGCGTTGGAGCGCGGGAATCCGCCGCCCTGTGGGAAGAGCGGGAAGACCACATCGTCCAGTTTCTCGGCGTCACCGGCGGTCCGGTTGACCGTGGCGCCCCAGATGTTGCCGTCCGGTGACACCGCCAGCGCCCAGGCATGGCCGTGTTTGTCCTGGCGCACGACCTCCGGATCGCCGGTCACGGCACCGGTTTCCTGCGCCAGTCGGACCGCCACGGTCTGCTTGGTGTTGACCAGGTTCACCAGCACGGTGCCTTCCAGCGCGGCGCAACCGGCGACCCCCGGCCGGTCCGGCCAGGTCCACACGGTGATGGCCTTACCGTCGGGACCGAGGCGCTGTAACCGGTCACCCGCCGGGGTGCGGTCGGTGATGTAGAGCGCCTTGTCGGCGGGGTCCACACACATTCCGCCGCCGGAGCCCATCCCCGACAGTGCGGTGGTGGGCGGCGCCTGACCCACCGTGGTCGGCTGCTCGATCCGGATGACCTTGCCCGCCAGGGACTTCGGGTCGTTGGCCAGAGCCGGGTTGCCGGCGTCGCCGGTCTGGACGACCAGGGTGGTCGGGCTGGTGAAGATCAGCGAGCCGGTATTGCCGAAGGCGCCCTTCGGGATTCCCGTCAGCAGATCTTTGGGGACGTCTCCGTCGGCGATCCGAATGACCCGGTTGTCCGTGGGAGTGCTGATGTAGGCGTACATCAGCCGATCCTGGGTGTAGGTCGGCGACATGACGATGTCCATCAGTCCGCCGTCCCCGCTGCCGTCTACGCCGATGACCGTCTTGGTGGTCGGCTCAGCGCTCACGGACACCTCTTTGACCGCCCCCGTGGTGCGTTCGGCGACCAGTGCGGTCTTGCCGTCCGGGCCCATGATGAGCCCACTGGTGCTCTCCAGGCAGCCCTGCATGACCCCCGGCGCCGGACAGGCCTTGGGGAACGGCTTGGCGGGCAGCGGCGGCGGTGGGGGAGGTGTGGACGACGGCCCCGGCGCCATCACCGGCGGCGTGGTGAACGGTTGGGACACCGCATTGTCGAACCGGGCGCACCCGGTCGCCGCGACTCCCAGCGTCGTCGCGGCGCACGCCACGGCGGTGGCAGCGCGTACCGGTCGGACCCATCGCATGCCCGCCAGGTTACGTAATCCCGCGCCGGGACGTCGGGGTCACCCGCCGCAGCGCCGCCCAAATCCCGGGTTTCCGCACCATCTGGACTTACGCTGGCCTGGTGACAAGCGATCCCGGCTGGCAGCGTCCCGAGGATTCCACGGTGCGGCCGGCCAGCGCCCGGTTGGTCGATCCCGAGGAGGATCTGGGCTCGGTGCGCTACGGCCAGTCCTACGGGCAGCCAGGCCAGTCCGGCGGCCAGGCCTGGGCGCAGGAAGCGGGTTACAGCCCTGGGTCGATGTTCGGTGGCGGCACCCCCGTCAACCCGGGCGATGCCGCGACGACCAGGATTCCGCCGCACGCCGGTTCCGGCACCACCCCGTCCGGCCCCCCGTCGACGGCATACGGACTGATCGGCAACCCCGAGCCACTGCCCTATGTGCAACCGCATTCCGAAACAACCGCGGTACCGGAGGCGATCGGTCCCGGCGCCGCGGAACTCAAGGCGGCACATCGACGGGGCACCCAGGACCTCGGCCTGTTGCTGCTCCGACTGGCACTCGGCGCGGTGTTCATCGCCCACGGACTTCAGAAGGCGTTCGGCTGGTGGGGCGGGTCGGGCCTGGACGGGTTCAAGACCACGCTGTCCGAAGCCGGCTACCAGCACGCGGGCGTGCTGACCTACGTCGGTGCCGGTACACAGATCGCCGCCGGTGCCCTGCTGGTTCTGGGTCTGTTCACCCCTGTGGCGGCCGCTGCGGCGCTCGGTTTCCTGGTCAACAGCGCGCTGGTGGTCTTCGAGACCCAGCGCAAGGACGGTGCCGTGGTGATTTTCGGCACCGCCGGCGCGGAGTATCTGCTGGTGCTGTCGATCCTTGCCGCGGCGGTGATCCTCTGCGGACCGGGACGGTACGGCTTCGATGCAGGTCGCGGCTGGGCTCGACGGCCGTTCATCGGATCGGCGGCGGCTGTTGTGTTGGGGGCCGCCGGGGGTGTCGCGGCCTGGTTCGTTCTGCACGGCACCAACCCGTTCGCCTGAGCGGCTTGCGGGTCGGAGCCGAAATCGGTCACCGCCTCGACGGTTCGGCTATCGCCGGTACGGGTTGGGAACTCGTCGCTTGCTCGCCGCCGTCAGCGTCGGCAGGGTCGCGAACGTCACCGCCGGGAGTTGAACCATGGACTCGTCGGTCAGGCACGCGCGAGCCCACCGCCCACGGGTGAACTCCAGTCCGTCGATCTGCGACCACCGCAGGGTGCGGCTTTTCAGCAGTCCGCGTGCGGTCACGGTCTCGGCGTCGGCACTGGTGCGCAGCCGCTCGATGGCCACTGACAGCAACACCGGGATCAACAGCAGAGCCAGCCCCGGGCGTCCCAGGAAGGGCAGGAAGAGCAACAGACAGAGCGCGATGAAAGCGGTTGCGATATGAGCCGTCGGCGAGATGCGGATCACTGTCGCCGAAGTGCCGGATCCAGCCATGTGAGCATCATCCCATCGCGAACGTGCCTCGGCAGGACCCGGGTGCCGCCTGGGATCAGCGTGAACTCAGCGTGCCCATAGACAGCTGACGCATCCACAAGTCCTGACGAGTCGCTTCTCGAACCCTGATCCTGCCCCCAGATCGAGAGCCGACTGGCAAACTCATTTCCCTGGGGGTTTGGGATGTCGGCCCCGTCGCACGGTCGTGAGGAATCTCCAATGCCCGCAGATTGGCCCCCGCCCCACCAGCCCACCCGCACGTCGGGTCGGCACCGGCAGCGCGGCGCCATCCATGAGGTGCGTCCCATCGAACTGGGTGCCAGGGTCGTTCCGGGCGACACCGGTGGTATCCCGTCGGCCGGTGCGCGCTATGTGGGCAGAGTTGGTGCCCTGGCGGTGGCGTTGGGAGTGGGTGCTGCGGTAGGTGCCCTGCCGGCGGTGGCGTACGCCGACACGACCGGCTCGGCCGGGTCGAGCAGTTCCGCCGACGGCAGCACGGTGGGCGCACCGGATTCCTCGCCGCGTACAGCCACGCGGTCGAATCCGGGTCCGGTTCGGGGCGGATCGCGGGCCGGGCTCGCCTCGGCGGGATCGGAGGGATCCGACGTTGCGGCTGAGGTGCAGAGGGCCCCCGGGTCGGATGCGAACTCCGATGCCGGTGATGAGCCATCGGTTGCTGTCCCGCCGCGCCGCGGCCGCGGCATGGCGTCGGTTTCGGTACCGACGGTTGATGTGCCCGCCAGCGGGGCACCCGCGGCAGGGGAATCCGGCACATCGGCCCGCAGCAGTGAATCGGGTCCTGCGCCGTCGGCGACGCCGACACCCCGATCCTCCTCGGGCAGCACCGGCGGGTCGTTCGTGCTGCCGCGGCCGGCATCGTCGGCCGCGGTGATTCCTGCCGCCGCCGAGTCGCCCTCTCCGAGGCCGGCGCAGGCGGCGGTCACTGCGACGACGGCGGTCGTCAGCACCCCGGCGTCCGCCGCGGCGCCGGTCATGTCGGCCGTGGCGCCTGAGGGGGCGGTGTCGGGTCTGGGTTCGACCCCGTTGAGTTCAGCACTGTTGTCCTGGCTGGGGGGTGCCAATGGTGGCGGCGCTCCCGGCGCGGCGCCCCTGCTGTGGACCGCGCTGGCGCTGGGCCGCCGGGAGTTGGGGTCGCGGACGGTCGTCCCGGGAGCGGCGGCGGCGACCACGGGTGCAGCGCCGGCGGCCGGCCAGGCTCCGTCCGCCCCGAGTGCGTCGGCGACCGGTAACCCGATCGCCGATCTCTTCCGGTTCTTCATCGGCGACGGGGACGCGGACAATCCGAATGCGGGCCTGCTGATCGGAAACGGTTGGGGCTGGGAAAACGGTTACGAGGGGGCATGCACCAGCGGTGCGTGTCAGGGCGGTCGGGCGGGCCTGCTGCTCGGCAACGGCGGCAGCGGCTTCGCCGGCGGCGCGGGCGCCGGGGGCGGCCTGATCGGCAACGGCGGCGCCGGCGGTAACGGGGCCGTGGGCATCAACAACGGCGCCGGCGGTGACGGCGGCAGCGGCGGCCTGCTGTTCGGCCACGGCGGAAACGGCGGAAACGGCGCGGACAACCTCGGTGCAGGTGATGGTGCCGGGGGTAACGGCGGACACGGCGGAAACGCCGGGCTGTTATCCGTGCTGGGCCGCGGCGGCGCCGGTGGTCACGGCGGCGGCGGGGTGATCCGCGGCGGCGATGGCGGCAACGGCGGCCGGGGCGGGCTGTGGCTCGATGGCGGCGGTAACGGCGGCAACGGCGGCGATGCGTCGGCGGCCTTCGGTGACGGCGGTGCCGGCGGCGATGGCGGTCACGTAGGCCTGCTCAGCGTCTGGGGCAGTGGCGGCAACGGCGGTCAGGGCGGCGACGCCGGCCGAGGACCCGGGGTCGGATCGCTCGCTGGTGGCGCCGGTGGGGCCGGCGGCGACGGCGGCGACGCCTCCTGGCTGATTCCGTTCCTCAACAATGACGGGGATCGCGGCGCGGGTGCCGGCGGGGCCGGTGGTCACGGTGGTAACGCCGGGTTCGGGGCCGACGGCGGTGACGGCGGCGCGGGTGGTCATGGCGGCCAGGGCAGTCTGTTCCTCGCCATGCCCGGAGACGCCGGTTCCGGCGGCGCCGGGGGGAACGGCGGCACCGGCCAGACCGGCGCAGAGGGCACCGCCGGTGACGCCGAGGTCCGCGACGGCGCCGACGGCGGCATCGGGGGCGTAGGAGGTCACGGCGGGGACGGCGGCAGGGCCGGAGATGCCGGCACCGCCCGCTCATGGCTGCTGTTCGAGGCGGTCGGTAAGGGCGGCGTCGGGGGTGACGCCGGTGACGGCGGCAACGGCGGCCGCGGCGGTGTCGGCGGCACCGGCTACACCCCTTCCGCTGTCGGCGAGAGTGCCGTCGGTGGGGTCGGCCCGGACGGCGGCAACGCCGGTTCCGGCGGCAAGGGCGGTTCCGGCGGCATCGGCGGCAAGGGCGGAGCCGCCGGCACGGGTACCGGCGCGGCCGCCGGCGCACACGGTGACGGCGGTAACGGCGGCGCCGGTGGTGACGGTGGGGTCGCCGGAACCGGCGCTGTCGGCGCGAAGGGCACCGGAGGCGGTCTCCTCTCCCGGGACGGCGGTGCCGGTCAGACCGGCGGGCGTGGCGGCAACGGCGGAAACGCCGGCACCGGCGGTCAGGGCGGAAGCGCCGGTGGCCCCGGAGCGCAGCAGGGCGCCGACGGCGGTCAGGGATTGGCCACCAACGGCGGCGACGGCGGCCGCGGCGGTGCCGGCGGCGACGGTTATGACGCATCCGGCGCCGCCGACGGCAGTCGCGGTGGAAACGCCGGAACCGGCGGAACCGGAGGAACCGGCGGCCAGGGCGGAGTCGGCCCCAACGCCACCGTCGGTGGCAACGGTGGTGCCGGTGGTGATGGTGGTGTTGCCGGTGCGGGTGCTCGGGGTGTGGCCGGTGGTGGTGGGACTTCCGGCGCTCGGGATGGCGGGGTTGGTGGTCAGGGCGGTGCGGGCGGTAACGGTGCCGCTGGTGGTGTTGGTGGGGCTGCCGGTGTGGGTGGTGTCGCCGGTGGTGCGGGTCTCGATAGCGCCGGTGGTGTCGGTGGTGTCGGTGGTCGCGGCGGTGCCGGGTTTGACGCGTCGGTGCTCTCCGACGGTTCTGATGGCGGTGACGCCGGTGCCGGTGGTCGCGGTGGCACCGGTGGTGCCGGTGCCGGTACGGCGGCCGGTGGCAATGGTGGTGCCGGTGGTGATGGTGGTGTTGCCGGTGCGGGTGCTCGGGGTGTGGCCGGTGGTGGTGGGACTGCCGGCGCTCGGGATGGTGTGGCTGGCGGTTGGGGCGGTGCGGGCGGCAGCGGTGCCGCTGGTGGCGTCGGCGGGAACGCCGGTGTCGGTGGTGTCGCCGGTGGTGCGGGTCTCGATAGCGCTGGTGGTGCCGGTGGTGTCGGCGGTCGTGGTGGCGACGGCTACGACGGTCGCACCGGCGTCGGCGGCGCCGGTGGCACAGGCGGAGTCGGTGGCACTGGTGGCACGGGCGGTGCCGGCGGCGGTACGGCCGCCGCGGGTGCCGGCGGTCTGGGCGGGGCCGGCGGCACCGGAGGCGGCGGCGCGGACGGTGTCAACCCCGGTGATTCCGGGTCCGACGGCGGCCACGGCGGCGCCGGCGGCGGCGGTGGCAACGCCGGTGGACTCACCGGTCGCAGCGGCACCGGAGGAGCCGGGGGCACCGGCGGGGCCGGTGGTGCCGGAGTCGACGGCGGCGCTGGACAAAACGGAGGCACCGGTGGCCGCGGGGGCAACGGTGGCACGGCCGGACTGGCAGGGGGCATCGGGACCGGTGGTGCCGACGGCACCGGTGGAGACGGCGGTCGCGGCGGGGACGGTGGTGACTCATTCGCCGATGGCCCCTCGGCGACCGCAATCGGCGGCGCCGGCGGCACTGGCGGTGACGGCGGTGACGGCGGCGTCGGGGGGACCGGCGGCAGGGGAGGTGACGGCGGAGATGCGACGGGCACCAACGGCGCCTCGGCCGTCGGTGGCACCGGCGGCGCCGGCGGAGATCCGGAAGGGAACGCCGGCGATGGTGGAGATGGCGGCGATGCCTTCTCCGACGGCGGTACGGCCGTCGGCGGCAACGGTGGTTCCGGTGGGCCGTCATCGGATGGTCTCGGCGGCAACGGTGGCAGTGGCGGTTCGGCGGAGGCCACCAGCGGTGGTGCGGCAACCGGTGGTACCGGCGGAACCGGTGGTGTCGGCGGCGGAAACGGGGGCGCGGGCGGGACGGCCGCGTCCCAAGGCGGCCTGGCCGCCGGCGGTGCGGGCGGTACCGGCGGTACATCGGCGAACAATGTCGGCGGCAACGGTGGTACCGGCGGTAACGCCAGGGCGACCGTGGGCGGCTCGGCCGTCGGCGGCCGGGGCGGAGACGGCGCGGCCGGTGCGGTCGATGACGGTCGGGGTGGCAATGGAGGGGATGCCTTCAGCCAAGGGGGCACGGCGATCGGCGGCGACGGCGGCGTCGACGGTCCGGCGAGCCAAGGCTCGGGCGGTAACGGGGGAGCGGCGGTAGCCACCGACGGCGGGGTCGCCTTTGGCGGTAACGGCGTGGACGGGGTCGACGGCGCCAACGGCAGCGACGGCGGCGATGCCAGTTCCGTGGGCGGTACCGCCGTTGGAGGCAACGGCGGCGCCGGCGGGTATTCGGTCGACGGCGTCGGGGGTGCCGGCGGCCGCGGCGGTACTGCCACGGCGACCGCCGGCGGCAATGCCGTCGGCGGCAACGGTGGTACCGGCGGTGGCGGGCGCCTCGGCGGGGGCGTCGGCGGTGCCGGTGGTAAGGCCATCGCCGACGGTGTCGCGACCGGCGGCAACGGCGGGGCAGGCGGCACCGGCGGAACCGGTGCGTCCGGTGCCGATGGGGGAACCGGCGGCGCCAGCGGCGCCGCGGGCGGCGCGGGCAGTCCCGGCGGTTCCGGCGGTTCCGGTGGGAGTGCCACGAGCAGCACGTCGGACGCCACCGGCGGCAACGGTGGTGCCGGTGGTCTCGGGGGTGCCGGCGGATCCGGCGGACGTGGCGGCCCGGGAACCGACAACGGTGGAGCCGGTGGCATCGGCGGTGCCGGTGGGACCGGTGGTGCCGGCGGTGCTGCCGGGTTGGGCGGCCAGGCGTCGGGCCCCGGAACCGTGACCCATGGCATGCAGGGTCTCGGGGGTACCGGCGGTCGTGGCGGCGTTGGCGGAACGGGCGGATCCGGCGGATCCGGTACCGACAACAGCGCGGTGGCGGGGGCGGCCGGTGGTCAGGGCGGCCGGGGCGGTACCGGCGGTACCGGTGGTGCCGGTGGTTCGGGCGGCACCGGATTGACCAGCGGTGGCGTCGGGGACGCCGGTGATGGCGGTGTCGGCGGGACTGGCGGGTCCGGTGGGGCCGGCGGGTACGGCACGGCAGGCGCAGAGGGCAGTGGGGCCGCCGGTGGACCCGCCGCCGCCGGTGGTTCCGGTGGTTCCGGGGGCATCGGCGGAGCTGCCGGCGGTGCCGGCGGTGTTCAGGGCACCGGTGGCGCCGGCGGCCGCGGTGGATTCGGCGGTGTCGGTGGCACCGGTGGTTCCGGTGTGGACAACACCGCGGTGGCGGGGGCGTCCGGTGGTCAGGGTGGTCGGGGCGGCGCCGGCGGTACCGGTGGCAGCGGTGGTCACGGCGGGGCCGGATCGACGCAGGGTCTCGCCGGCGACGGTGGCACCGGCGGGACCGGTGGCATCGGCGGCCAGGGCGGCGACGGCGGCGACGGATTTGAACCGGCAGTCGACAGCGGAGCGGACGGCGGCAACGGCGGTGACTCCGGTCAGGGCGGTCAGGGTGGCACCGGCGGCGTGGGCGGCGACGCCGGAATCGGCGCCGGAGGCGCCGGAAACAGCGGCACCGGCGGCCGGGGTGGAAACGGTGGTGACAGCGGCGCGGTAGCCGGTCGAGGCGGCACCGGTGCCGACGGGACCGCCGGAATCGCCGGCCGTGGTGGCGACGGCGGCGGTATCGGCGCCGGCGGACTTGCCGGTGCCGGCGGACTCGGCGGCGACGCGGGCACCGGCGACAGCGGTTCGGCCGGTAGCGCCGGCCAGTCGATCGGCGACGGCGGGGCCGGGGGCGACGGCGGCGACGCGAGCACCCCCGTGGGCGATCCCACCCCGGTGTTCGGCGGTACCGGCGGCAACGGCGGGACTGCCGGCAGTGACGGCGGGACTGGCGGAAAGGGCGGAAGCGGCGGCAGCGCAACCAGTTTCGACGGGGAAGCGACCGGAGGCGACGGCGGGAACGGTGGCGACGGTATCGCCGACGGAGCCGACGGCGGCGACGGCGGCGAGGGTGGCAACGCCTACGCCACGTTCTCCACTGACGCCACCGGTGGCGCCGGCGGCCTCGGCGGCAGCGCCGGAATCGGTGGGGCCAGTGGTCAGCCCGGTGAACCCGGGACCGGTTTCGCGACGATCCATGTGATCCCCGTGGGCAACAACCCGTTCTGGGCGGCGGTCAGCCCGGACGGGACCACCGCCTACGTCACCAACTCCAGCAGCGGCACGATCTCGGTCATCGACACCGACAGCTACGCTGTCATCCAGACCATCGCCACCGGCGGCCAGCCGACCGGCGTGGCCTTCGCGCCGGACGGCAGCAAGGCATACGCGACGAACTCACTGGGCTCGGTGCTCGTGATCGACACGACCGACTACACGGTCACGAGCGTTCCCAGCGCGGGTTCGTTGTACGACGTGGCGGTCACCCCCGCCGACACGCCCCAGGCGGGACGGGCCTACTTCACCAGCCCGGGTGGAGTGTCACTTCCGCAAATCCCGGACAAGCCGACCTACACGGTGACCACCACGCTGAACCCCGGGGACAGCATCCAGGCGGCCATCGATGCCGCCCAGGCGGGCGACGTCATCTTCCTGAACAACGGCACGTACTCCATGGCGAGTGCCCTGAACATCAACAAGTCCGTCTACCTGGTGGGCCAGTCCCAGGCCGGCGTGGTGATCGAGGACACCAGAGGCAACGCCGAGTCCTTCGTGTCGGTCTCCGCCGACGACGTCATGCTGGACAACCTCACGATCCGTCAGGTGACCAACGCCACGGCCATCGGCACCGCGATCACGGTCAGCGGAAGCGGATACCCGGCGACGACGCGTTTGGACAACTTCCGCATGTACGACGTCACCGTTCAGTACTCGAAAGCCGGACTGAGCATCCGATCCGACAACTATGTGGTGCAGGGCAACACCTTCCAACTGGTCGCGGGATCATCGGGTACGCGCAGGGGCCTGTTGGTGTACGGCAACGGCGGTGACTCCTTCATCGCGGACAATGTCTTCGTCAACAACCTTCTGGGACAAGCTTTACGGGCGGTCAATCTCACCTCGACCACCGGCATCAATCCCGGCGACGACCTCGCGGGCAGCCTGACCATCGAGGACTCCACCTTCACCGGTGCCGTGGCGCTGTCCCAGTTCGTGAACATCGACAACTTCCAGGGTGATCCCGGTGCTTTCGAACTGATCGTCAACGGGAACGTCACCAACGAGACGAACGCCTTCATCGTCACCGTCGGTGGCACTCAGAACTACGGAGATGTCTTCAGTCGCGTCGTCCTGATGGGCAACACCCTGACCAACAACCACGGCAGTGGGGGAGGCAAGGGTGTCTTCGGAATAGACGGAACCGGTGCTCAGGTCAGCTTCAGGAGCTCCGACCTGCCCGTCATCGCGGGCGGGAACGTGTTGGGCCAGTTGGCCTTCCGGGCCGGGTGGGCACAGGCCAACGGATCCGTCGGGTCCATCGTGGGATACAGCACCGCGCAGATCACCACACCCACCGTCGACCTGACCAGCGGAGCTGAGCCCGGAATCAGGTACCTCGACACGGCAACCAATGACGTCTTCTCGCCCCCGGGCCTGACGGGCGTCGCGGACGTCGGAAACAGTCCGCAACAGATCGTGATCGCTCCGGACGGCACCCGCGCCTACTACAGCGCGAACGGCAGCGCGCAGGTGCGGATGATCAACACCGCCACCAACACCGTCGACGCCGTCATCGGGGGCGTCGGCGCGTCGCCGAGGGGTTTGGCGGTCAAGCCCGACGGCAGCGCCGTCTACGTGGTCAGCAACACCGGGCTGTCGGTCATCGACGCCGACCCGGGCAGTGGCACGTACAACTCCGTGATCGGCGCCATCCCCGTCGGCCCCGGCGGGCAGGGGGTGGTGTTCAGCCCCGACGGCACCCGGGCCTACGTCACCAGCCAGGGTGTCGACGGCGCGGTGCTCGTCATCGACACCGATCCCGGCAGTGGCACCTACAACACCGTCGTGAGAACCATCAACCTCGGCGTGGGCGAGAAGCCGAGCGCGGTGGCTGTCAGCCCTGATGGCAACACCCTCTACGTCACGAGCAACCCGGCGAGCCCCGGCAAGGTGTGGGCGATCGCTGTGTGAGGGGACGGACCGGCCCGGTAGCCCCGGCTTGACACGTCGAAGATTTGACGCTTGATCTGTGCCGGGGCTAACCTTGGGCATCATGACGACCCGTGGGAAGCTCGTAGTAGTAGGTCAGCGCGTTGGTGCCGCGCTTGCCCCCCACCGGGTCTAGCTACACGCACCAGCGCGCAACCCTCGTACAGCCGCCAACGCTGACGGGGGTTTTTTCTTGCCCAAGCAGATATTCGAGAACAACCGCCGAGACCGAGGACACCCAGTGAGCGCACCTGCCACCCGAGCACCCCAGCCGTCGGCTGGGCAGGCGCCGACCAACGGCGCGCAGCAGTCCCCAGCCAAGACCGGGTCTGACCCGGCGTCCGGTTCCAGGCCCGCTCGGGTTCTCCCGGTGCGGCTCACCGGTGCGGAGGCGGTGGTGCGCTCGCTGGAGGAACTCGGCGTCGAGCTGATCTTCGGCATCCCCGGCGGGGCCGTGCTGCCGGTCTACGACCCGCTGTTCGACTCCCAGCAGCTGCGCCATGTGCTGGTGCGCCACGAGCAGGGCGCCGGGCACGCGGCCAGTGGCTACGCCCACGCGACCGGAAAGGTGGGCGTCATGATGGCCACCTCAGGGCCGGGCGCGACCAACCTGGTCACCCCGCTGGCGGACGCCCAGATGGACTCCATCCCGGTGGTCGCCATCACCGGGCAGGTCGGACGGAGCCTGATCGGCACCGACGCCTTCCAGGAAGCGGACATCACCGGCATGACCATGCCGATCACCAAGCACAACATCCTGGTCCGGGACGGCGACGACATCGCGCGCTCGATCGCCGAGGCGTTCCACATCGCGGCCACCGGCCGGCCCGGCGCGGTGCTCGTCGACATCCCCAAGGACGTCCTGCAGGGCGAGTGCACGTTCGCCTGGCCGCCGCATCTCGAACTCCCCGGCTACAAGCCGAATACCAAGCCGCACGGCCGGCAGATCAAGGAAGCCGCGGCGCTGATCGCCGAGGCCCGCAAGCCGGTGCTGTATGTCGGCGGCGGGGTGATCCGCGGCGAGGCCTGCGACGAACTCAAGGAACTGGCGGAACTGACCGGTATCCCGGTGGTCACCACCCTGATGGCCCGCGGCGCCTTCCCGGACAGTCATCGGCAGAACCTCGGCATGCCGGGGATGCACGGGACCGTCGCCGCCGTCGCCGCATTCCAGCGCAGCGACCTGATCATCGCGTTGGGTGCCCGCTTCGACGACCGGGTGACCGGCAAGCTGGACTCCTTCGCTCCCGACGCCAAGGTCATCCACGCCGACATCGACCCCGCGGAAATCGGGAAGAACCGGCATGCCGATGTGCCGATCGTGGGCGACATCAAGGCCGTCATCGGCGATCTGATCGAGGCGTTCCGCCGGATGCCCGCCGGCCAGAACCGGATCGGCAATGAGGGTGCCGCCGATCCCGATCTGGCCGACTGGTGGGCTTACCTCGACGGGATCCGCGAGGCTTACCCGCTGAGCTACGCCCCGCAGAGCGACGGCAGCCTCAGCCCCGAGTACGTCATCGAGCAGCTGGGGAAGATCGCCGGACCCGACGCCATCTACGTCGCCGGCGTGGGCCAGCACCAGATGTGGGCGGCGCAGTTCATCTCCTACGAGAAGCCCCGCACGTGGCTGAACTCCGGCGGGCTGGGCACCATGGGCTATGCGGTGCCCGCGGCCATGGGCGCGCAGATGGCCCGGCCGGACGCCGAGGTGTGGGCCATCGACGGCGACGGCTGCTTCCAGATGACCAACCAGGAGTTGGCCACCTGCGCCATCGAAGGTGTTCCGATCAAGGTCGCACTGATCAACAACGGCAATCTGGGTATGGTCCGGCAGTGGCAGACGCTGTTCTACGGCGAGCGCTACAGCAACACCGACCTGTCCACCCACAGTCAGCGGATCCCGGATTTCGTCAAACTCGCCGAGGCGTTGGGATGCGTCGGATTGCGTTGCGAGCGTGAGGAAGACGTCGTCGACGTCATCAACCAGGCGCGCGCGATCAACGACCGTCCGGTGGTGATCGACTTCATCGTCGGCGCCGACGCGCAGGTGTGGCCGATGGTGGCCGCCGGTACCGGCAACGACCAGATCATGGCGGCGCGCAATATCCGGCCCCTGTTCGATGAAGACAACGAGGAAGGGCGCGCCTGATGGCTCATGCATCGCGCACCGTCACCCACACCCTGTCGGTGTTGGTCGAGGACAAGCCCGGCGTGCTCGCCCGGGTGGCGTCGCTGTTCTCCCGGCGCGGGTTCAACATCGCGTCCCTGGCGGTGGGCCCCACCGACCAGAAGGACCGCTCCCGGATGACGATCGTCGTCACCGCGGAGGAGACCCCACTGGAGCAGATCACCAAGCAACTCAACAAGCTGGTCAACGTCATCAAGGTCATCGAGCAGGACGACGAGCACATGGTGGCCCGACAGCTTGCATTGATCAAGGTGCGCGCCGATGCCGGCAGCCGCGGCCAGGTCGTCGAGGCGGTGAACCTGTTCCGCGCCAAGATCATCGACGTGTCCAACGAGTCGCTGACCGTCGAGGCCACCGGCACCCAGGAGAAGCTCGAGGCACTGCTGCGGGTCCTGGAGCCGTACGGCATCCGCGAGACCGTGCAGTCCGGTGTGGTAGCACTGTCGCGCGGACCGCGCGGCATGACGAACCCGAAATAGCTGTCAACGAAACGACAAGAAGGAAAGCAAAACAGTGTCAAACAACGGCCAGGCCATCGAGATGTTCTACGACGACGACGCCGACCTGTCGATCATTCAGGGTCGCAAGGTCGGGGTGATCGGGTACGGCAGCCAGGGGCACGCGCACTCGTTGAGCCTGCGGGACTCCGGTGTTCAGGTGAAGGTCGGCCTGAAGGAGGGCTCGAAGTCCCGCGCCAAGGTCGAGGAGCAGGGCCTTGAGGTGGACACTCCGGCCGAGGTCGCCAAGTGGGCTGATGTCATCATGCTGCTGGCCCCCGACACCGCGCAGGCGGAGATCTTCAAGAACGATATCGAGCCCAATCTCAAGGCCGGGGACGCGCTGTTCTTCGGGCACGGACTGAACATTCACTTCGGCCTGATCAAGCCGCCCGCCGACGTCACCATCGGCATGGTCGCCCCCAAGGGCCCCGGGCACCTGGTGCGCCGCCAGTTCGTCGACGGCAAGGGCGTGCCCTGCCTGGTCGCCATCGAGCAGGATCCCACCGGAAACGGTTTGGCGCTGGCGCTGTCCTACGCCAAGGCGATCGGCGGTACCCGGGCCGGTGTCATCAAAACCACGTTCAAGGACGAGACCGAGACCGACCTGTTCGGTGAGCAGGCCGTGTTGTGCGGTGGCACTGAGGAATTGGTGAAGACCGGCTTCGAGGTCATGGTCGAGGCTGGCTACGCACCGGAGCTGGCTTACTTCGAGGTGCTGCACGAGTTGAAGCTGATCGTCGACCTGATGTACGAGGGCGGTATCGCGCGGATGAACTACTCGGTGTCCGACACCGCGGAGTTCGGCGGCTACCTGTCCGGACCGCGGGTGATCGACGCCGGCACTAAGGAGCGCATGCGCCAGATCCTCGCCGACATCCAGGACGGCACCTTCGTCAAGCGGTTGGTGGCCAATGTCGAGGGCGGCAACAAGGAACTCGAGGGCCTCCGCAAGAAGAACGCCGAGCACCCCATCGAGGTCACCGGCAAGAAGCTGCGTGACCTGATGAGCTGGGTGGACCGGCCGATCACAGAGACGGCGTAGTTCGTCGATCATCGTTCGCCGGCCGGGCCGCCCACATGGGCGTCCCGGCCGGATTTTTGTGCTTCCCCCGAATGCTCGCTGGTGTTGCTGGCGCAACCTTCGTGAGGAGGGCTGCCCGCGCATCGATCGACTGTGATGCGCTCAATTGGCGGCACACTGGGACGTTGCGTACCCTTCGTCTGGTGCACTCGCCCATCGTTGTGGGGTTTGCCGGCGAAGCCGTTCCACAACCGAACCGCATGGGAGCAAGCCGTGCCGAGTGTTGACTCAGGATTGCCGATCGAAGGCCGCCGCATGGATAGCCCGCTCACCGCAGCGGGATCAGCCGCGGCCCGTCATGTGGGCCGCATCGGTGCGCTCGCGGTGGCATTCGGGGTCGGTGCGGCGCTGGGCTCAGTACCGCTGGTGGCTCATGCCGATACGCGAGGCTCGGCTGGGTCCAGCGTAAGCACTGATGGTGGCTCCTCGTCGTCGCCCGATTCCGGGGACGGCCCGACGGTCCGTACACGTGGGCCTCGGCCCGGCAGTCCGGGAGGCGCCCACTAGGCGCCGATGCAAGTGGAATCACGCACGCGCGCCTTACCGGTGGTGATACCGACTGAACACGATTCCCCGCTGCCGTCGAACACGGTTCCGACTGCCGGCGCTTGGCAAGATCTCTCCGCGGCGTCGCGCGAACCAGCCTCAGCGGCGGCATCTTTCGTTCCTGAGCGCGGCGTGATTCTGCCGGCTCCCGATGAGGTTGTGGTGCGGCCGGTCGCCGGTACGCCGGATGCCAGGATGTCAGCGCTCCCAGTCGTGCCAATGCCTGGGGCCGCCGTTTCTGCGGCCTCGGCGCCGGTGTTGTCGGCTCCGGCGGCGACGGGAGGTCTGTCGGGCCTATCGGCGCGGTTGTTCGACTGGCTGAGGGTGGGTGGTGACGGTGGTGTCCCCGCGGCGGGCACGCTGGCGTGGACCGCGCTGGCGTTCAGTCGCCGGGAGTTGGGCGGATCGTCGACAGGTGCACCGCCCGCGGCCACCACTGGGGCCTTGCTGGGCAACGCGACGGTCACGGTGGCCGCGAATCAGTTCCGGCTGTTCGGTGACGGCACCGCTGAGAACCCGAATGCCGGTCTGTTGGGCGGCAGCGGCTTCAGCTACACCACGTATGAGGGCGCCTGCACCAGCGGTGCCTGCGACGGCGGCCGGGCCGGTCTGTTGTTCGGCAACGGCGGTGGCGGGTTCGCCGGCGGTGCCGGCGGGCACGCAGGCCTCTTCGGTCGGGGCGGGGACGGCGGCGCCGGCGTCAGCGGACTCAACGGCGGAGCAGGAGGCACGGGAGGCCGCGGTGGTCTGCTGTGGGGCAATGGCGGCGCAGGTGGCGCGGGTGGTGACGCGACCAGTGCGGGCGGCACCGGCGGCCGTGGCGGCGACGGCGGCGACGCGGGCTGGTTGTGGGCGACCGGCGGCCGCGGCGGTGCGGGAGGCAACAGCATCGCCGCCGCAGCGGATGGCGTCGCCGGCGGTAAGGGCGGCACGGGCGGTGACGGTGGCTCGGCCAGCCTCCTGTTCGGCACCGGCGGTGCCGGTGGCCGCGGCGGGAACGGTGCCGCCGGCGGTGCGGGAGCGGCCGGCGCCAGCGGGCGCAACGGCGATCAGAGCTTCGTCGTCGACTATGGCAACGGGCCCGG
This sequence comes from Actinomycetes bacterium, assembly GCA_029780675.1. GTDB lineage: Bacteria > Actinomycetota > Actinomycetes > Mycobacteriales > Mycobacteriaceae > Mycobacterium. Next base: position 116,366 of record JAKOYE010000204.1, read on the forward strand.
TGGTGGTGAGAACGGAGCATCGGGCGGCAACGGTGCTGGTGGTGGCGACGGCGGCAACGGCGGCGGTAGCGGCAGCGCGGGCAACGGTGGAGCCGGGGCGAACGGCACCGCCGCTCACCCCGATGCGGGCCGCGGTGGGAACGGCGGGAATCCGGGCGCCGCGGGTATGGCAGGCAAGGGCGGTGTTGCCGGCACCGGTGTGGGTGGGGTCAGCGGCAAGGACGGAACGGCGGGTGCCGGCGGCACCACGGGCGGTGACGGCGGCGCCGGCGGTGTCGGCTTCTCGGCGCTGACGGCAGGCGGCCGTGGCGGCAGTGGCGGTGCCGGTGGTGACGGCGGCGCGTTCGGCAACGGTGGTGACGGCGGCGCCGGCGGCAACGGTGCGGCCGGTCTGGACGGGGACCCGGGCGCAAACCCCGGCGACACCGGGCAGGCTGGACAGAGCGGCGGTGCCGGTGGTGACGGCGGCTCAGGAGGTCAGGGCGGCTCGATCTCCGGCGATGGTGGTGACGGCGGCACGGGCGGCCGCGGTGCCCAGGGCGGTAACAGGGGCCCCGGGAATCGCGGTGCGGACGGCGTCACCCCGGGTTCTTCCGGTCAGAATGGCGGCGACGGCGGAACCGGGGGCGCCGGAGGCAGCGGCGGAGCCGGCGGTAACGGTGGGGCCGCAGTCCACGGCACCGCGGGTGTCAACGGCAACGGCGGCAACGGCGGCGCCGGCGGTGCCGCCGGCACTCCGGGTGATGGCGGCAGGGGCGCAGCCGGTGATGCGGGGACTCCCAACGGCGGTAAGGGCGGCGACGGCGGCAGCCCCGGTGGCATCGGCGTCGGTGGTTCCGGGGGTGTGAAGGGCACCGGCGGCCGCGGCGGGGCGGACGGCATCACCGGTGGTGCCGGAGTTCCCATTACCGGCCGGGCCGGCCACGGCGGCCACGGCGGCGACGGTTTTGACGCCTCCGCCGGCATGCTCGCCGGGGTGCGCGGCGGCGATGGTGGTGCGGGCGGCAACGGCGGGGCGGTCGGCAACGGTGGTGACGGCGGTGTCGGCGGCAACGGTGCGACCGGCCGGGTTGGCGACAACGGCAGCAATCCCGGCGATTCCGGCACCGACGGCCGGACTGGCGGCGCCGGCGGCAAGGGCGGTGCCGGCGGTCAGGGCGGCTCCGTTGCCGGTAACGGGGGCGCCGGTGGGGCCGGCGGCCACGGTGGGACCGGCGGCGACGGTGGCAACGGCGTCGAGGGCAGCAACGGCACCGGCCCAGGCGATGCCGGCCGGACCGGCGGCAGCGGTGGCGCGGGTGGCGACGGTGGTGCCGGCGGGAGTGGTGGCGTTGGCGGTGCGGCCGCACACGGGACGGCCGGTGGCAACGGCAATGGCGGCAGCGGCGGCGCCGGCGGTGCGGGCGGCCACGGCAGGGACGGAGGCAACGGCGTCACTGGCGCCGCCGGCGTGATTACGGGCCCCTGGGCGATCTCCCAGCCCGCGGGCACGATCGTCAGCCTCGCATCCCTCAAAGTCATCGGGGAAGTCTCAGGTGCGACCGAAATACTGCCCGGTCAGGCCGGCGGCGCGGGCGGGGCCGGGGGTAACGGCGGCCGCGGCGGAAACGGTGGTGCGAAGGGATTGGCCGGCGGCGTTGGGGCCGCCGACGGCACGACCGGCGCCGGCGGCGCCGGCGGAGATGCCGGCAGTGGCGGACGCGGCGCGAACGGCGGCAACGGCCTGTCCGACTGGGGCTCAAATGACGCCCGCTCTGGTGGTGACGGCGGCGCCGGTGGCGACGCCGGCGTCGAGGGCGCCGGCGGCACCGGCTCCTCGACCGGCAGGACGGGCGCCTTCGGCGATGGCGGCGATGGTGGTGACGGCGGCGACGGCGGCGGCGCGATCGGTGCGGCCAACCTCGGCGGCAAGGGCGGCGACGGCGGCAAGGGCGGCAGTGTCACGGGCGGACACGCCGGCCACGGCGGCGACGGTGGTGACGGTGGCGCCAGCGGTGAAAGCCCCTGGGGCACAACGAATACCGAAGACGGCGTGCAAGGAGCGACCGGGGGAGCGGGTGGCACCGGCGGCGCAGGCGAAGACGCCACCACCGGCATCGCCGGTGACGGTGGCAACGGTGGAAACGGCGGTAAGGGTGGCACCGGCGCCGCGGTTGGGCCGCCGACAACACCGGGTACGTGCCAATCGTCATCGATCCCGCCTACAACGGCACCACCGGTGGCAACGGTGGCACCGGCGGGGCGGGCGGTGCCGGCGGCAACGGCGGCAAGGCCACCGACGCGGCCGGCACCAACGGCGACGGCGGAACCGGCGGAACCGGCGGTGCGGCCGGTGACGGCGGCCTCGGCGGCAACGGCGCACCCGGCATCTCCACGCACGTCGACGCGAGCAACGGCGGCAACGGCGGAAACCCGGGTGGGGTCGGCGCGGGCGGCGCGGCGGGCCTCAAGGGTGCCGGCGCCGGCGCGACCGGCGGCGACGGCACCACGGGCCCAGATGGACAACCCGCGACTTCAGGCGGCGACGGCGGCAAGGGTGGCGACGGCTACAGCGTGACGGCCACCGGTTCGGACAATGCGATCGCCGGCAACGGCGGTAACGGCGGTACCGGCGGCCAGCTCGGCAAGGGCGGTGCCGGCGGCAGCGGTGGTACGGCGACCGCCGAGGATGGCACGGTCACCGCTGGTAGCGGCGGCAATGGTGGCGACGGCCACGGCAACGGCGGCACCGGTGGCAACGGCGGCGAAGCCCTCAGCGCGGGCGCCGTCGCAACCGGCGGCCGAGGCGGCAAGGGTGGCACGTCGAGCGCGGCCGACGGCGGCCAGGGCGGATCGGGCGGCACCGCGACATCGAGAAGCACGACGTTCGTCGTCACCGGGTCGGCCATCGGCGGCACCGGCGGGGCAGGTGGTGACGGCAAGATCAACGGCGGCACCGGCGGTTCCGGCGGCAAGGCAATCGTGCCGCCCGACACTCCCTACGGCCCGGAGTGGCTGTTCGCCGGCGACGGTGGTGCCGGCGGAACCGGAGACACCGGTAACGGTGGCAATGGTGGTGATGGCGGTGACGGCGAAGGTGGAATACGCGCGCATGCCGGTAACGGCGGACGCGGCGGGTCGACGACGGACGGTACGGGCGGCGACGGCGGTCAGGGCGGCGCGGCCACCAACCAATGGTCAACGACAGCCGGCGCGGGGGGCGCAGGAGGGGCCTCCACCAACGGAGTTGGCGGCGGCGGTGGCGATGGCGGTGTCGCCACCACCGCCATCGGTGATATCGATATAGCCCAGGGGGGTACGGGCGGGCGCGGCGGAGACAGCGGGCTGACCGTGGGCGGTACGGGCGGAAAAGGCGGCGACGCTTTTGCGATCACCCCCGGATGGATCTGGGTTCGGGGCGGCGAGGGTGGCCGTGGTGGCGATGGGACCCAGCCCGGTGTTGACGGTGGCGACGGTGGGGCCGGCGGTGATGGCGTCTCGCCACCGGGTCACCGCGTCTACCGGAACGGTGGCGCCGGAGGCCTCGGCGGCAACCCGGGCGCCGGCGGAACCCCCGGGCAACCCGGCGCAAACGGAACCCCCTGAGCTAAGGCCCCAGTGACGGCACACCCAGCCCGAACTCGCGCCTGAGCACCGTGCGGGCCGCGTAGTACCCGCTCATCCCGTGCACCCCGCCGCCCGGTGGGGTGGCCGACGAGCAGAGGTATGCCCCGCGGATCGGGGTGGTCCACGGGTCGACCCGCGAAGTGGGGCCGAGCAGTGCTCGCGTTATCGAGGTGCCTCCGACACCGATGTCGCCGTCGACGTAGTTGGCGTCATGTTCGTGCAGCCGGGATGCCGGAATGCTGCGGACGGCCAGAACGGTGTCGGAGAAGCCGGGCGCGAAGTGTTCCAGCACCGCGGTGACGGCCGCCGCCTGATCGACCGTCGACCCGGCCGGAACGTGGGCGTAGGTCCACAGCGGGCGGCGTCCGGAAGGGTCGATACGGCTCGGATCCGCAACGTGGGACTGCGCGGCCAGCACCATCGGCCACTGCGCGTGCCGGCCGGCCGCCACATCGCGCTCAGCCACGGCCATCTGTTGCCGGGAGCCTCCCAGGTGCAGTGTCGGCGCCGCGGCGAGGCTCCGATCACGCCACGGAACATCCTCGGAGAGAACGAAATCCACCTTCGCGACCCCGGCGCCGTAGCGGTACCGCCGCAGTGCCCGGGAATACCGATTCGGCAGCCCGCCACCGTAGATCTCCAGTAGTGCCGTCGGGGCGGTGTCGTAGAGCACGACACCGGATGGGGGAGTACGGACGGTCACCCCGGCTTCCACGACGCCCCCGTGCGCCCGCAGGTCGGCGATCAGCGCATCGGCGATCGCCTGGCTGCCGCCCACCGGAACCGGCCAACCCGAGGTATGGGCCAGCGTGGCCAGCAGCAGACCCGCGCCGGCCGAGACGACCGACGGCATCGGCGAAATCGCGTGCGCGGCAACGCCGGTGAACAGCGCCCTGGCGTCCTCGCCGCGCAGCGACGACCACAGCGGGGTGCCCTGCTCGAGAATCCGCAGGCCGAGCAGTGCCGCGGCGGGGATGCTCGGCGGCAGCGAGCGTCTGTCCCCGAGGAGCAGAGCTACGACATCTGCGCCGCGTTCCACCAGCGGGCCGAGCAGACGCCGCCAGGAATCACCCTGATCGAGGCCATCACCGGTGCGCTCGAGGTCCCGATAGGCGATCGCGGGGCGGCACCCCGGCAACGGGTTGGCGTAGGAGATGTCGGGGACCACCAGCTCGATCCCGCGCGCCCCCAGGTCGAAATCGGTGAAGAACGGCGAGGCCAGCGCCAGGGGGTGAATGGCCGAGCAGATGTCGTGGGCGACCTGCGGGAACTCCGGATCCGGCAGGGTCCGCGCCCCACCGCCGACGGTGCTCTGCGCTTCGAGCACCTGCACCTTCAGCCCGGCTCGGGCGCAGATCACTGCGGCAGCCAGCCCGTTGGGTCCGCTGCCGACGACGGTGACGTCCATGGCTACAAATCCTTACCCGCATCCTTACCCGCCGAATTATCGGCTCGGGCGGCGCACCTTTAGGCTGTCCGGGTGAGCATGCCCTCCCAAATTCCTGTAGTGCTGATTGCCGACAAACTCGCCGAATCCACCGTCGCCGCCCTCGGTGACCAGGTGCAGATCCGTTGGGTCGACGGACCCGACCGCCCCAAGTTGCTGGAAGCCGTCGCCGACGCCGACGCACTGCTGGTCCGCTCGGCGACCACCGTCGACGCCGAGGTCATCGCCGCCGCGCCGAAGCTGAAGATCGTGGCCCGCGCGGGCGTGGGCCTCGACAACGTCGACGTCGATGCCGCCACCGCCGCCGGGGTGCTGGTGGTCAACGCGCCCACCTCCAATATTCACAGCGCCGCCGAGCACGCCCTGGCTCTGCTGCTGGCCGCCGCACGGCAGATCCCCGCCGCTGACGCGACCCTTCGCCAGCACACCTGGAAGCGGTCGTCGTTCAACGGCACCGAGATCTACGGCAAGACGGTCGGCGTGGTCGGACTGGGCCGCATCGGCCAGTTGGTGGCCCAGCGTCTGGCGGCGTTCGGCACCCATGTCATCGCCTACGACCCGTACGTCCCGGCCGCCCGCGCCGCCCAACTCGGCATCGAACTGCTGCCACTGGATGACGTCCTGGCCCGTGCCGACTTCATCTCGGTGCATCTGCCCAAGACCAAGGAGACCGCCGGGCTGCTCGGCAAGGAGGCGCTGGCCCGCACCAAGCCGGGGGTGATCATCGTCAACGCCGCCCGCGGCGGTCTCATCGACGAGCAGGCGCTGGCCGATGCCATCCGCAGCGGGCACGTCCGCGCCGCCGGACTCGACGTGTTCGCCACCGAGCCGTGCACGGACAGCCCGCTGTTCGAACTGCCGGAGGTCGTCGTCACCCCCCACCTGGGTGCGTCCACGTCGGAGGCACAGGATCGGGCCGGGACCGACGTCGCGGCGAGCGTCAAGCTCGCGCTGGCCGGGGAATTCGTCCCGGATGCGGTCAACGTCGGTGCCGGAGCAGTCAGCGAGGAAGTCTCGCCATGGCTGGAACTGGTCCGCAAGCTCGGTGTCCTGACCGGTGTGCTGGCCACCGAGCCGCCGGAGAGCCTGACGGTGAAGGTGTCCGGCGAGCTCGCCTCCGAGGATGTCGGGGTGCTGAAACTCTCGGCCCTGCGCGGCCTGTTCTCCACCATGACAGACCAGCAGGTCACCTTCGTCAACGCTCCGGCGCTGGCGGCCGACCGCGGTCTGGACACCGAACTGAGCACCGCCTCGGAGAGCCCGAACCATCGCAGCCTGGTGGACGTGCGGGTGGTGTCGCCGGATGGTTCGGCGGTGAACGTCTCGGGCACCCTGTCCGGCCCGCAGCAGGTCGCGAAGATCGTCGCGATCAACGGCCGCAGCTTCGACCTCCGCGCCGAAGGAGTGAACCTGATCCTGCACTACGGTGACAAGCCCGGTGCGCTGGGAAAGATCGGCACCCTGCTCGGCGAGGCCGGTGTCAATATCGAGGCGGCGCAACTGAGCCAGGACACCACCGGGGGTGGGGCGACGGTGATGCTGCGACTGGATCGCGACGTGCCGGCCGACGTCCGGGCGGCGATCGGTGCCGCCGTCGAGGCCTCGATGGTGGAAGCGGTGGACCTGTCGTGAACGGTTCCGGCACGCCGCTGAAACTCGCGGTCATCCCCGGGGACGGTATCGGCCCGGAAGTCATCGGCGAGGCGCTTCAGGTGCTCGACGTGGTGCTGCCCGGGGTGCAGCGCACCGAGTACGACCTCGGTGCCCGGCGGTATCACGCAACCGGAGAGGTGTTGCCGCCCAACATTATCGACGAGCTGCGCGGCTACGACGCGATCCTGCTCGGCGCGATCGGCGACCCGTCGGTGCCCAGTGGATTGCTGGAGCGCGGGCTGCTGCTCAAGATCCGTTTCGAACTGGACCACCACGTCAACCTGCGGCCCAGCCGACTGTACGACGGGGTGAGCAGCCCGCTGGCCGGTGACCCGAGCATCGACTTCGTCGTCGTCCGCGAGGGCACCGAGGGTCCCTACACCGGCAACGGCGGCGCAATCCGGTCCGGAACCCCGCACGAGGTCGCCACCGAGGTCAGCCTCAACACTGCATTCGGGATCACCCGGGTCGTGCGCTACGCGTTCGAGAAGGCTCGCGCCCGGCGTAAACACCTCACCCTGGTGCACAAGACGAACGTGCTGGCCTTCGCCGGCAGTCTGTGGTCGCGGATCGTGGCCGAGGTGGGCGCGGACTACCCGGACGTCGAGGTGGCCTATCAGCACATCGACGCGGCCACGATTCACATGGTGACCGACCCCGGTCGTTTCGACGTGATCGTCACCGACAACCTGTTCGGCGACATCATCACCGATCTGGCCGCTGCGGTCAGTGGCGGGATCGGCTTGGCGGCGAGCGGCAATATCGACGCCACCGGCACCAATCCATCGATGTTCGAGCCCGTGCACGGCAGCGCCCCGGACATCGCCGGAACCGGTGTCGCGGATCCCACCGCGGCCGTGATGAGCGTGGCGTTGCTGCTGTCGCATCTGGGCCACGGCGAGGCCGCAGCCCGCGTGGATGCCGCGGTGGCGGGCCACCTCGCCGACCGTGGCGATGAGGCGCTCTCCACGGCCGCGGTCGGGGAGCGAATCCGGGCTCGGCTGTAGGCCCGACGCTAGGGTCCGCCGGACTGGGGTTCGGCGGATTGGGGTGCAGCGGAACGGGTTTCGGTGGGAACCAGGGGTATCGCGAGCACCGGGAACAGCGCGCACACCGCGAAGGCCACCGGGAAGCCCGCGGCTCCGATCAGGGCGCCGAAGATCGGCGGGGTCAGTCCGGCGGTGAGCAACTGACTGGTGTTCTGGGCGCCCAGAGCCCGGCCGCTCCAGAACGGGCCGGCGCGCTCGGCGATCGCGGTGAACGCCAACCCGTTGTCGCTCACGGTGACCACGGAGGCCACCAGCATCGCCACGACGCTCCAACTCCAGTCCGCCGCATCGGTCAGCGCCAGGGCGAGCATCGCCGCGGCGGCCGCGGCGGCGATCACCCGGATCGGCCGCAGCCTGGAACCGACCCGGTCCGACCACACTCCGGCGCCGACCCGTCCCAGTGCCCCGAGCACCTGGGCGACGGTGACCAACGCCCCCGCCGAACCCGCCGTCCAGCCGTTGGCGGTCATCAACCACACCAGCGTGAACGTCCACACCACACACTGCGGAACGACGAGCAGTACCGAGACCACGTGGATGCGCACCAGAGTCGAGGATCCGCGGTAGGGATTGGCCAACTGCTCCGGCGGTGCCTCCGCGCGCGGCGGGCGCGGCGGATCCTGCACTCCGACAGCGCATATCACGGCCGCGGCCGCACACACTCCGGCCGGAAACATCAGTGCCATCCCGGCCCCGTGGTTTTCGGCCAGGCGCGGAATCACCAAGGCGCCCAGCCCGACTCCCAGGGGTTGCGCGGTCTGGCGGATGCCCATCGCCAGACCCCGCTGGCGTGGCTCGAACCAGCCGACGACCAGACGCCCGCTGGCCGAATTGCTGCTCGCGGCGGCCATTCCGCCGAGAAGCAGGAAGACCGACACCGCCACCAGAGACTGGCTGAGGGCGGCTGCCAGTGCCGCGACCGCCGTCAGTCCGGAGCCGAGGCTGAGCACCAGTCGCTCGCCCAGTCGATCCACGATGTAGCCCCAGGCGATCAGCGTCAGAACCATCCCGAACGCCGGCATCGCCGATACCAGCCCGGCGCGGGCCAGGTCCAGGCCGCGGTCGGTGTGCAGGGTGGGGATCAGGAACGCGACGCCGTTGATGAAGACGTTGGCGCAGAGTGTGGCGAACAGACCGAGAGCCAGCATCCACCAGCGACGGGGGGTTCTGGTCAGCTCGCCGGTCATCACGCCATGATCCACCGCGACCCACCTCGGCAGCCGTTCCGGCCGCACATCCCCACGCCGCGGAGTCCCCCGGGGGTAGCCACTACGCTGTCTCAAATGCGCTTGGGCCGTGTCGCCAGTCCCGACGGGGTGGCTTTCGTCAGCATCGACGGGAATGCCGACGATCTCGTCGCGCGGGAGATCGCCGAGCACCCCTTCGGCACCCCCACGTTCACCGGACGCTCCTGGCCGTTGGCCGACGTGCGCCTGCTGGCCCCGATCCTCGCCACCAAGGTGGTCTGCATGGGTAAGAACTACGCCGCGCACATCGAGGAGATGGCGGACACCACCGGACCTGCCCCCGACGATCCGGTGATCTTCCTCAAGCCCAACACCGCGATCATCGGACCGAATGTGGCGATTCAACTGCCGGCCAACGCCTCCCCGGTGCACCACGAAGGGGAACTGGCCGTCGTGATCGGTCGGCCCTGCAAGGACGTTCCGGCCGCGCGGGCCGCCGACGTCATCCTCGGCTACACGATCGCCAACGATGTCTCGGCCCGTGACCAGCAGCAGGCCGACGGCCAGTGGGTCCGGGCCAAGGGGCATGACACGTTCTGTCCCGTCGGCCCTTGGATCGTCACCGACCTCGACCCGTCCGACCTGGAGATCCGCACCGAGGTCAACGGGCAGGTCCGCCAACACAGCCGCACCTCGCTGATGCTGCACGACGTCGGCGCCATCATCGAGTGGATTTCGGCGGTGATGACCCTGCTGCCCGGCGACCTCATCCTCACCGGCACCCCGGAGGGGGTGGGGCCCATCGAGGACGGCGACACCGTCAGCGTCAGCATCGAGGGCATCGGAACACTGACCAACCCCGTCGTCCGGAAGGCGAAGTGATGACGATGCCCGTGCGGGTGCGATTCTGCCCGTCCCCGACTGGAACCCCGCATGTCGGGCTGGTCCGGACCGCGCTGTTCAACTGGGCCTACGCCCGGCACACCGGCGGTACGTTCGTGTTCCGCATCGAGGACACCGACGCCGCCCGCGACTCCGAGGAGAGCTACGCGGCGATCCTCGAGGCGCTGCGCTGGCTGGGGTTGGACTGGGATGAGGGCCCTGAGATCGGCGGCCCCCACGAGCCGTACCGGCAGTCGCAACGCGGTGAGCACTACCGCGACGTCATCGCCCGACTGCTCGCTGCGGGGGAGGCATATCTCGCCTACTCCACGCCGGAGGAGGTCGAGGCCCGTCACCTTGCCGCCGGGCGGAACCCGAAGCTCGGGTACGACAACTTCGATCGCGACCTCACCGATGCTCAGCGTGCCGCCTACGAGGCGGAGGGCCGAAAGCCGGTGCTGCGGTTACGGATGCCCGACGAGGACATCACCTTCCACGATCTGGTGCGCGGGCAGACGACCTTCGCGGCGGGCACGGTGCCGGACTTCGCGTTGACCCGCGCCACCGGAGAGCCGCTCTACACGCTGGTGAATCCGGTCGACGACGCGTTGATGAAGATCACCCACGTTCTGCGAGGCGAGGATCTGATGCCCTCGACGCCGCGGCAGATCGCCCTGCACCGGGCGCTCATCCGCGTCGGGGTGGGCGACGCCGTTCCGCAGTACGCCCACCTGCCCACGGTGCTGGGGGAGGGCACCAAGAAGCTGTCGAAGCGGGACCCGCAGTCCAATCTCTTCCTGCACCGCGAGCGGGGGTTCCTGCCGGAGGGGCTGCTGAATTACCTTGCCCTGCTGGGTTGGTCGATCGCCGACGACCGGGATGTCTTCTCGCTGCAGGAGATGGTCAGCGTGTTCGACGTGGTGGACGTCAACTCCAGTCCGGCCCGCTTCGACCAGAAGAAGGCCGATGCGATCAACGCCGAGCACATCCGACTGCTCGATGTCGACGAGTTCACCCGGCGCCTGGCCGACTACTTCGCCGCGCACGGCCACGACACCGGTCTGGACGCCGCCGGGTTCGCGACCGCGGCCGAGTTGGTCCAGACCCGCATCGTGGTGCTGTCCGAGGCGTGGCAGCTGCTGAAGTTCTTCGACGAGAGTTCCTACGGCATCGACGACAAGGCCGGCGCCAAGGAGTTGGGCCCCGACGCGGTTCCGGTCCTCGACGCGGCACTGGGCGCTCTCGAGGGCGTGGCGCGGTGGACGGCGGCGGATATCGAGGGTGCGCTCAAGGGCTCCCTGATCGAGGGGCTCGGACTCAAGCCGCGCAAGGCATTCGGTCCGATCAGGGTCGCGGTCACCGGGGCCACTATCAGCCCGCCGCTGTACGAGTCGATGGAACTTCTCGGCCGCGAACGCAGCCTGGCCCGGCTACGGGAGGCCCGCGACGGAGCCGAACGGAATCTTTGGTAGTCTGCTCGTCGGCCCGGAATAGTTGGTTCTCACCAGCTGTTATGGGTACCCGATGGGGTATGGTGTAATTGGCAACACAGCTGATTCTGGTTCAGCCATTCTAGGTTCGAGTCCTGGTACCCCAGCAAGATCGCAGGCCCGGAGAGATCCGGTCCCGCGATTATGTCGGCACCGGCCCCTTCGGCTATGCTGACCTAGTTCTAGCCCCCGTCGTCTAGCGGCCTAGGACGCCGCCCTCTCACGGCGGTAGCGTGGGTTCGAATCCCATCGGGGGTACCAGTTCCATTGCGGTTCAACCGTTCCGGCGGATGCGAACCGACAGACACGTCACACAGCCCTCGAGTTTCTCGAACTCACTGATCGGCACGGTGACGACCTCCAGCCCTCGCGTGGCGTACATCTCAGTGGTCCGTGGCGCGTCTGCCGACATCAGGACGGTTCCCGTTCCACCGGGCGGGGTCAGATCAACGACCGCCGTGCCGTGTTCCTCCGGTACGGGCAGAAACGCCGGGTAGACGCCGACGTC
>JAKOYE010000205.1 GCA_029780675.1 Actinomycetes bacterium
TACCGGGCCCAGTGGTGGGTGCGGCACACCTCCGGACGGGAGGCCATCACCGCCATCGGCGTCCACGGCCAGTGGATCTACGTCGACCGCCGGCGCGGCGTGGCCATCGTCAAACAGTCCTCACAACCGGTGTCCTCAGACCCCGACACCGACCAGTTCGTCCTCAACGCCTTCGATGCGGTGATTGATCGGGTCACGGCCGGGAAGCCCACCGCCAGATAACAACCGCGCGAGGCTGAACCGGAACGAAACCAGAACTGGCGCATCGGCATTGGCGCCGAGCAACGCGCCGGCCCGGTCGAGGAGGACTTGGGTGTCGACGACGAACGCGGGTGCGAAGCCACCCGGTCCCGGCGCAGCGATCTCGGTGAGCTTCAGCGGTCCGTCCGCACCGACGCCGGGCACCGTTGCGCCCTGAGCGACGGTCGCGGCCATCACGAACAGCTCACCGGCCGCGGGCACCTGCTCGACGAGGTAGGCGCCCGCAACTGCCTGCGACGGCCCTGCCGGCGGCGCCGCGACGAAGAACCGCGCGATGCCGGCGACGACACCGACGAGCAGGGTCGCGTTGACGCCGACGACCCAGCCGACCAGGTCGCCGAAGACGTTGTCCCCGAACAGCGAACCGACCCCCTGCCCCAGCGCCATACCGATAGCGATCTGCAAGCCGGGCTCCCAGACGATGGACGCCAGCGCGATGTCCACGACATCGCTGACGGCGACGCCGCTGAGGACGTCGATGCCGATGGTGCTGATCAGATCGGCCACCGAGGCATCGCCCAGCAGCGAGAACACCGTTCCCCTGGTGAATTGGCCCGCGATGGTGTTGAGCACGGCGATGTTCGCACCGGCGTCCGACAGCAGACCCGACACCAGCGCGCCGGCGGCCGCGCCGAGCGCCGATCGGATGGCGGTGTCACCGACGACGGCGTCCACCGCTCCGGGCACCACGGCGGCCACCGCACCGAGATAGCCGAGGTCGGCCTGCAGGGTCGCCAGTGCGCTCTGCAGTGCATCAGCGACCGGGGCGCCGGCCAGGACGGCATTGGCGATCTGATCGGCGAACCCGGTCAGCGCACCAGCCATCCCCGGGTAGGCCAGCAGGTCGGTGATGGCGGAACCGAGGATGCCGGCCAGTCCGTCGGTGGCAGCGCTATCGCCCAGCAAGCCCACGACAACGGGCCCCAACGGGGCACCGAGCATTTCGCCGAGGGCGGCCACCACGGTCGGGTTTCCGGCCAGTTCGATGATCACGGTCGCCACGGTCTGTCCCAGCGCCTGTTGGAAGACGGGGTCTGCCAGCAACGTGATGTCGATCGTGTCCAACGCCGCGGCGATGGTGGTACTCAGCGCCTCCTGGAATACCGGGTCGGCCTGCAGTGCGGCCAGCGCGGTCTGCATCGCCTCGGAGACCGGGGTGCCGGTCAGCACCGCTGTGGCGATCTGGTCGAGGGCACCGGTGAGCGCCGCCCCGATTCCGGGTTCGCCCAGGAAGGCGGTGATCACGACGCCGATGGTGTCGGCCAGACCGGCGGCGATCGCCGGGGTACCCAGCAGCCCGACGACAGCCTCGCCCACCGCGGCTCCCACCGCCTCGGCGGCAGTCCCGCCGCCCAGTGCGAACGCCACAACGGTGCTGATCACCTCCGCGGCGGCGGCCTGCAGTTGCTGGGCGGCCTCCAACGTTTCCGCGCTGCCACTCAGGGCCGACGCGACGAATTCGGCGACCTGCTCGCCCAGCGCCGCCAGCACCGCCGGATCGGCAGTGAGCTGTGTGATCAGGGTCATGACCGTGTCGGCCAGTACGGCAACCACCGCCGGGTCGCTCAGCAGCGCGGTGTTGAAGGTGTCCAGCGCAGCGGTGATGGTGGCCCCCACCGCGGCGAGAACAGTCTGGTTGGTCTGCAGCGACTCCAATGCGTCCTGCAGCGCCGTGGACAGGTCGGTGCCGGACAGCACCGCGGCGGCGACCTGGTTGATCGTCTCGGTGACCGCGGTGCCGATCCCGGGCTGGACCAGGAAGGTGTCGATCGCCGTGCCGAGCACCGCGGCCAGACCGTCGGTGAGTGCGGCGCTTGCCAGGAGGCTCTGCACGGCGCCCGCCAGCGCGGCGCCGATCTCGACGGCGGCGGCACCGCCGCCCAGCGCCGAGGCTACGGCCTGGGCCAGTTGATCGCCGATCAGCGCCCGCACCGGTTCGTCGCCAGCCAGGGTGGTGATCAGCGTCGTGATGGTGTCGGCCAGCACCGCCGCGACCGCCGGATTGCTCAACAGCTCGACGTTGAGAACGTCGAGCGCAGCGGTGATGGTGACCCCCACCGCCGCGATGACGTTCGGGTCCGCTTCGAGTGCGGCCAACGCGCTCTGCAGGGCGATCGACAGGTCGGCGCCGGTGAGCACCGCCAGGACGAGACTGCCCGCGGTGTCGCCGAGCGCGCCGGCGATTCCGGGCTGGTCGAGGAAGGTGGTCAGGACAGTGCCGACCACGTCCGCAAGTCCATCGCTGAAGGCCGGGGCGGCCAGCAGTTCGATCAGCGCGCCGGCAACGGCGACACCGATGTCGGTGGCGGCCGGGGTGTCCCCGAGGACTCCGCTGACGAGCGCGACAACCTGCTGCCCGATGAGGTCCTCGAGCGCCGGGTCGGTCAGCGCGCCGGAGAGCAGCCCGGCCAGGGTGGTACCCACCGCGCCCACCAGCCCGGCGTCGGACAGCAGCAGGCTGACCACGCCGGCGACCGTGCCGTCGAGGGCGTTGAGGACGGCAGCCTGACCGAGCAGACCCTGCAGGGCGCCGGGCAGCAGGGCGGCGACGTCCCCCCCGCCCAGGACGGCGACGGCGAGCTGGCCGGCGAGGCCCGACAATGCTTCCCACATCCCGGGAGCACTGAGCAGGTTGTTCACCGCCCAGCCCGACACGGCCGCCACCCCGCCGCTAAACGCCTGGTTGGCCAGCAGTTCGGTCACGGCGCTGCCCAGCAGTGCGGCCACCGATGGAGCGGCGGCGTTTCCGGCCAGCGCGGTCTCAACGAATGCCGCGACAACCTGACCCGCCACGCCCGGCACCTGCGGGACGGCGGACAGCGCAGAGACCAGGCCGGTGACGGTGGTGCCCAGCGACCAGGTGAAGCCGCCGTTGGACAGCAGCCCGCCGAGAACTTCGGTGACGACTCCGCCGACACCACCGGTAAACGCGCTGTCTCCCAACAGGTATTGGCCAACGGCCTCCAGCGCAGAAAACAGTTCCGCACCATCGAGCACATCGGCGGTCAGCAGTCCGGCGGCACCGGCAAGGGCGCCGGCCATACCCGGTTGACCGAAGAAGTCCGGAAGCACTGCGCCGAGGGCTGCGGCCAACGGAACGATGAAGGACTGGTTGGCGAGCAGTCCGGCCACGGTGGCTCCGACAGCGTCGGCGATGCCGGCGGCCGCGGGGTTCCCCGCCAGTGCGGCCGCCACCTCCGCGCTCACCTCGGCGCCGACCCGTTCGCGCACCGCCTCCGCGCCGGCCAGGCCCGTGACCACACCGAACAGGGCGTCACCGAGTGCATCGATCACACCGGTGTCGGTGAACAGCGCGTCCACCACATCGGTGACTGTCGTGACGACACCGTTGCGGAAGTCGTTGCTACCCAGCAGGCCCGGCAGCGCGGCCTCCAGTGCGGCCACGAGTTCCGATCCGCCGAGCAGTGCGACGACGATCTCGCCGGCGACCCCACCGAGTGCGGTCGGCATTCCGGGCTGGCCGAAGAAGTCGGTCAGCACCGAGCCCACGATGTCGGCGAGTCCGCCGGTGAAGCCGTCGTTCGCCAACAGGCCGGTCACCACGTCGCGGGCGACACCGGCCACGGCGTCGCCGAACGGCCCGCCGCCGAGTCCGTCGGACACCAGCCTGGAGACCTCGTCACCGACCAGCGCATTGACGGCCTGTAGTTCTGCCACACCCGAGATCAGGCCGGTCACCGCGGTTCCCACCGCCCCGACCACACCGGCATCCGACAGCAACCCGACCACCAGATCGGAGACGGTCGCCCCCACCCCATCCTGGAAGGAGGACTCGGCGAGCAGCGCGTCGATCGCCTGCTGGACGTCGGTGGCCGGGTCCGCGCCGAACTCGGCGGCGGCGATCGCACCGGCGACGGCGATCAGGTCGGCGGCCAAACCGGGTTGGCCGAGGAAGTCGCCGAGCAGCGAACCGACCGTGGTCGCCAGTCCCCCGGTGAAGGCCGTATCCGCCACCAGTGCGGTCACCACGTCACCCACGACGTCGGCGACTCCCTGACCGAGTGGGGTGTCGCCCAACTCGCCCAATACGAGGTTGCGGACCTGGTCACGAGCGGCGGTTTGGACGCCCTCGTTGCCGGTCAGCCCGGTGATCAGGGTCTCGATGAAGGTGCCCACCTGTACCGGGAGTTCGGTGTCGGCGAGCAGTTGGGTCACGGCGGTACTGGCGGTGACACCGGCGGCGTCGGCCAGCGAGCCGTCGATCGGCAGCGGGGTCGCACCCAGGAAGCCGAGAATGGCGTTGACCGCCATGGTGGCCGCGATGGTGCTGACTCCCGGTTGGCTCAGGAAGGTTTCGATCGCCGTGTCGGCGACGGCGGCGACGGTTCCCCCGGCGTCGGCGAGCAGGGTGGCGACGGCACCGGCGACGATGGCGCGGACCGCAGGCGCGTCGGGGCTGCCCGCACCGACGAGGGCGTCGGCGACCAACTGGCCGAGGTAACCGGCCACGGCGGGATCGGCCGGTGGTGTGCCGGCCCAGTCGGGGGTGAACTGACCGGTGAGGACGTTCAGGGCGCCGGCCGCGGCGGTGCCGAACTGCTCCTGCACGGCGGTGGCGCCCAGGAACGTGCCGAGCTGGTTGCGGACCGGGATGCCGATCATGCTGACCAGGGCCTGCTTGAAATTGAACCCGGAGATGATGAGGTTGTAGAGGAAGTCGGCCAGTCCGACCAGGTTGGTCGGCAGCGTGACCGCGCCGAAGACCGGGATCATCGCGTTGCCGACCGTCGGGTTGCCGAACGCGAGTTGCACGAAGTAGGCCACCGCATTGCCGAGCGTGACGCGCACGTCGGCGGGCAGCTCGGCCAGCGCGGAGACTTCGGAGACCCAGTGCGAAACGTACTGCAGCACAAGGTGGTTGGAGGCAAGGTTTTCGACCAGGGTCGCCAACGGCGCGAGGGTGCCCAGACCGATGCTGTTGAGCACCAGCGTGTTGAAGATCGTGAAGACCGCGTTGACGGCGATGTCGGCGACATCGGCCCATTCGGGTCCGATGAACGAGAACAGACCCCGGATCAGATCGGTCAGCGGCTGCTCGATGAGGTGCAGGATCTCCTGGATGACGCTGCTGGTCACATCGACGATGCTGTTGAAGAAGTTGGTGATGTCGTCCCAGATGGACGCCGGCAGCGGTACCGCGACGACGCCCGCCAGTCCGGCAGCACCGAAGACGAACCCGGCCGCGCCCCCGACGCCGTCCGCCCCGTCGACCCCCTCCGCGGTGGTCGCCGCCCCATGGGCCCCACCGTTGCCGCCGTTTCCGCCGACCAGACCGCCACGGCCACCGGTTCCGCCGGCACCTCCCGCGCCGGCGCCGGCACCCCCGGCCCCGCCGTTTCCGCCGTTTCCGATCAGCAGTCCGGCGTTGCCACCGGCCCCGCCGTCACCGCCGACACCGCTGAGCGTGCCCCCGGCTCCCCCGGCGCCACCGTTGCCACCGTTGCCGTAGACCGAGAACATCCCGGCGCTGCCGCCGGCGCCGCCGTCGCCGCCGTCACCGGTCTCACCGGTGACCGACGCGCCGTCACCGCCCACGCCGCCGTCGCCGAAGAACAGACCACCGCTGCCTCCGTTGCCGCCCGCGCCGCCGTTGATGCCCGACACCCCGTGCCCGCCGTCCCCGCCGTTACCGAACAATCCCGCCGAGCCACCGTTGCCACCGTTGAATCCGTTGCCGCCGTTACCGATCAGGCCGCCGTTGCCGCCGTCGCACGCGCCCTCGGTGCAGACCCCCTCATAGCCGGTGTAGCTGTAGCCGTTGCCGTAGAGGATGCCGGCGTTCGGGTTGTCCGCGGTGCCGTCGCCGATGAAGATCCGGACGAACGCACCGACCGGGTCGGCAGGACTGACCGCCGCCGTCACGGCGGCGGGCGGCACCGTCGTACCGCCGGTCGACTCGCGGCGGCTGACCGCCACTGCGGCCCAGACCAGCGGCGTCATCAGTCCCGTGCCGGATCCGTCACCGCCCAGCCAGTCCGGCAGGCCGGAGTCGACTGCGGAAACCCCGGCCTCCGCGGCGGTCGCCGTCATCACCGGCGCCCCGCCGCTGTCCTCAGCGACAGTCACGGCGACGGCCACCACCGCGGCCGCCCGTACCGGGCCCGGCACCGGCTCGCTGTCGGCATCCGATGCCGTGTCCGCGGCCAGGCTCAGCGACGCCCGCCCCGGACTGCTGTCCGGCAGTGCTGCATCCGGCACGGTGCCCGCGGGCCGCGCGTCGCCGCGACCCCGCACCGGCCGCTCACCCGCAACGGATGCTCCCGCGGCCCCTGCAACGGAATCTGCGGCTGCCGAGTCGGATTCCCCGGCGGCATCCGAACCCCGCAGCGTCGTCGAACTGCGCCCTCCCCGTCCGCCGGGAGCGGATGAATCTCCGTCAGCGCCGACGGTGTCCCCCTCGACGCGAGTACTGGACGGTGGGTTACCCGAACCGGTGGCCACCCGATCGGCCTCACCGCGCGCCGGTCGCGAATCAGCATCACCGCGCGCCGGTCGCGAATCAGGCTGTCCTGCTTCGGGTTCCGTCGGCCCAGCGGCCTCGGCCGACCGAACCGAACCCGCAGAGCCCTCTGAACCTCGATCCACCGATGGGCTGCTGGTGCGGTGTTGAATGTGATTGTGCGGCTTTGAACCGGGTGGGTGCTGGGGGTGGGCGTGCCTGGTCGCCCGATCTGTGTATCGGGTTGTTCCTGTTTGTCTTTCGTGTCGAGGGACGGTGGGGGCTTGCTGGTTAGGCTGTGATCTTCTGGTTTCGGTGGAAGATGTTGTCGAAC
>JAKOYE010000228.1 GCA_029780675.1 Actinomycetes bacterium
CTGCGGACCTTCCGCCCCGACCCCGTCCTCAACTCCGGCCGGTTCAACACCTACTCCGTTCCCCTCACCGGCGGTGGGTCCGCGACGGTGGTCATCGACATGGCCCACAACGAGGCGGGGCTGGAAGCCCTCCTGGAGGTATGCCGCGGGCTCACCGCCCCGGGTGGGCGGGTGCGGTTGGGGATCGGTGGCACGGGGGACCGACTGCCCGAGGCCAATGCGGCCCTCGGCGAGATCGCCGGACGCGGAGCCGACCACGTCGTGCTGGCGCACAAGCTGAAATACCTGCGGGGGATGAGCCTGGAGCAGATGGACTCGTTGCTGCGTGCGGGGTTAGCCCGATCAGGCATGGCGGAGGTCGCGGGCTTCCTCACCGAGATCGAGGCCCTCACCACCCTGTTGGCGGCGGCCGAGAGCGGTGACGTCATCGGGCTGATGTGCCACGTCCAGCGGGCCGAGGTCGCCGACCTCATTGCGCAGCGGGGTGGCACCGTGGACGATCCGCGGACGATCCGCAGCAAGGTCATCGCAGCGCGCGGCATGCACGAGGCTGAGGACGACATCGCCGCGATCTGGGCCCTCACCGATGCCGGCGAGCGGGTCACGGCTGCCGGTCGTCTGGCGACAGCCCACCCGTCGGACCCGCGGCTGGCCTACGAGTGGGCCTGTGCGATCGATGCCACCGCAGACCGGGCCCGGGCGGTCTCGCTCTATCACCGCGCCCTGGACAACGGCCTGCGCGAGCCACACCGCCATCGCGCCCAGTTGCAGGCGGCCGCGGCATACCGCGATCTCGGGCATCCGGAGATCGCCCTGGAGTTGCTCGAAGCGGTCGCAGCGACTCACCCGGGCAGCAGCGTCGCCGCGGCGCTGCGCGCGCTGGTGCTCGTGGACACCGGGGACGCGGCGGAGGCGGTTGCTGACCTGGTGGACGCCCTCATGGAGCACGCCACCGATGAGGACGCCGCGGCATACCGGACGGTCTTGCACCACGCCGCCGCCCAGTTGCGCACCGACCGACCCGGTGTTGTGGACTGAGGAACTCGACGGGGCATCTCGGGTCGCCTGAGCGGCTGCTAAGCCGCGCTGCGCTCAGTGAAGTCCCATGCTGAGGACCATGCCCGCTGCGGCGACGGCGAGCACTGCTCCCGCCCAGCTGAGCGCTGCCAGCCGGGGACGATGCCAGGGCCGGGAGCGGACCCGCGCGATCCCGAGCATCACGTTCGCTGCGGTGGCGGCCGCGACGAGGATCCACAGCAACCCCGGAGCGTGGTCCCATGGCCCGGCGACCCGCCAGAGGGAGAGCCCGAGGAGCGCGCCCGCGGTGGCTCGCACCAGTTGCAGGCGGGTCCGTGCCCGGTATGCCGCGAAGCCGGCTCCTTCCCGTTCACGGCAGGGTAAAGCTCCAAGATCCTGGTGTAGCTGTCTCCCACCATTATACCCCTGGCGGTGGCATGAGCCCCGCCGGTTATATGCATGGTGTCTACCTTAAAGGGTCCCCCCTTGCCCCCTTT
Organism: Actinomycetes bacterium; assembly: GCA_029780675.1. Taxonomy (GTDB): domain Bacteria; phylum Actinomycetota; class Actinomycetes; order Mycobacteriales; family Mycobacteriaceae; genus Mycobacterium. The sequence goes on from JAKOYE010000228.1 coordinate 1,515, forward strand.
TGACAAGAGCCCCACTTCAATTCCGTCGTAAACCTGATTCTTAACATAGGAACCGGCC
>JAKOYE010000238.1 GCA_029780675.1 Actinomycetes bacterium
CGGTGACGCCGGCGGCGCTGGGGCCGCTGTTGTTGGACGGGGCGGCTGCCCAGTAGGCGCGGCTGTAGGTGGCGTAGCGCAGCTGGGTGCGCAGCTCGGTGGTGGGCGTGAAGCGGTGCTGATGCACCAGCGAGGTGATGTTGGTTTCGCTGTCGTCGAAGGTGCCGTCGATGCCCCAGAAATAGCTGGCCGGGAACTTGCCGCTCGGGCGCTTGGCGGCGCTGTCGAAGGGCACACCGTAGTCGGGGTTGTCGCGGGTCTTGAGGTAGTGGTGGCTGAAGGTGAATTCGTCGGCGGTGCCGATGCCGGTGCCGAAGCTCAGGGCGGCGCCTTCGCGGTGCACTTCGGCTTCGGTGCCGGTGACGGGGTTGGCGCGCCAGCTGCCTTCGTCGCGCTTCATGACGTTGATGCGCACCGCGGTGTTGTCGTCGAGACGCTTGTTGAAGTCGCCGGTGACTTCCTGGTAGCCGTGGGTGCCGAGGCTGCCGGTGACGCGGTTGCGGTCCATCAGCGTGGGCGTCTTGCTGACCATGTTGATGACGCCGCCGGCCTGGCCGCGCCCGAAGAGCATGGCGGCGGCGCCGCGCAAGACGTCGATCTGTTCGAGGTTGAAGGTTTCGCGGTTGTATTGGGCGGTGTCGCGGATGCCGTCGAGGTAGATGTCGCCGAAGGTGTAGAAGCCGCGCAGGGACATGTTGTCGCCGGAGCGGCCGCCTTCGGCGGCGTTGAAGGTGAGGCCGGAGACGTTGCGCAGGGCTTCGCGCAGGGAGTCGGCCTGCTGTTCTTCGAGCAGCGAGCGGGTGACGGTGGTGACCGTCTGCGGAACGTCGTGGGGATCTTGCAGGGTTTTGCCGACGCGGGTGGTGGTGGCCCGGTAGCCGTCGGCCGGCGCTTCGGCGGCCGCTTTGACGGTGACGGCGGGCAGATCCTGAGCCTGCGGGGCGGCGGTCGGTCCGGCCTGGGCGCAGAGCGAGAAGCCGCCGAGCAGCAGGGCGCCGAGGGGGAGAAGAGCGGGGGTGTCGCGCCGGGGGCGGACGTCGGGCGTGGTTTGGGCGTGGGCCATCGGGTGTGTCTCCGGAGTGTCGGGAAGTCGGTACTGGCTGGCTTCCTGGGGACACGACCGGAAACGGCGGCGACCACGGTGGCTGGCTGGGATGGCTGAATAGTAAAGATAATGAGAATTGTTCGCAACTAAATGTTGCGATGGA
>JAKOYE010000248.1 GCA_029780675.1 Actinomycetes bacterium
CCATCGACGAAGCCCTCGCGGGCGAACTGGCCGTCGACATCGGCCTCGGTCGGCAGTCGGTCCAACAAGAAGTCGCGCATCGTGGTCCAGAGCGCGGTGTGGTCTGGACGGTTGTCCGGCGTGCGGACCCAGGACGCGTCCAGGCCTTGCTGGCGGGGCAACGGCGGCTTCGGCGGCACGGCGACTACGCCCGGTGCTGGATGTCGCGTACGACCGTGGTCTGAAACACAGCCCGCACTGTACTCAGATGTCTCACACCGCCCGGAGCCGTCACCCCGGGGGTTAGAGTACGAACGCCCCTCATGCCGTGAACGTCCGAGCACGGCCCCTTGTGGTGGGCAGAAGCAAGGACAGGGGGTTGCCGGTGTCGACGGTGACGGGGATGCCGCGGCGTGCGATCGTTCCGCCCAAGCGTCGCGCCTGGCGCTGGGTCGTGTCGATCCTGGCCGTGTTGCTCGTCGCGATCGCGGCCCTCGGCGGCTGGATCCTGAGCAGCGCCCAAAACGCGGTGGACAAGTCGATGAACGGCCAGGGTGGCTCCGCTATCGACATCTTGATGCCCAAGCCGTTGAACAACGAGGGCACCGGGCGCGTCAATGTGCTGATGACCGGCAACTCCTTCGACGACGAGGGACACCAGGGCGCCGCGCTGACCGACAGCATCACCGTCGCGTCGATGGATCTGGTCAACAAGAAGATCACGCTGATCAGCATTCCGCGCGACATGTGGGTCGACTACAACGGCAAGAAGATGAAGATCAACAACGTCTTCCCCGCGGCCGCCGGCGGTACCGCTGCTGCCGAGGGGCTGGGTGACTGGCGCAAGGGGCTCGATGCCCTGGGCACCGTCGCCGAACGGATCACCGGCCTGCGGATCGATCAGGAAATTCTGGTCGGCTACACGGCCCTGAAAGACACGGTGGACGCCGTAGGCGGCATCGACGTCGACATCACCCAGACCGCCACCGACAAGCGGGGCATTTATGACGCCAACGTGCACCTGACGCTGCCGTATGCCGTCGTTCACATCAACGGCGAGGACGCCTTGAAGCTGGCCCGAGCCCGCAACCACCCGATGCCCGGTGAAAGGCCCTACGGCATCGCCGATGGCGATTTCGGACGCGGACGCAATCAGCGCCTGATCATGGCGGCGTTGCAGACCAAGGCGAAGACCTCTCCGGCCCTCGCCAATCCGGCAGCGATCGTCGCCATCTTCGACTCGATCTCGACCAACGTGCGCACCGATTTGAGCGTCAGTCAGATCCGTCGCCTCTACGACATCGGCGCCGCAGCCGAGGCTCCCTCGAGCATCTCGGTCCGCGGCCCGCACGACAAGTTGCTGATCACGGACTACACCAAGGGTGGAGTCGACGCGCTAGTCCCGATCGCCGGAACATTCGAGTACGAGGCGATCCAGAAGTACATCGAGACGACGCTCAAGGGCTGACGGGCCCGGTCGGCACGCCGGCGTCCTTCCGCGGCGGCACCCGCCGCGACCGCGCGCGGATGGCTTCGTGCCGATCGGTTTCCTCGTCGGCCGACAGGCCCGGACGCCGCAGGCGGTCGTAGTCGGAGAGAGGTCGCGGACCGGCCAGCACCCAGCGGACGACGTGCAGGTACCCGTTGGCGTCCGATTCGACGCGCCACCGCACCAGCGAGATCTCGCCGTTGACGATCTCCAGGCCGGTGACGTAGGCGTTGAAGGTGCAGGAGCCCGAGTTGAAGTAGGGGGTCTCGTCGGAGGCCGGGAACTTCGCTCGGTGGGTGTGGCCGCAGATCAGGGCGATGCCGTGCTCGCGAATCCACTTGACGTAGTTGCG
>JAKOYE010000015.1 GCA_029780675.1 Actinomycetes bacterium
GTCCGGGCGGAACTCGTAGTCCGCCTGCAGCCAGAGCAGCCGCCAGGTGTCGGCTTCGTCGGCGGGGAGTAACTCGGCGTCGACGCCCAGCAGGAACCCGACGTACCGCCAGAAGTGGTACAGCGCGTCCTTGTCCCGGCGGCTGAACTGCACCCCCAACGCCTGGGAACCCACCACGTTTCCCAGCGAGAACAGCATCAGAGTGCCGGCCATCGTGGACTGATTGACCGGATGGTCCCAATCCTCGAAGTCCCAATCGGGCCGCCGGCTCATACCGGCCCGCACCATGGCGTGCATGAGCCGCACCCGCAGGGTGCTGGTGAAGCCGGGAGCGAAGCGCTCCAACGCCCCGGGTGCGGTGACATCCACGGTCCAGGTCAGCGTCTCGGCCAGACGCCGGGGTGCCATCGCCTCCAGATCCCCGGTGTAGACCAGGGTCTTGTCGGCCCGCGAGGCCAGGTACCCGCCCATCAACGAGAACATCGACATCGAGGTGAAACCGGCGACCATGCCGATACGTGCCGCCACCCGGGCCGCGTAGTCGAGTTTCCTCTGGTCCACCCAGTACGGTCGGGCGTCCACCGCGGCAAAGAACGCCGTCAACTCCGGTATCGGGTCGTCGACGGCGTCGATGCCGTGTTCGAGTGCCGTCTCGAACTGGGCCCGCCCGACGCCGGCGGGTAGCCGGCGAAACGCCGCGACCAGGTCGTCGGCCAGGGGATCGCCCATCTGGGTGAAGCGCCGATACCGTTCCCGTTGCTCGGGGGTCGGCCGGATGTCGCCCGGGGCAAGAAACCGCAACCCGATGGTGAAGGGGAACTCCCGGAACACCGGGGGATCGGAGATCGGGCGATCGGACACCGGGGTATCAGACACAGCGGGATCGGCGACAGCGGTCACGGGCACCTCTTCCGGACGTGGTGGGCACCACCATTGATTCTGGTGCTAGGCTTCACCAGATTCGTCCGAACGTCAAGAGGACACCCCGTGACACCCCAGGCGCCGCGTAACTACGGCGGTGTCAGCGCGCAGCAGCGACGCGACCGCCGCCGCGCCGCGTTACTGGACGCGACCCTGGATGTCGTGGCGGACAGAGGGGTCACAGGACTTGGCGTCAAAGCGATCTGCACGGCCGCGGGTCTCAACGACAGGTACTTCTACGAGCAGTTCGGTACCTGTGACGACGCGTTGATGGCGCTCAACGATCTGCTCATCGCGCAGGCGGGCGACGCCTTCGCCCGGGCCATCGCCAGTACCGAAGCTGAGGCTCACACCCGACTGCGGGCGTGCGTGGCGGCCGCCGTCGACTTCGTGACGGTGGACCCGCGCCGCGGACGATTCCTGATCGAGTCTCAGTCCACCGAGCAACTTCGATGCAAACGGCGACAACTCGTGACCACACTTGCCGAACTGATGATGTCGGGAAGACGGTTGCTCGGCCCTGCAGCTCCTTCGGAAGAGGACTCGCGTTTGATGGCGCTGACGATCATCAGCGGAGGCCTTGACGTCGGTGTCATGTGGCTCAGCGGGGACCTCGACATCGGACGGGACACGCTGATCGACTTCATGACGGCGTTCGTGTTGTCGTCCACGCGGTTGTCCGCGCTGCGGCCCTGAGCGGTTAGCCGGCGCCGGGAAGTAGTGCGTCGATCGGCGCCGGGCGCCCCCGCCCTCACTTGAACGTCAGATAGATCAGTGAGAAGTCGTCCTCGAAAACGCCGTTCGGTGTCAGGAGGCGAAGTTCGTCGACGAGAGTGTCGATCGTGAAGTCCACCGACGCGGCAAGCCGGGAGACCAGATCCCTGAAGGCCCGCAGGGACAGTTGCGAACCATCGGCGCGGGTCTGCTCGCTCGCACCGTCGCTGAATATCAGGATGCGACACCCAGTCGGGACGGTGAAGCTGTCCGTCGTGAACCTGGTCTTCTGGAAAGCACCTACGGGTAGCGCGTTCGACGCCAATTCCGTTGCTGTGGTGTGACGGCCCGACATGCTCCCGGCGCCGGTCTCGGGGTCGAACGCGAAGGCGGGCGGGGCGCCTGCATTGGCGTACCGCAGTGTCCGAGTGGATCGCTCGTACACTCCGTACCACATGGTGAAGTAGTGGTGACCGTGCTGCTCCATCTGGAAATGCTGGTTCAGTTCGGCCATGACCGACTCGGGCGCGAGCAGGGTTTCGGTGGTGAACGCTCTGGAGCGCAGCATGTTCTGCAACGACACCGCCAGCAGGGCGGGTTCGATTCCGTGGCCGGAGACGTCGATGAGGTAGACCATCAGATGGTCGTCATCGATCCAGGAGTAGTCGAAGCAGTCGCCACCGAGTTCGCGCGACGGCAGGTACCGGGATGAGACACACACGTCGCCGGTGAGACCGCGCGGCAGGATGGACTCCACATACGCGGCCGCCGTAGCCAGTTCCTCGGTGATTCGTTGGTTCAGCAAGGCGTTGCGCTCGTTGGCCTCCACCGCCGCGGTGATGTCGGCGATCTGCGAGACGAAATTCTCGACCCGGCCGCGCGCGTCCCGGATGCAACTCACCGAAAGATCCCCCCAGATCAGATGGCCGTCGGCGTGGACGTACTGCTTGAGCATGCGGTAGGACTCCAGGCGGCCTGCCAGGATTTCCTCGACCCTCTTCAGGTCGGCGTCCAGATAGCCCGGAGCAGTCAACTCCTGCCACGTCTTCTGCTTCAGCGTTTCCGCGTCGTACCCGAAGAGCTTGCACAACGCCTCGTTGACGTCCTCGAAGCGGCCCTCGGGCGTGATGAGACACATGCCGATCGCGGCGTGATCCATCGATCGGCGGTAGCGGGCGTCGGCGATCGCCTGCTGACGCCGGGCTTCCTCGAGTTGCTCGCGCATCTCCACATCGGCGGTGATGTCGGCGATCTGGCCGATCAGACGTTGGGGCTCGCCATCCGCGTTTCGCAGGACGCTCAGCGACATGTGGCCCCAGGTGCGCCGGCCGTTGGCGTGCAGGAACTGCTTGCGCACCCGGTACACGTCGATCTCACCGGAGATGATGGCCGGGATCGCGTCAAGTTCGGCCTCGAGGAATTCGCTGGCGGTGATGTCCTGCCAGCTCATCTGGCCGAGCGCGGCTGCGTCGTAACCGACCAGGTCGCACATCGCCTGGTTGAACTGGACGAAACGGCCGTCGAGCGTAGCCAGTGCCGTGGCGATGACGGAGTTCTCGATGAGCCCCCGAGCCAGGGCGTCGGACTCAGCCTGGCTGATCCGCGCCTCTTCGAGGCGCCGGCGTGACTCGACCTGTTCGGTAATGTCCACGATCTGCCGGATCAGGTGTTCCACTTCACCGTCGTGGTCGGTGAGCCGACCCAGCGACAAATCCCCCCAGATGCGGCTGCCATTGGCGTGGATGTACTGCTTGATAATCCGGTAGGAGTCCTTTCGGCCGGCCAGGATGTCCTGGACTGCAGCCCGACTCTCCTCCAGGTACTCCGGTGCCGTCAACTCCTGCCAGGTCTTGGTGAGCAATGTCTGCTCGTCGTAGCCGAAGAAGTCGCACATCGCCCGGTTCGCCAGAACGAATCGGCCGTCGACGGTATTGAGGCTGGTGGGGACGATCGAGTAGGCGATGAGTCGGCGATGCCGCGCATCGGCGCTGGCTTGTCGCCGTTGCGCCTCTGCCGCCACCGCCTCTGCCGCCACCTGGGCATCGGCCAGCCGCAGCGTGGCCGTCACGCCGTCCTGGCGGCCATCTTGTCCGTAGAAGGGCTTGGCATGCACATCAAGCCAATGGATGATGCCGCGCCGGGAGATCACCCGGATGCGTTCCTGGACCGAACCGCCCGCGGCGACGGCGGCGAGTTTCTCGGCGTTGGCGGCGAAGTCCTCCGGCAGAGTGACTTCACGAATGTCCCGGCCGGGCCAGTACTCCGCGGGCGCATCGAGTACCGACTCAACGGACGGCGATACCCAGACCCACTTGCCGTCCCGGACGTGGCAGACGACATCGGCGGCATTTTCGGCGAGGAGTCGGTACCGTCGCTCGGATTCGGCGAGCCGCGTGGCGCTCTGGTAGCGCTCGGTGACGTCGGTCCAGCTCAGGGTGATCAGGTGTGGACCCGCCCGGGTAGCGCGAATGTCGTAGTAGCGGGAAGCGGCGAGGAACTTGCTGACGTGGTGGAAGTCCGAAACGATGAACGGCTCGCCGGCCACGACGCATCGGACGTAGCCTTCGAAGATTTCCGATCCCACCAACTGGGGTGACAGGTCCAGGAGGCTGTGCCCGACGAGGTCGTCCTCGGCGACTCTGAGGTAGGCGCAGGCGGCGTGGTTGACCATCAGGTAGCGGAAGTCGACCACCTGCCCGTTCGGGCCGGGAATCGCCTCCAGCAGAGCCTGCGGGTCGAGCATCCCGTCCGACGTCGCGCGCAGCAATGTCCGCTCGGCCGCGACCGCCGCGAGAAGTTGTTGCTCACGCCCGCTGAGATAAACGACGATCCCCGCGGCGATGGCAGTCCCGACGACCGCCGATTGCGCCAGCGCAGCGTCGGATCCGAAACCGAGGGCCATGAACACGAGTCGCGAAAAAGCGACGATGAAGGGGAAGAGGAGGAAGAAGGCCGTCAGCCGGAACAGGCTCCGCTTGTTCGGTTGCGCCAGATACCAGCCGACCGGATTTCGGTCAGGTCGCATCAATAAGGTCGCCGCGCCAAGGAGGAGCAGACCCACGGCGGTAGTGATGGCGATTCCGGTCGCTTCCGCGGCGTCAACCACATCCATGGCGTCAAGGAGGTAAGCGAGCACAGCCACCCAAGCGGTGGTCATCGCACCGACCAGACAGACCACCCAGGTGGAGCGGATCCCGCGACAGTCCAGTCGAATGACGGCCACAGCGGCAGACAGAAAGATGATCGCCATCGCGGTGGGTGCGGCGGGCCGTCCCATCCAACTCGACTCCAGCGCGGGTACCGCATCCGCGAACCACACACGATCGATACCGAACGCCCGTCCGGTTGCATACTCCGCGGTGACGATCATTGCGGTCGCGCCCGCCAGGGTCGCGATCCCTCGTCCGACCCACACTCGGAAAAGAGGTGGGTTACCGGACTGCACCAGGATCGCCACACTGAGCGTCGCCAGCCACAGCGCAGACCACGGCATCATCGGCGGCCAGGTTGGATAGATCCGTGTCAACGACTCGGTGCCGCTTGCCCAGCCGAGCCAATTGAGAATTGTCAGGATGAGCACCGCTACGGAGATTCCGCGACCCCAGTGCGTCAACGTTGCTGCGGCCCGGGTCGAGGACCCAGTGGTCAGCGTCAAGGCGAAATCCCATGAGCCGAAGAAGAATGTGCGAAAACCAGGCATGGCTGAGCCAGGAACCCTGGTCTAGGGGGTGTTTGGCCCGCGAATCTCGAGCATGTGCACATTGCTATAGGTTTGAAATTATCAGAACCGGCCGGTGCGGGTGGCCGTGTGTTTGTCGTTCCGGCTGAAGGGTTTGCCGGGTATCTCGTGTGGCTGGGCTTAGACTCGCGTCCGAAACCTCGCATTGGTCCCCCAAGGAGTAGTGCGAACGTCGCTTTCCCGCCGAAAGGATCCCGGGCGATGACCGAAGAGCCCGACCGGTACGCGCTGCCGCCCGAGGTGGAAGCGGACCGGGTGCGCTCCCTCGACCAGTTGCACATGTTCCACTCCCAACCGGAAGACCGGTTCGCGCACGTCACCCGCATGGCCTTGGTCGCCCTGGGGGTACCGATGTCGGCCATCAACCTCATGGATCGCGATCACCAATGGTGCAAGCAGTTCAGTGGGCCCGGTAACCCGGACTTCAACGTCGCCCGCAACCAGTCGGTGTGCCGAGCGACCATCGCGCGAGCGTATCGCGAACCCGAGGACCCGGCGCTGATCTTCGAGGACCTTGCCGACTCGGAGTTTGCCGAACTCCCCGCGGTCGCCGCGGAGGGCGGGGTCAGGTTCTACGCCGGTTTCCCGCTTTACGGGCCGGGCGGACACCCGGTGGGGACCTTCTGCGTCTACGACACCGAACCGCGACGTCTCAGCACCCAGGATCGTGCCACCTTCGCCGAGTTGGCTGCGTGGGCGCAGCGCGAACTCGCAAGCTCCGATGCGCTGCAGCGGGCCGTGGAAGTGCAACATCAGTTGCTACCGCCGCCACTCGGCGATCTGCCCGGCTACACCATCGCCACCCTTTTCGAGCCGGCCTTCGCCGTGGCCGGGGACTTCTATGACCACTACCTCGTCCCCGACGGCGTCAGCGTCACCGTTGCCGACGTCATGGGTAAGGGGCTGGGGCCCGCGATTGTCGCCGCCAATGTGCGCTCCGCGCTGCGTGCCACGTCCCGCGCTTTCGACCAGGCCGGGCATACGTTGAACCCGGCTGCCGCGATCGGCTCGGTCGACCAGCAACTCGGCGACGATCTGGCGCGCACCGGGAGTTTTGTGACGCTCTTCCAAGCCTGGCTGGAGACGGAGTCGGGCACGCTGATCTACATCGACGCCGGACACGGGATCGCGGCGCTGCTGCGGAGTTCCGGGGAGGTCCAGCCGTTGCGCAGTGATGACCTGCCGTTGGGGGTCAACTTCGACGGCACCTGGACCGCCCATCAGTTGGTGATGAACCCCGGCGACATCTTGGTGATCGCCTCCGATGGATTGCTGGACCTGCTCGGCGAGCAATCCATCGTCGATGAGGCCTTCGATTTTCTCGCCGGACACCCGGACCCCGAGGCCATGTGCGCGGCGGTGAAGGAGCTGACCAGGAAGCAACCGCCCGTCGACGATGTCACCATCGTCGCGATACGTCGGGACAACGACCGGAACGAACTGTGAACTGCGACGAGCAGAATGTGTTCCCCGCGTTCGAAGGCCCGAACCACTCATTCGTCGTGCGGCCGAGAGGTCGACTGACGACGTCATCCGCGCCGGCGCTACGGGATGCGCTGGCCGAGCAGGTGCGCCGAGGACGGGCCCGGCTGGTCCTTGATCTGACCGATGTCGATTCCATCGACTCGGCGGTGCTGGGCGCCATGATCAGTGCTGTGAAACTGGCTCGGCAGGCCGATGGCGACCTGCGGCTGGTCGGATCGTCGGGCCATGTGGCAGAAGTGCTGCGCCTGACGCAAATGGACCGGGTTCTGAAAATGTGCTCGAGTGTCGACGGGGCCTTTGCGGGCGATTGACACACCTCCGTCAGCCGAGTTTCTCGATGACGATGGTGAAGATCGCCCAGTCACTGGATCCGCGGGTGTTGGGATCTCCGTAGAGTGCCTTGTACGCATCGGAAGCGGGCACTTTCCAGCCGTCGTTCTCCCGCTTGAGCCATAGGGTCGTTCCGCCCGATATCTCGTGGTGGGATTCGCCTTCCTTCCAGCCCGTTCGTTCGGACACCGGATCTGTGCTGCCGACCGGGGTGAATGCCGACGACGGTCTCCCGATGAGTGGGTCCGTCAGAGAAAGCTTGGCGGGCAATGTGATCGTGCTCGAGGCCTGGCCGCCGAGGAAGGCCTGCGCCGTGGCACCTTCGCCGTCCGAGCCTCCCGTGTCGAACACCACCGTCGGGACGCTGGTGTAGCCGCCGCCCGGGTTGGTGATCTCCAACCCGACGATCTGTCCGCCGATCACGTGGCCCTGTTCGTTCTCCGCGTCGTTGTCGTAGAGGACGACGCGGGCGGTTGCCCCTTGTCCACCACCGCCTTCGAACACCACCGTGGGTGGGTTCAGCACGTCGTAGTACTGACCGCGCGAATTGAGCTGCAAAGACTGAACCTGGCCGGTCACCGCGGGGTAGAACTCCAGTGGGATGCTGCTGATGGGCAACTGGTACGGAACCTCGGCACCATCTTCCAAAACTGTCTGCTCGTAACCCTTGTCGCCGTTTCCGCGGTACAGCATCACCATCACGCGCTGGCCGGAGGAGTTCTTGATCATGCCCTGGACGCCATCTCTGCCATATGCGTCGCCGCCGACGAGGGGAGCTCCCGGCGTGGCACGTAGCGTCGGTCGGTACTCATACCACCCGTACTTCCATTTGTCGAAGCCCGCCGCGGGCTGGACGGGGTACCACTCGTCGGCGCTGGTGATGGAGTTGCCGGAACAGCCGGTACTGCTGGCCGCACCGTCCGGGCAGGTTACGTCGGTCCAGGTCACCGAACGCAGGTTGGCGCCGACGAGATCGGCCTGCCACAGGTCCGCGCGGTCCAGTCGCGCACCCCGCACCTCGGAGAGCCTGCTTTCGGAGCCGATCTTTGTGCTGGCCGGAGTCGACACCATCGGAGCGGTCACCCGCGTTCTTAGGCTCGTGGCGGCGTCATGCTGCTCAAGCCCACCCCGATCGGCCTTCCCGGGAGTGTCTGAGCGCGCTGCCGCACGCCGTCGATCAAGGCGCGAATCCGCCGGAGCGCCGCCCGCGGCACGTGCAGAACCAACGGAATTCGTGGAGTCATCACCGATGTCAGCAACCGCGAGGCCCACAGCCTGTGGTCCTGCCAACCACAACCCAACGAGAAAGACGGAACAACCGAAGCGCGCTGCAGGAGAAAGGCCCGACATCGGCAAACCCCGTTCCTCCGTCGGCCGTGCGGCAGGGCACCGCTATCACAGGCTGAGCCGAGGCTTCAGCCTAGATCAGCGACCGCTCCCGATGCCGGTCGGGGATTCACGTCTGACATCAGAATTCCTCGCAGACGTGACCCTTACCAGGGCACGCCCGTGTGGATCCGACGGTCAACTGCCAAAGTCGTCCAATCCACCACACCCCGACGGCGCCGCGGTCGTATCAGGGCTGGAGAAGGCTCCGGAGCATCCACGCGGTCTTCTCGTGGATCTGCATGCGCTGTGTCAACAGATCGGCGGTGGGCTCGTCGTGGGCCTCCCCCACCACCGGGAACAACGCCCGGGCGGTCCGGACCACGGCTTCCTGTCCGGCGACGAGATCGCGGATCATGTCGGTGGCACTCGGGTCTGAGGACCCTTCGGGGATGCTTGTGAGACGGGCGAATTCGGCATAGCTGCCCGGGGCTTTGGCACCCAGAGCTCTGATGCGCTCGGCGATGAGATCGACGGCCAGTGCCAACTCGGTGTACTGGGTCTCGAACATCAGGTGCAGTGTCTGGAACATCGGGCCGGTGACGTTCCAGTGGTAGTTGTGGGTCTTCAGGTACAGGGTGTAGGTGTCGGCAAGCAGTCGGGCGAGGCCCTCAGTAATGCGGACGCGGGTCTCGGCGTCGATCCCGTTGTCGATGCTCAGGTCTATCTCGGTCGTCATGGTCTCCATCAAACCTCTCGTTGAACTGTCCGTACCGTTCAGGGTCGGCCGGGCACCCGGATGGCCGCCTCGATCTCCTCGGCGGGGATGGGCTTGGTGCAGAAGAACCAGTCCTCGCAATGGACGTCGGCGTCGTGTCCCTCCATGCGGTCCTTGGCGGTGCCGCAGGAGCCAGCCGGCGGGACGATGACCGGCTCACCCGGGCGCCAGTCGGCCGGCGTGGCGACGTCGTAGTGGTCGGCGGTCTGCAACGCCTTGACCAGACGGAGAAGTTCGTCGAAGTTGCGGCCGGTGCTCAGCGGGTAGTAGATCACTGCGCGGACCACGCTTTTCGGGTCGATGACGAACACGGCACGCACTGCCTTGGTGGCGTCCTCGCCGGGCATGATCATCCCGTACTTGCGGGCGACCTCCATGGAGATGTCCTCCACCAGAGGGAAGGTCACCTCCACATCCTTCATGCCGCGGAAGGTGATCTTGTCTTTGATGGTGCGCAGCCAGGCGATGTGGCTGTAGAGGCCGTCGACGGACAGCCCGACCAGTTCGGTGTTGTAGCGGGCGAATTCGTCCTGCATTGAGGCAAACGTCATGAATTCGCTGGTGCACACGGGGGTGAAGTCGGCGGGGTGGGAGAAGAAGATCACCCACCTGCCCGAGTAGTCGCCGGGAAAGTTGATCGGGCCCTGGGTGGTTTCGGCAGTGAAGGACGGGGCTGGATCGCCGATCCGGGGCATCCCGGTGGCCGTTTCGTGATCGCCGAGTGGTGATGTCATCTGATCTTCCATTCGTTTCTGACTCAAACTTCTGCGCCTACCTGATTGGGTCGTGCGGCCTACCCCGGAGGATTCTCGGCCGCGTCAGCGAATTCGCAGAATGCGGTGAAGGCGCGCGCACCGTAGATCGTGGCGGGTCCGCCGTGCATCAGGATGCTGACGCCGATCGCCTCGGCCGCCTCCTGCTTGGTGGCACCGGCGCGGACAGCTCCCCGGGCGTGCGACGCAATGCATCCGTCGCAGCCGTGGACCACCCCGATGGTCATCGCAATCAACTCTTTGGTCTTCGTCTCAAGTGCCCCCGCGCTCAACGCCGCTCGGCTTAATTCGCCGAAGCCCTTGTAGACATCGGGAATCATCTGTCGTAGCGCACGGTGTTGCGGATTCAGCGTGCCGAGGATCTCGCTGTGGTGGTCGTGTTCGTGATCGCTCATGCCCCCATGGTATACCCCGGGGGGCATTCTGCGGAAGGGGATCCGACGGTAGATGCGGCAGCCAGCGTTCCCGGAGCGCCTGCGCTGCCATGCCGCACCGCCGTCGCCGTACCGATCGGCAAGGATGTCGAGTATCGGATTCCCCTGGTGCCCAACGCCCGACGCTTCGGGCCAGGACACCGCATCCAACTGGTGCTCACCAGCGATGATCAAAACCCCGACACGCCCGCCATCATGAACTTCCGCCACGCCAGCGTTGGCACCAGCAGCCTGAACACCATCAGATCATCGTCGCGACTGCTACTCCCGGTCCTTGGTGGATGAGCCTAGGAACAGACGGAACGTCGCGGGTTCATTGCGTCAGCAGTCAGCACCTGCCTGAGGGGCGCAGGTACCCTCCAGCGCGGAGGTGGTCCGCGCCTCGCGGCGCAGCGTCGGGGCCCGGCGCAATACGTGTCGTTTACGAACATTGCGAAGTCCACGATGTCTGGCTATGGCCACTTGTCGGACATCGTCTTCGTAACCTGGCTGGGGCTTGGGTGCGGGGACGTCAACCGATGCCCGTGAAGTTCTGGACCGACTTGCGGCCGATGACATAACGATGGGGAGTCGGGGAAAGTGGCGGATTCCGGAGGTCTCCGTCTCACGGCTTGAGACGTTTCCTCTGCTAGAGAGCGCGCCCGAAGGGATTCGAACCCCTAACCTTCTGATCCGTAGTCAGATGCTCTATCCGTTGAGCTACGGGCGCCGTCATTCAGTTGTTCGTGGCCGACGAGTCGGCCGCGGCGGAGGCGAGAGGATTTGAACCTCCGGTCCCCTTGAAGGGGGACAACTCATTAGCAGTGAGTCCCATTCGGCCGCTCTGGCACGCCTCCTGAACCACGGGAAGCGTACACAGCGCCGATGACCGATGGCAAAAGGCCGCCCCTAAACTTGGCCGGATGACGGTCCGACTGCGCCCCGAACTGGCCGCCTTGCCGGCCTACACCCCGGGCCGGACGGTCCCGGGCGCGATCAAACTGGCCAGCAATGAGACGGTGCAGGGTCCCCTTCCGGGGGTCCGGCAGGCGATCGCGGCGGCGGCCGACGGGATCAACCGCTACCCGGACAACGGCCATGCCGAACTCAAAGAGCACCTGGCCCGCTACCTCAGCCCGGCCGGCGCCATCGGCACCGAACAGATCTCGGTCGGCTGCGGTTCGGTGAGCCTGTGCCAGCAGTTGGTCCAGATCACCTGCTCGGCGGGTGACGAGGTGCTGTTCGGTTGGCGCAGCTTCGAGGTGTACCCGCTGCAGGTGCGGGTCGCCGGCGCCACCCCGGTCCAGGTGCCGTTACGGGATGAGACCTTCGACCTCGACGCGATGCTCGCCGCGGTCACCGAGCGGACCCGGCTTATCTTCGTGTGCAACCCGAACAACCCCACCTCCACGGTGGTCGATCCGGCCGAACTGGCCCGGTTCGTGGCCGCGGTGCCCTCCGACATCCTGGTCGTCATCGACGAGGCCTACGTCGAATACGTCCGCGACGGCCTGCTGCCCGACAGTCTCGCGCTGGCCCGCAACTACTCCAATGTGGTTGTGCTGCGGACATTCTCGAAGGCCTACGGGCTGGCCGGTCTGCGGGTCGGGTACGCCGTCGGCGATCCGGAGATCATGACGGCGCTGGGCAAGGTCTACGTGCCGTTCACGGTCAGCACCATCGCCCAGGCCGCCGCGATCGCCTCGGTGCAGGCCGCCGGGGAGCTGCTGGCCCGCACCGATGCCGTCGTCGCCGAACGGCGCCGGGTCAGCACCGAACTGGCCGGGCTGGGATACCGGCTCCCCGCATCGCAGGCCAACTTCGTCTGGCTGCCGCTGGGGGAGCGGACGCCGGGTTTCGCCACGGCGGCGGCACAGGCCGGGGTGCTGGTGCGCCCGTACGGTTCGGAAGGGGCCCGGGTGACCATCGGCGCGCCCGCGGAGAACGACGCCTTCCTGCGCTTCGCACGTGACTGGGCCGGCGAGGGCGGTGCGGCCGACGGCCCGGCCCCGTCGTAGCCTCTGTGCTTATGAGCAGCGCGTATGAATCGCTAACCGTCGAGGTCTCCGGCCACGTCGCCCAGGTCACCCTGATCGGCCCGGGCAAGGGGAACGCCATGGGGCCGGCGTTCTGGGACGAGATGCCGGTGGTGTTCGCCGAACTCGACGCCGACCCTCAGGTGCGGGCGATCGTGCTGACCGGGTCGGGGCGCAACTTCTCCTACGGGCTGGACCTGATGGCGATGGGCGGCATGTTGCCCGCCGGGGGCGGTGGCGAGGTGACCGCGAAGCCGCGGACCACCTTCCACACCAAGCTCAAGGCCATGCAGCAGTCGATCAGCGCGGTGGCCGACTGCCGCACCCCGACCATCGCCGCCATCCAGGGCTGGTGCATCGGCGGCGGGGTGGACTTGATCAGCGCGGTGGACATCCGCTACGCCAGCGCCGACGCCAAGTTCTCGGTCCGAGAGGTGAAACTGTCCATCGTCGCCGACGTCGGCAGCCTGGCCCGGCTGCCCTACATCCTCTCCGACGGTCACCTGCGCGAGTTGGCCCTCACGGGCAAGGACATCGACGCCGCCCGTGCCGAAAAGATCGGTCTGGTCAACGAGGTGTTCGCCGATGCCGAGGCGACGCTGGCCGCCGCGCACGCCACCGCCGCCGAGATCGCCGCGAACAGCCCGCTGACGGTCCGGGGCATCAAGGACGTGCTCGACGAGCAACGCGTCGACGACGTCGCCGCGTCGTTGCGCTACGTCGCGGCCTGGAACTCCGCCTTCCTGCCCTCGCGCGATCTCAAGGAGGGCATCCAGGCGATGTTCGAGAAGCGCGCGCCGGAGTTCACCGGGGAGTAGCTGGGCGGCGCCACTGGCGTAGCCCTGTGCGCAAAAATGCGCTTGTGCGGACCTATTTGTGCTGTTCTCCGGTTTAAGAATCGTTGTTTGCTGAAACATCTCCACAGGGTGACTTGGCGCACCCTGCAAGCCCGCCCTAGTATCGCTTCCGCGTCGTAGCTACGGAGCACGGCGAGCGAAATGGAGCAAACATGGTTCTCAATGTCAGCGCCAGTGCTGTCGGACTCTCCGCGGCTACCGAGAGCGGTACGGCGACCGCTATCGCTGCGGCAACAGCAGCAGCATCGGCCGCGCTCGTTGGCGTAATGCCGATGGGGGCGGATCTGGACTCCCTCGAGTTCGCGGCGGCCCTGAATGCGGCCGGAGCGTCGTACATCGGGACCGCCAGCGAACATGCGTCCAACCGCGGATTGTTCGCTGGCGCACAGTCCCTCGCAGCTGCCACCTACACCGTCACCGACGCCGTCAACAACGCGGCGCTCGCGCTGTAGGGCGGGTCGACATGCCGGATCCCGCGTGGCCGTCATCGCCGCCGGAGGCGAACTACCTGCGTCTGATCGGGCCAGGGGCGGCCGGTACGGCGACCACGCTGGCCAGTGGTGCCGCATGGCAGGCGCTGATGGCGGCCAACGAGGTGGCATTCACCACGTCGACGGTGAACACGACCGCGACAGCGGTGGATTTCGAGGGTGTCGGCGGTGCTGCTTCGGCGGCCACCTGCACCGGACTCAATACCGCCCTGCAGCTTCTGTCCATGTGGGTTCAGGGGAAGGCGCCGATCGCCGCGGGGGCGGTGGCGGCGTACGAAGCCGCCGTGTCCGCGATGATCCCTGCCGAGGTTGCGCTCGCCAACCGGGCCGAACAGGCCGCTGACGTGGCGCTCAACCCCTTGGTTCTGGGGGCGTTGACCCCGGCCATCGTGGCACTGGACGCCGCGTACTTCGGTGAGTTCTGGCCGCAGAACGCCAGTGCCGGGGCTGCCTATGGTGCGGCGTTGGCGGTGCTGGTCGCCGCTCTGGCAGTGCCGCCGCCGATGTCACCGCCCGGCGCGGCGGCGACCGCCCCGGCCAACGCGGCCGCCGCGGTGGCGCAGTCGGTCGGACAGGCGGCTGCCGGGGAGGCGATGAAGGAGTCGGCGCAGGCGGTCACCGCAGTGGGCGACGCCGCGACAGGTCCCGCCCGGGCGGTAGCCGAGGGTGGGGGAATGGCGTCGGCCCTGATGCAACCCATGCAGGCGGCGATGGGGGCCGTCCAGCCGGTGACCGGCATGTTCCAGGCGCCCATGCAGGCGCTGCAGGGGATGGCGAGTTTCCCGCAGGCCATGGCGGGAATGCTGTCCGGCTCCCTCGACCGCAACGGCCTCGGCGAGGGTCGGATGCCGGCCGCGGTCATCGCAGGGGCGGGTTCAGCAGGGGCTGGCGGTGGGGTCGCTGTCGCACCCGGTGGAGGTGCGGGCGGGGCCGGCGGGCTCGGAGCCGCCGGGGTGCCAGGTGCTGGCTTGACGAACTTCACCAGACCGCCGGCCAGCTTCCCGGCGGAGAACTCCGGTCGGCCAACAGGTGTGAAGCCCGGACTGCTGAGCTCGGCGGAACTCCGCGGAGGGGGCGGATTGTCCGGTCTCGGCACGAGTCCCGTTCCGGCAGGACCGGTCGCCGCTTCCGGTCAGGCCAGGGGCGCGTCAGACAAGGACGGTGTCGCGCATGCGCGCATCGCCGTCACGGTCGCGCCGCCCCCGAAGGGATTGCACAGCTAACTCTTCGGGGCAGCCTTCGAGGAAAACACGTTCCGCACTTCGGCCGGGAAAAGGTGAAGTGACAGGCCTTGAAGCTCGTTCAATACTCAGATTTCCTGCGCCCGGCCGGGTTCAGGAGCGAAATTCAGCAAAGGAGAAACAATGACACTGGTTGTCACGCCCGAAGTGCTACGCACCACCCAGCAGGCCATCGAGGCCGCATTGGGCCAGGCAACGGCAATCGCCAATGGCTACCTCGGATCGCATGAGGGTTTGGGATCCGCGGTCTGGGGTGGTCAAGCGCAACTCGCCTCGGTGAACACCGCCTCGCAGATCAATCACGATCTGCAGCAGACGATCACCGGGGGTACCCGGCTTGCGAACGGGCTGAGCCAGGCGGCCTCGATGATCGAGCAACACGAGGCCGACGCCGCCCACAATCTCACCAGCTTCGCCGCGAACGCCTGATCCCCACCATTCACCGCACGGAAAGAGAGAGCTACAGCCATGTCCCAGAACATCACCTACAACCACGGCGGTGTGGCCGATTTCGCCGCTGACGTCGGGGCCCGGTCAGCCCAACTGATGTCGATCCACGACGACATCCTGCACCGGACCAACGCCATCGCCGACTTCTTCCAGGGATCCGCGGGAACCTCGTTCCAGGAGGCCCAGCTACAGATGCTGCGGGGTCTGCAGGGTCTGGTCGAGACCATGAACCATCACGGACGAACCATCAGCACTGTCAACGACAGCGCTCACCAGACCGACGTGATGATGGGGAACCTTTTCTAGCAACGAGATCCGTCAGGCGGTGGGGCGCACAGGCTGCGCCCCACCGCCGTGCGGGGGAGAGAACTCATGTTGACGACATCAATCGACGGACTGTGGGTGCTGCAGGTTCTGACCGGAATCGAAGTGGTGGCACCGGAACTCGGGCTGCGACCCCATCTTCCCAGTATTGAGAAGCCGGAAGTGGCGCTTGCCCATCCCGTTGCCGCGGAACTTCGTCAGGCGGCTGTGCTCGACCGGGCCGGCGACGTCGATCCCGTGATCACCGAATGGCTGACGGTCCTCGCTCGCCGGGACGTCGCACTGCTGATGAATGCGCAGACTCCGCTGTGCGCAACGGAACCGCAACGCGTGCTGCTGGCGAGGTTCTCCCGCTGGTGGGTGACTTTGGAACGCTACGGAGACGTGGTCAGGCTGAGCGCAGCGGGAACAGCGACCACCGAGCGCTCCGCCGCCCAGGTCGTCGCGGGCGAGATCGAGCGACTCATCGGACACCTGGCGCCCGCCGAACTCGCACCGGTGACACTTGACGCCGACGAACTGATAGCGGGTGTTCGTGGCGGCGTGGGGCTCCGCCGCGCGTTGGACCGCCAACGGCTGGACGAGGATCAGGTGAGAGTCCTCGTTCTGGCCAGTGATTCGGAGCGATCCGCACAGTTGTCCATCGCCGCAATCCAGTCCGGTACCGAGAAGTCCTCCGCTCGCGTGCATATCGACCACGGTGCCGTGACGGTCATCGACACTCCGCAGGGTCGAGTGATCGTCGAACACATCAGCCGCGACGGCAAGACCTGGATGATCGTCGCCCCCGGTTCGTCCCCGGCTGTTGCCGCCGCGATGCAGAAGATGTTGCGCCGGCTTCCTGCCCAGGCCGAATGGCACTCCTACCGAAAGGCCGTCTAGTGACGAACCTCCTGAACGGGTCCGAGACGAGGACCCACCTCTCGACTCCTTCCCGCCGGACCCCTCTGCCCGAGTCCGTATCGGGCAGCCTGCGGATCTCGGACATGGTCGCTCCGCGCAAGATTCCACCGGGTTCGGGCTGGCGAAAGCTCGCTTACACCATGACATTCAAGCTGGTGAACCCCGGTGAGTCGCCGGCCGAACGGCACTACCGCGAGTTGCGTGAGCGGATTCGGAGGCATATCCGCAAGCAGTACGTCATCACCGTGGTGTCGGGCAAGGGTGGGGTCGGCAAGACCACGCTGAGCGCTTGCCTCGGAGCCGTCTTCCGGGAGTGCCGGCCGGACAACGTGGTCGCGGTCGACGCGGTGCCGGGGTTCGGCACTCTGGCCGGTCGCATCGACGAGTCACCGCCGGGTGACTACGCGGCGGTTCTCAACGACACCGACGTCCAGGGGTATGCCGACATCCGGGAACACCTGGGCCAGAACGCGATCGGATTGGACGTTCTGGCCGGTAACCGCGCCTCAGACCAGCCCCGTCCGCTCGCCCCGGCGATGTTCGACGGTGTGGTGGCGCGCCTGCGCCGGACGCACAACGTCATCGTCGTCGACACCTCCGACGATCTCGAACACCCGGTCATGAAAGCCGTCCTGGACTCCTCGGACACCCTCGTCTTCGTCTCCGGGCTCACCGCCGACACCTCACTGCCGGTGACCCGCTCGATCGACCTCCTGCGATCCATGGGCTACCACGAGCTGGTGTCGCGCAGCATGGTCATCCTCAATGACAGCCGCGGCGGTTACGACAAGGACTCCCGTAGCTATCTGAGCGAGCGATTCGGGCAGAGCGGTGCCTCCGTCGAATTCATGCCCTACGACCGGCATCTCGCCAAGGGCGGCATCATCAACACCGCTGACGAATTGCACAAGAAATCGCGACTGCGGCTCTTCGAGATCGCTGCGGCGATCGCCGACAAGTACGTACCCGACGCCGAACGGACCCGATGATGGCGACGGTCGCATTCCCGGCCCGATGCGCGGTCGCGGTCATCTGCGGTGAGCATCTGGTCTCCCAGGTTTACCCGGCCGGCGTGCCGATCGAAGCGTTCATCGACGGGGTCGTCGATCTGCTCAACGACGATCTGAAGCGGCGAGGGGAGCCCGGCCTGGACGCCGCCATCGCCTATGAGCTCCAGCGGGCCAATGGAACACGGCTGGACGTGACCAAGACCCTCGATGAGTTGGGGGTCGAGGACGGGACAACGCTGGTGCTCGCTCCGGCTGGCGAGGGCGACTCCTTCGATCCGCAGTACGAGTCGCTGTCCACCGGCTTGGCTCGAACGGGTAAAACACTCTTCTCACCGGTCACCCCAGATACCGCTGTACGAACCGCACTGGGCATCCTCGCGATGGTCGCCGCCACCATGTGCGGGCTCACGGCCTACACCCGCCTCGGCACCCAGTCGTGGGTGCCCTCAACCGTCGCTCTGGGAGCCGGATTCGCGATCGCCAGCGGCGCCGCCTGGGTATGGCGCTGGTGGCCGGGCCGCTCCGACGTACTTCTCGGGCTCAGCTGGCCCGCGGTTCCACTGCTGGCGGTGGGCTTCGCATCGGCGGCGCCCGGCGATCCCGGCGCGCCCCACCTGTTCATCGCGGCGTTGATGACGGCGGTGCTCGCGGCGGGCGTCTTCGCTCTGACCCAGAGATTCATGGCTTTCGTCTCCACGGTGGTGACACTGGCGATGATCGTGGCGGCCGCCGCCGGAACGGCGATGTTCGTTCAGATGCCCGCGCAGTGGATGGGGATGGGTGCTCTGGTGGGACTGCTCATCCTGCTCACCCTCGCGCCGACCATGGCGCTCTGGGCAGCCCGGATCCGGCCGCCGCACTTCGGTTCGATCACCGGTCGTGATCTGTTCCGCCGGGGCGACGGGATGCCCGTCGACGCCGTCGTGCCCGTCGATGAGGACGCCGAGGAGGAGGGAGACCGGAACACCACTCCCTCGGGGACGGCCATTGCCCGCGCCGCCAGGCGGGCCAACGGCGTGCTGCGCGGTATCTGCATCGCGGCGGCCATTGCACTGCCGCCGGCGGTCTGGGCGACGCTGGTTCCCGGCCAACCCCGCAGCGTGGCCGCCGTTGTCCTGGCTGTTTTGTTCGTGCTCATCTTCATCAGCCGTGCGCGGGTCTTCACCGACAGCACCCAAGCGGTCGCACTGGTGGTGGGAGCGGCAGCGGCGGTGTGCGTCGGTACGGTGCGCTATGTCCTGAGCAATCAATGGAATTCGCCCACCGGGCTGGTTGTCGGGGCCGCGACCCTCGTCGCATTCGCCGGTGCAGGCCTGGCCGCCGCACTGCTGGTGCCCGCCACCAGATTCACACCGCTGGTGCGCATGGTGACCGAATGGCTCGAGCTCGCCGCCATCGTCGCCGCCCTGCCGTTGGCTGCCTGGATCGGTGGCCTGTTCACCTGGGTCAGGATGCGATGAGCACCGGAACAGCGACGCGGCTGGGCGCACTGGCTGGGGTGTTCCTTCTGGCGGCAACCCCCAATGCCCCGGTTGCACTGGCGATCACACCCCCGTCGGTGGACCCGGCGATGGTGCCGGCCGACGGCCCGCCCGGCCCCGAACAGACCATGCGTCAGACCGGACGCTGCCGCAGCGCGGTCGCCGCCCCGCACCCCGATGTGACCCTTCCCGCCCCCGGTTCCACGATGCTCAACATTGCGCGGGCCTGGCGGCACTCGACCGGCAACGGCGTGCGGGTCGCGGTCATCGACTCCGGTGTGAACCCCAGCCCGCGGTTGCGACCGGTGGCGGGCGGGGACTACGTCCAAGGGGGCGACGGCCTGAGCGACTGCGATGTGCACGGGACCGTGGTGGCCGCGATCATCGCCGCGGCACCGCAGGGTGTGCCCATGCCGGCCCCGATGCCTCCCAACCGGCCCCGGGCTCACCCCGACGACCCGCCGGTGCCGGCTGTGACAGGTGCGCCAACTGCGCCCCCGCGCCCGAATGAGGCACCGGCACCGGTCGGTCCCACCGGGCCCGCCCCGGCTCCCGCCCCGACTGACGGGCTGGTCGGTGTGGCTCCCCACGCCACCGTGATAGCCATCAGACAGTCATCGGACTTGTTCAGGCCGGCTGACCCCTCGCCGGATGATGCGGGATCCCGGGAACGCGCCGGTACGGTCGCCACCCTGGCCCGGTCCATCGTGCACGCGGCCAACCTGGGCGCGGCGGTGATCAACGTCAGCGTCACGGCATGCGCATCGACGGCCGATCCGATCGACCAGGGTGCCCTGGGAGCCGCGGTCTGGTACGCCGCGACCGTCAAGGATGCCGTCGTCATCGCCGCCGCGGGCAACGAAGGCCAGAACGGGTGCTTGCAGAACCCGGCCTTCGACCCGCTGAACACCGAGGACCCGCGCGATTGGCGGCAGGTCAAGACCCTGTCGGCGCCGTCCATGTTCTCCGACTACGTGCTCTCGGTGGGAGCGGTGGACACGACGGGTGCACCGATCGGTGCGAGTCTGGCCGGTCCCTGGGTGGGCGTCGCCGCGCCGGGCGTCGGCATCGTCGGCCTCGCCGGGGCCACCGGCACCGCGGTCAACGGTTACGCGCCCGCGCGTCCCGGTGAAGCGAGCGTTCCCTTCTCGGGGACGAGTTTCTCCGCCGCCTATGTCAGTGGTGTTGCCGCGTTGGTTCGGGCGAAGTACCCGGATCTGTCCGCGCACCAGGTGATCCATCGCATCCAGCAGACCGCCCACAACCCGGCTCGCGGCGTCGACAACCAGGTCGGCTTCGGCGTGGTGGATCCCGTCGCGGCGTTGACCTTCGATGTGCCACCGGGGGAGCGGGTGGCACCGGGCGCGCAGAGTCGGGTCCTGGTACCGCCGCCCGCGGCCCCACCACCCGATCACCGGGCCAGGAACGTTGCGTTGGTGTTCGCGACCGCTCTCGCCGCGATCGCGGTGTTCGCCGCGGCCGTCGCCCGGGGCAGGAGGGCGCGATGAGCGACGTCATCCGGCTCGCGGTGGTCATCGGGCTGTTGCTGTGCACGATGCTGGGATGGGCCGGAGGCCACGTCGGCGGGGCATTCGTGGGTCTGCTCATCGGGCTCATGGCGTTGGTGCTGCCGTGGCGCGGTCAGCCGCTGTGGCGCTGGGCGGGCCATTACGCCCGGCGGAACCGCCCGATCGCGCTGCAGGAACCGGTCACGGTGACCAACGACCGCTCGGGCGGCGGGATTCGCTACCAGGAGGGAACAGCCGTGGCTGTCATCCAGGTGATGGGAAAGCGCCACCGGCCAACACTTCTCACCGGCTCGGCGTTCACCCGCACCAGCAATCTCATCGACGCCGACTCGGTCGTACCGCTCCTGCGTCACAGCCTTGGGCTGACGATCGAATCCGTCAGCGTGATCTCAACCGGGGCGCGTCGTCGCAACACCGGTGACTACTCGCGGGTCTACGACACGCTGGTGGGCCCCGCGCCGTACGCGGGTAGCCGGGAGACCTGGCTGGTGGTGCGGGTCCGAGACATCGGCAACGGGGAGGCCCTGCGGTGGCGGCCCACCGCGGGAAGGGCCGCACTCGCCGCGGCGCAGCGCATCGCATCGGCGCTTCGGCGCGAGGGGGTCCGGGCGAGGGTTGCCACCGCAACCGATATCGCGGAACTGGACCGGCGACTCGGCGTGGCTGCCCTCGGGCCGCATGGCCGGCGCTGGCAAAGCCTGCGCGGTGACGCCGGGTGGATGACCACCTACGCCTATCGGC
Organism: Actinomycetes bacterium; assembly: GCA_029780675.1. GTDB lineage: Bacteria > Actinomycetota > Actinomycetes > Mycobacteriales > Mycobacteriaceae > Mycobacterium. The sequence goes on from JAKOYE010000015.1 coordinate 21,543, forward strand.
CGGCCGATATCAGCACCGAGGTCCTTGCCCAGGCGTGGTCGCAGATGGCCGACGGCGTCATCCACAACGTGACGATCTTTCCCGACGGAACCTGCTGCGCATCGGTGACATTACAGAGCCCTCAGCCGCCCACGGCGTGTCCCAGCGTTGCACTGCGATCGCTGCCCGGGGAGCAGGCGCGGGCGCTGGCCAACAACCTGGCCGGCCCCCGTCGGGAACTTCACGGACAGGCCCGCAGTGCGCTGCCGTCGTTCCTGCAGATTCCCGTCGGCCCGTCCGGCATCCTCCTGGGCAAGGTGTCCGGCGGAGACCGGCTTCTCCTCCCGTTATCCGACCCGGCGGAGCCCACTCGGGTCCACATCGCCGCCGAAGACGCCATCGTCAAGCGGATCGTCATCCGGGCCGCAGCTGCCGGCGAGCGGATCACCGTGCACACCCTCGACCCGGACCGCTGGGACAGCGTGCGGATGCCCTATGTGACGGTCACCGATCAACCGCGGCCTGCGTCCGGATCGACGATGAGCGTCACCGACGGCACGGTGTCACCGGCGCCGCGGCCTGCGACGGTGATCGAGGTCGGTGAGCCGGGTACGGGGCGCGGCCTCGCCGACATCACGATCGTCCAAACCGGCTCGGCGAACCTCGAGGTCCGGACGCCCGGCGACGTCCACGACGTGGAAGTGGAGTTCTTCAGGGCGGAGAACCGCTACGTCTCGGGTGGCCCCGCCGAACACGCTGCGGCTACCCCGGTCATGGCGGGACGCCGATGAGCGGCCACAGCAACGCGGTTGCCGCGCGGCGGCATTTCGATCAGGCGATGGCGGTGTTCGGAACGGATACCGCGGCGGCCCTCACCTCGTTCACATCGGCGACCGATGTCGACCGCTCGATGGCGGACGCCTGGCTGGGCCGAATCGCCGCCGGCGACGAGGATCTGACGACCCTGGAACAGGTGTACGCCTACGGCGCCCGATTGCACAGGGAGTCCAACCGGTTGGGCTCCCCCCTGGCGGCGGTGGTCAAAGCGGGCCCCTACCTCTCGATCACCGTCACCGAGGCTTCACATGCCGGTATCGCATTGGCCAGTGCGCTGATCGACGACAGACAGTTCGACCGGGCCGACTCCCTGCTGGCCGACCCAGCCCTCCTCGACTCCCCGGAAAACCACCAGTGGCGGCAGTACGTGCGTGCCTACCTGATGTTTGCGACGCAACGTTGGCCAGACGTCCTCGCCGAGGCCGCCCGGATGCTGGCGCCGCAGGCGATCGTCATGTCGGCCGTCACCGCCGGACTCAACGCTCTCGCCGCCCACGCCGCGGCCCACCTGGGACAGGCCCGGGTGGCCTTGGACTGGGCGGATCGGGTCGCGTTGCGGGTGGACTCCGGGAGTTCGGCGCCCGGACTCCGGCGTGATCATGTGGAGACCGCCGCGGCTGTCATCGATCCGATCGAGTTTCCGCTCATCGCCGCCGATCTGGCCTACGTCCGCGGAATGGCCCACCGCCAGTTGGGCGACGAGGGCAGTGCCGAACGCTGGTTGTCCAAGGCGACGATCAACGGCGTGCTGGTCGAGGCGGCCAGGCAGGCGCTGAATGACCCGTGCCTCCAGTTGGTGGTCACCGACGAGGAAACCATCCAGAGCCGCACCAACAGGTGGGACGTCGGCACCGCGGTGCCCGCCGACGCCCGCGCCGATGAGGCCAACGCCGAGCGCCGGGCGGAGTTGCTGTCCGAGGGCCGGGCACTGCTCGAGGGCCAGGTTGGTTTGGCCGAGGTGAAACGGGCCGTCGCCGAACTGGAGGACCAGATCGAGGTCCGCGCCCTGCGGTTGGCACACGGGTTGCCGGTGGCGAATCAGACCAATCACATGCTGCTGGTCGGCCCCCCGGGAACCGGCAAGACCACCACGGCCGAAGCCCTGGGAAAGATCTTCGCCGGGCTGGGGATCGTTCGCCATCCCGAGATCATCGAAGTCAAGCGGTCGGACTTCTGCGGGGAGCACATCGGTTCCTCGGGGCCCAAGACGAACGAGCTGATCGACCGTTCGCTGGGCCGGATCCTCTTCTTCGACGAGTTCTACAGCCTTGTGGAGCGGCACCACGACGGCCGCCCGGACATGATCGGGATGGAGGCGGTCAACCAGTTGCTGATCGCCCTCGAAGTGCACCGGTTCGACTTCTGCTTCATCGGCGCGGGCTACGAGCGGGAGGTGGACGACTTTCTCAAGGTCAACCCGGGATTGGCCGGAAGGTTCAACCGAAAACTGCGCTTCGCGTCGTACAACCCCGATGAACTCGTCGAGATCGCGGTGCGTTACGGCCGGCCGCGGGCGACGGTGATCGCCGCCGACGCCTGCGACGCCCTGAACGCGGCCTGCCGTCAGTTGCGCGGTTACCTCGCGCCGGACGGTATCCACGGAATCGACGTGATGCAGAACGGCCGATTCGCCCGCAACGTGGTCGAGCGCGCCGAACGCCTCCGCGATTCCCGGGTGGCCGCCCAGCACCGCACCGACCGCGGTTCGGTCACCATCGCCGACCTGGAGACATTGCGCAGCCAGGACGTCGTCGCGGCAGTCGCCGCGGCCTGCGCGGAAAAGCACGTGCTCGTCGAACTGTGAGCGCCTTGTGCCACGTCGGGGTTAGGTCGGACTCGGGGTTAGGTCGGACTCGGGGTTAGGTCGGACTCGGGGTTAGGTCGGACTAAGTTGGCACTTCCGTCCCAGGCTGCCTATCGTTTCGGTAACTGTCTAGATCTACTGAAGGGCCACCGTTCACCGACGCACGGAGGTACCCCGACGGGGCGCGGCGCCAGGCCATACCTGAGCCGAACCGCCGCGCGGAATCTTGGTGAAGGGTGAGGTGCTATGCCCAGCAGTGTCGGGCTCTACAACCCCGCGTACGAACATGACGCCTGCGGTGTCGCCATGGTGGTCGATATGCATGGCCGGCGCAGCCGCGACATCGTCGACAAGGCCATCACCGCACTGCTGAACCTCGAGCACCGGGGCGCGGCCGGAGCCGAGCCCAACAGCGGCGACGGAGCCGGGATCATGATCCAGGTCCCGGACACGTTCCTGCGTGCGGTCTGCGAGTTCGATCTGCCCGAAGAAGGTGCGTACGCCACCGGCATCGCCTTCCTGCCGCAGTCCTCCCGGGACGCCGCACTGGCAGTCGAGGGGGTCGAGAAGATCGTCGAGGCCGAGGGCCTGGCCGTCCTCGGCTGGCGCGAGGTGCCCATCGACGACTCCTCGCTGGGGGCACTGGCCCGCGACGCGATGCCGACCTTCCGCCAGTTGTTCGTAGGCGGCGCTTCCGGGATGGAGTTAGAGCGCAAGGCTTTCGTGATCCGCAAGCGTGCGGAGCATGAACTGGGCACCAAGGGCCCCGGCCAGGACGGTCCCGGACGCGAAACCGTCTATTTCCCGAGCCTGTCCGGCAAGACCCTGATCTACAAGGGCATGCTCACCACGCCCCAGCTGCGGGCCTTCTACCTCGACCTGCAGGACGAGCGGATGGAAAGCGCGCTGGGCATCGTGCACTCGCGGTTCTCCACCAACACCTTCCCCTCCTGGCCGCTGGCCCACCCGTTCCGGCGGATCGCCCACAACGGCGAGATCAACACCGTCACCGGCAACGAGAACTGGATGCGGGCCCGCGAGGCGCTCATCAAGACCGACATCTTCGGCACCGACGTGGAGAAGGTCTTCCCGGTCTGCACCCCCGGGGCTTCGGACAGCGCCCGCTTCGACGAGGCCCTGGAACTGCTCCACCTCGGCGGGCGCAGCCTGCCGCACGCGGTGCTGATGATGATCCCCGAGGCCTGGGAGCGCAACGCGGACATGGACCCCGCGCGCCGGGCGTTCTACGCCTACCACGCCTCGTTAATGGAGCCGTGGGACGGACCGGCCTCGGTCTGCTTCTCCGACGGCACCGTCGTCGGCGCAGTCCTGGACCGCAACGGCCTCCGGCCCTCGCGCATCTGGGTCACCGACGACGGCCTGGTCGTGATGGCGTCCGAGGTCGGCGTGCTCGACATCGACCCGGCCCGGGTCGTCCAGCGCATGCGTCTGCAGCCCGGACGGATGTTCCTGGTGGACACCGCCCAGGGCCGGATCATCTCCGATGAGGAGATCAAGGCCGAACTGGCCGCCGAGCACCCCTACCAGGAGTGGCTGGACGCCGAGCAGTTCCACCTCGACGATCTGCCACAGGGTCCTTACAGTCGGATGCCGCATCACCGGGTCGTCTTGCGGCAGCAGGCTTTCGGCTACACCTACGAGGAGCTCAATCTGCTGGTGGCGCCGATGGCGCGCACCGGCGCCGAGGCCCTCGGCTCGATGGGCACCGACACCCCCATCGCGGTGCTGTCGGCCCGGCCGCGGATGCTGTTCGACTACTTCCAGCAGCTGTTCGCCCAGGTGACCAACCCGCCGCTGGACGCCATCCGCGAAGAGGTCGTCACCAGCCTGTCGGCCACGCTGGGCCCGGAGCGGGACCTGCTGCACCCGACCCCGGAGTCCTGCCACCAGATCCTGCTGCCGCAGCCGATCCTGCGGAACCACGAACTGGCCAAGCTGGTCAACCTCGATCCCGAGGACGAGGTACACGGCCACCGGCACGGGATGCGGGCGGCGGTCATCCGTTGCCTGTACCCGGTCGCCAAGGGCGGCGCCGGCCTGCGCCGCGCCCTCGACGACATCCGAGCCGAGGCGTCCAAGGCGATCGCCGACGGTGCGCGGATCCTGATCCTGTCCGACCGCGAGTCGAACATGAACATGGCGCCGATCCCCTCGCTGCTGTCGTTGTCGGCCGTCCACCACCACCTGGTCCGGGAGCGCACCCGCACCCAGACCGGTCTGGTGGTCGAAGCCGGTGACGCCCGCGAGGTGCACCACATGGCGATGCTGATCGGCTTCGGGGCCGGCGCGATCAACCCCTACATGGCGTTCGAGTCGATCTCGGACATGATCGACCGCGGCATGCTCGGGGATATCGACCGCGAGAAGGCGCTGACCAACTACATCAAGGCCGCCGGCAAGGGCGTGCTGAAGGTGATGTCCAAGATGGGCATCTCCACCGTCGCCTCCTACACCGGCGCGCAGTTGTTCCAGGCCATCGGCATCTCCCAGCAGGTGCTCGACGAATACTTCACCGGCCTGTCCTGCCCGGTCGGCGGGATCGACCTCGACGACATCGCCGCCGATGTGGCCGCCCGCCACCAGTTGGCCTATCTCGACCGGCCCGATGAGCGCGCGCACCGCGAACTCGAGGTGGGTGGGGAATACCAGTGGCGCCGCGAGGGCGAGTACCACCTGTTCAACCCCGACACGGTGTTCAAGCTGCAGCATTCCACCCGCACCGGCCAGTACTCGATCTTCAAGGAGTACACCAAGCTCGTCGACGACCAGAGCGAGCGGATCGCCTCACTGCGCGGCCTGCTGAAGTTCCGGGACGGCGTTCGCCCGCCGGTCCCGATCGACGAGGTCGAACCGGCCGGCGAGATCGTCAAGCGGTTCTCCACCGGTGCGATGAGCTACGGCTCCATCTCCGCGGAGGCCCACGAGACGCTCGCCATCGCCATGAATCGCCTTGGCGCACGGTCGAACTCGGGTGAGGGCGGCGAGGCGGTCGCGCGCTTCGAATTCGACGAGAACGGCGATTGGCGCCGCAGCGCCATCAAGCAGGTGGCGTCCGGCCGCTTCGGCGTCACCAGCAACTACCTGACGAACTGCACCGACATCCAGATCAAGATGGCCCAGGGCGCCAAACCCGGTGAGGGCGGCCAGTTGCCGGGCCACAAGGTCTACCCGTGGGTGGCCGAGGTCCGGCACTCCACGCCCGGTGTCGGGCTGATCTCCCCGCCGCCGCACCACGACATCTACTCGATCGAGGATCTCGCGCAGCTGATCTACGACCTGAAGAACGCCAACCCGTCGGCTCGGATTCACGTGAAACTGGTGAGCGAGAACGGGGTGGGCACGGTTGCGGCCGGCGTGTCCAAAGCGCACGCCGACGTCGTGCTGATCTCCGGTCACGACGGCGGCACCGGAGCCACCCCGCTGACCTCGATGAAGCACGCCGGCGCGCCGTGGGAACTCGGCCTGGCCGAGACTCAGCAGACACTGCTGCTCAACGGCCTGCGTGATCGGATCGTCGTGCAGGTCGACGGCCAACTCAAGACCGGCCGCGATGTGGTGATCGCCGCTCTGCTCGGTGCCGAGGAATTCGGTTTCGCGACCGCGCCCCTGGTGGTGTCGGGCTGCATCATGATGCGCGTCTGCCATCTCGACACCTGCCCGGTCGGCGTCGCCACCCAGAACCCGGTGCTGCGCGAGAAGTTCACCGGCAAGCCGGAGTTCGTCGAGAACTTCTTCCTGTTCATCGCCGAGGAGGTTCGTGAGCTGATGGCTCAACTGGGCTTCCGCACCGTCAACGAGATGGTCGGTCAGGTGGGCGCACTGGACACCAGCCAGGCGGCCGCGCACTGGAAGGCGCACAAACTCGACCTGCGGCCGGTGCTGCACGAGGCCGAGTCGGCGTTCATGAACCAGGACCTGTACTGCAGTTCGCGGCAGGACCACGGCCTGGACAAGGCATTGGACCAGCAGTTGATCGCGCAGTGCCGGGAGGCACTGGACTCCGGCACCCCGGTGAGCTTCTCGATGAAGGTCTCCAACACGAACCGGACCGTCGGCACCATGCTCGGTCACGAGGTGACGAAGGCCTACGGCGGCGACGGTCTGCCGGACGGCACCATCGACATCACCTTCTCCGGATCGGCCGGCAACAGCTTCGGTGCGTTCGTGCCGCGGGGTATCACGCTGCGGGTCCACGGGGATGCCAACGACTACGTCGGAAAGGGCCTGTCCGGCGGGCGGATCGTGCTGCGGCCCGCCCACGACGCCCCGGCGGACTATGTGGCCGAGGACAACATCATCGGCGGCAACGTGATCCTGTTCGGCGCCACCAGTGGTGAGGCGTTCATCCGCGGAACCGTGGGCGAGCGGTTCGCCGTGCGCAACTCCGGTGCGCACGCCGTGGTCGAGGGCGTCGGGGATCACGGGTGCGAGTACATGACCGGTGGCCGGGTGGTGATTCTCGGACCCACCGGCCGCAACTTCGCCGCCGGCATGTCGGGCGGAATCGCCTTCGTCTACGACCCGAATGGTCAGCTGCCGGCCAACCTCAACACCGAGATGGTGGATCTCGAGGCGCCCGATGACGACGATCTCGAGTGGCTGCACGGAATCCTGGTGGCGCACCGCGACGCCACGGATTCGGCGGTGGCCCAGCGCATCCTGGCCGACTGGCCGCGACAGGTAGGGGATTTCGTGAAGGTCATGCCACGCGACTACAAGCGCGTCCTGGAGGCCATCGCCGAGGCCGAACGCATCGGCGCCGACGTCGACGAGGCGATCATGGGGGCGTCCCGTGGCTGATCCGAACGGCTTCCTGAAGCACACCCGCCGCGAGACCCCGAAGCGCCGGCCGGTGCCACTGCGTCTGCGCGACTGGAACGAGGTCTACGAGGATTTCGACCACGGGCTGCTGCAGCAGCAGGCTTCGCGGTGCATGGACTGCGGGATCCCGTTCTGTCACAACGGCTGTCCGCTGGGCAACCTGATCCCCGAGTGGAACGACCTGGTCTACCGGGACCGGTGGCGGGACGCGATCGAACGACTGCACGCCACGAACAACTTCCCGGAGTTCACCGGCCGGCTCTGCCCGGCACCGTGTGAGGCGTCCTGTGTGTTGGGCATCAACGCCGATCCCGTGACCATCAAGCAGGTCGAGGTC
>JAKOYE010000028.1 GCA_029780675.1 Actinomycetes bacterium
TCGGCCAACCTCATCACCGCCGGCAGCCCACCGAAAGCGATCAGGTTCGGGTCGTCGAATACCGGTTCAAGGGTGTGGCAGACTCGCACTACGAGTGCTCCTGTCCAAGGCGGGAATGGCGTCTTCGCAAACACCATTCTTCCTTGTCACAGGAGCATTCGCCATCCAGGCACGCCTACCACCTCGGCGGATCGAGGCTGAACCGGGAGCTTCGCCGGCAGGTGGCCCCCGTGCCCGCGTCGTGTCGCGACCCCGCAGGGCCTTGGACACAGCTGTCACTCCGGTACATGCGACACCATGGGGCCCTGCGCGCTCTCTCTCCCAGTCCCTGCGACAACCCAAGCACTCGCCGGGATGTTCGCTGCGGAAGACCAGCGACACGACTGGATGTCACTGCCGTGGTCACGCACTCCAGCGACTCGCCTGCGCCCGACTGGTGCTCGTTCGCTGCTCCTCTTGGCCGCTTCACGCGGTGGCGCCCAACCCAACAGGGTGTCTGCCAATCGTGGCGGGGATTCGCCTAACAGGTCGGCCGGGTGGGCCAAAGCTGCGGCCATCTCAGGCAGCCATGATCGCCCATCATTTTGGCGACTAGGCGTCCGTAACCCATAGGGACACCCTTTCAGGGGCGTGTTGTTCTAGGTTGACGACAGGCTTGGCCTGCCGAACGGGCGGCGACCGCGGCCGGGATCGGGACACTGATGCGGCGGATGACCACAACGACGACGGCGCGGCGTCCGGGAGGGCGGGCGGTCCTGGTCGCGGGGCTCGCCGGGCTCGCGGTCGCGCTGACTGTCGCCGGCGGCGTCCTGGTGTGGGTGAACCGGACGCCCGCGTCCCCGGCGGCCGCCGACGCCACGACCGCCACGGGGAGCCCCGCGCTCCCCGGCACGTTCCTGGACGCCTCCCCCGCCGAGATCGCCGCGGCCCGGACGACGCTGGAGGGCCTGCCGACGGCGTCCGCCCCGGCCGCGAAGCCGGTCTACCGGCGGGCGGCGTTCGGCGAGGCGTGGGCCGACACGGACGGCAACGGCTGCAACCAGCGCGACGACGTGCTGCTGCGCGACGTGGTGCGGTCGGCGTCCTACACGACGGGACGGCAGGGGGCCTGCG
>JAKOYE010000040.1 GCA_029780675.1 Actinomycetes bacterium
GCCTGCGCGGAACGGTGAGCATCGCCCCGACGGCGGATCTTGACCGGTTGGCCGATGCTGCGGCTGAGGGAACGCTCACCCCCGAGCAGCAGCGCCTCTACATGAACTACCTGGCCGCTCTCGCCAGCGAGTACAACTCCAGCCAGTTCCGTCTCGACGACTACCGGCGTGGCGCCGTCAAGCAGCACTGGGATCTGCTGCTGAGCTGCCGGCCGGAGGATGAGGCGGCGCGCGCGGCGGTGAGTGCCCAGATCAATCCCGACGACCTGCGCCCGGCATCGCCGGAGGCGTTGGCAACCCTGCGCACGTTCCTGCAGAAGACCACGCTCCCGCAGGGCCCCGCCCAGCAGCCGATGCTGGTGGTCTACGGCGAGCAGGATCCGCTCACCCCGGCGGCGTGGACGGAGCGTGCGGTTGTCCGTGCCTGCCAGATGAACGACCAGATCAACGTCCGCAAGCAGCCCGTTCCGGCACTGGACGCCGAGGCTATGGACTGGATCGCGGCCCGTCTGCAGGAACAACCGATCATCAGCGACTGCCCCGCCTTCGTGGCGGAGCATCCGTTGCCGGAGCAGGTGCCGTCACCGGCGCCGCCGGACCCGGCGGCTGTTCCGGCCCCGCCGCCGGCATCCCCGGCATCCCCGGCACTCCCGGCAGCTGCCCCGGCGGAGACTGCCGCGAACGCTCCCCCCACCAGTAACAGCGTGTCGCTGATCAGCGGTTGGCTGCCCGCCGCGATCCAGACCATTGCGGGGCTCGCCCTCATCGCGGCCACTGGATGGCGAACCCGCCGGTGGCGGCTGCGGTGGGTTCCGGTCGGGATGGCGGTGGGCGTCGCATCCATCGGGGCGGTGTGGTGGTTCGTCAGCACCCAGGGCCTGGGTTCGGTCTACCCGTGGGGAATGTGGGTGTGGATCGGGCTCACCGGGCTTGCCGCAGCGGTTCTGGTGCTGGGCTGGCGCGGATCGCCGTGGTGGCGTCGCGTGACCGCGTTCTTGGCCGTACCGCTGTGCGTCCTGTCCGCGGCCACGGTGCTCAACGCATCGCTGGGGTATCTGCCGACCGTCTCCACCGCCTGGCAGCGCGCCACCGGCGAACTACCACCGCAGTGGATCGATCAGACGAAGCTTGCCGAGATGCGTCGTGACGGGGTTCTGCCGCCCCGCGGGACGATCGTGCGGATCACCACACCGAGCGATATCTCCGGCTTCACCCATCGGGAGGAGTTCGTCTATCTGCCGCCGGTGTGGTTCACCTCGAATCCGCCGCCGAAACTGCCCGTCATCATGATGCTCGGTGCGGAGCTCAGCTCCCCCGCCGACTGGCTCCAGTCGGGCCATGCGCTGGAGATCCTCGACGCGTTCGCCCTCCAGCATCGGGGTACCACCCCGGTGGTCGTCTTCCCGGACACCAGCGGCTCCTTCACCAACGACACCGAATGTGTGAACGGGCTTCGGGGAAATGCCGCAGACCACCTCATCAAGGAGTTCGTCCCCTACGTGAAGTCGAACTTCGGTGTCAGCGACAGTGCCTCCAACTGGGGCCTGGTGGGATGGTCGTCCGGCGGTACCTGCTCACTCATGCTCTCTGTGACCAACCCGGAGATCTTCAGTGCGTTCGTCTCTCTGGACGGACAACTGGGGCCCAACGCCGGCAAGAAGAACCAGACCATCGCCCGGTTGTTCGGTGGGGACGCCGAGGCCTGGGCGGCGTTCGATCCGCGGACCGTCATCGAGCAGCGTGGATATTTCTACAACCTGGCCGCCTGGGTCGGGGTGTCCGATGACGTTCCCACCGTGCACCGCGCCGCCGGCGAGGGCTCAGCGCAGGCCGAATCGTTGAAGGATTGGGACACCTACTCCGAGGACCACCACAAGACCGCGAACCAACTGTGCGAACTGCTGAGCGCGCATGGGGTCGAGTGCTCCGTCGTGGGATATCGGGGCGGCCACGATTTCCCCTCGGCGGCAAACGGTTTCAAGAATGCGCTGCCATGGTTGGCCAGCAGGCTGGGCACCCCCGACGTCCCGGCGACCGCTCTGCCCGGAGCCTAGTTGCCGCGGCGTTGGGCCTTCGCGCTCTGATACAGACAGATGGCCGCGGCGACGGCGACATTGAGGCTGTCGACACCGCTGGACATCGGGATGACGATGCGGTGATCGGCAGCCGCGGCAACGCTCTCGGCCAAGCCGTGCGCCTCGGCACCGAAAAGCCAGGCGGTGGGGGCTCCCAGCACCGCATCGGCGTCATCGAGGTTCACTTCCCCCGCCAGGGTGGTCGCCAGCACCTGCAGGCCGACCGACTGGAGGTCGTCGATCAGCCCGATGGTGTCCTTGACTCCGAGGACGGGGACGGCGAAGATGCTGCCCGCCGAGGAGCGCACACACTTGCCGTTGAAGGGGTCGACGGTGTCGCCGGCGAAAACCACCGCAGCCGCGCCCATGGCGTCGGCAAGACGGATCAGCGTCCCGGCATTGCCCGGATCGGCGACGTCGACGGCGACGGCGACCAGCGACGGACCGGCTGCCAGAACGTCGTCGAGTCGCCATTCGGGAAACCGGCACACGGCGACCAGCCCAGCGGGTGTCACCGTCTCGGAAAGCGCCTTCATGGCCCGATCGGTGACCACCATGACCGCGGTGCCGTTCGCCGTGACGTCATCCAAGAGGGTGGCGTACCGCAGCATCGCGGCCTCGGTGGCGAACACCCGGTCGATGACACCCGACCGCGCCGCCGCCTCGACCAGATTCGGGCCCTCGGCCAGGAATCTCCGGGCGTCGAGGCGCTCGGCGCGGCGGTGCAACTTCGCCGCCCCGCTGACTGTGGAGGACCGCTCAGTGAGCGGAGCCGTCACGCAGCTTCGCCGGACGGGGCGTTCACATCCTCGGGCAGCGCAGCGCGGGCTACCTCGACCAGCGCGGTGAACGCTGCGGGGTCGCTGACGGCGATCTCAGCGAGGTTCTTGCGATCCACCTCGACCCCGGCCGCCTTCAGTCCTTGGATCAACCGGTTGTAGGTGATGTCGTTGGCGCGGGCCGCGGCGTTGATCCGGGAGATCCACAGCTTGCGGAACTCACCCTTGCGGGCACGCCGGTCACGGTAGGCGTAGTTGAGCGAATGCAGCTGCTGCTCTTTGGCCTTGCGGTACAGCCTGGAGCGCTGGCCACGGTAGCCCTTGGATGCCTTGAGGACTGTCCGCCGCTTCTTCTGGGCGTTGAGGGCGCGTTTCACGCGGGCCATGGGGTGTTCCTCTTCTTGTCGGTGTCAGAAAGTCGGGGCGCCTATCGGCGGGGTGATCAGCCGTTCAGCAGTTTGTTGACGCGCTTGACGTCGTTGGCGGCCACCTCGGTGCGGCCGTCGAGGCGACGGGTCCGGCGCGACGACTTGTGCTCGAGCAGGTGGCGGCGGTTGGCCTTCTGCCGCACGAGCTTTCCGGTGCCGGTGCGGCGGAACCGCTTGCTGGCGCCGCTGTGGGTCTTTGCCTTTGGCATCTGTTCCTCAGTTCTTCTCGGTGGTCATACCTGATTGATCAGGTCTGGGTCGGGGTCTCGGTGCTCGAACCGGCGGGAGCGGAATCAGCCGCCGCGGCCGATGGCGCTCCGATCGTCTGTTGCGCCGCCCGGGCGCGGGTCTTCGCGCCGCGATGCGGGGCCAGCACCATCGTCATATTGCGGCCGTCCTGCTTGGCCGAGGTCTCGACAAAGCCGTGATCGGCGACGTCGCCGGCGAGCCGTTGCAGCAACCGGTAGCCCAGTTCAGGCCGCGACTGCTCGCGACCGCGGAACATGATCGTCACCTTGACCTTCGACCCCGCTTCGAGGAAGCGGACGACGTGACCCTTCTTGGTCTCGTAGTCGTGCGGGTCGATCTTGGGCCGGAGCTTCTGCTCTTTAACGACGGTCTGCTGCTGGTTCTTGCGAGACTCGCGAGCCTTCTGGGCCGTCTCGTACTTGAACTTGCCGTAGTCCATGATCTTGCAGACCGGGGGTCTGGCATCCGGGGCTACTTCGACGAGGTCGAGATCGGCATCCGCGGCGACGCGGAGGGCGTCTTCGATGCGCACGATGCCCACCTGCTCCCCACCTGGCCCGATGAGGCGGACCTCAGGTACGCGGATGCGCTCGTTGACGCGGGTCTCAGTGCTGATGTGGCCTCCCTGGTCGGCGTTTTCCTGGCGGACCGTCGCGAACAGCCCGGGGAGAACACGCCACACCAGCGAATAGGCCCCGCACATGGCAGGGCCCAGAGCCGACCGGTCGCGACATCGTCGCCTGCGCGTTGCGCAGAACGGATACCGCGGTATCCGCGACCGGACCGCTGTTCCAGTACGACGATGCATGGGCATCTCGTCGGCCAGCGGTGGGAGTGGGACTCCTCTTGCTGTCCTGGCGCGAGCCAGGACGGTCGTGTATGGGAGTCTAACAGGCGTGTCGGAGAACCCCAGCAACCCCAGTGAGGCCGTTCGCGACCTGGCCGATGTTTCCGCCGTCGAGGTCATCACCCGGGCGGCGGTGATGCTGATGAGTGCCGCCGCGGAGAAACTCGGTCTGGCCGACTCCGATCCGGAGGCCAGCGCCCATCGGGATCTCGACGAGGCGCGGCGGCTGATCACCGCGCTGGCGGGTTTGGTCACCGCGGCTCATCCCGATCTCGGAGTGCACGCCGGACCATTGCGGGACGGTCTCCGGGCGCTGCAGCAGGCATTTCGGGAGGCCAGCGCCTTCCCCGATGAGCCGGGTGCAGGCCCGGGCGAGAAGTTCACCGGCACGGTGGTCTGAGTCCCCCAGTTCGAAGTCCTTTGGCCGGGACCGATGGGCAAGTCCGCCGGGCCCATCCTGGCGGCTGCGAATATCCTGGCGGCCTATGACTCTGACGACCGCACCGATGACCGGCCGCGCCCGCTCCATGCTGCACTGGGTTCCGGCAGCGGCCGGCTGGATACTCGGGGTGATCGCGGGCGCGTCGTTGCTGTCCAGCGTCTCCTCCACAATCCGGCACCTGACGAAGGTTCCCCGGGAATTCATCGACCACTACCTCTTCAATTTCCCCGACACCAGCTTCGCCTGGGCCTTCGCTGTGGCGATCCTGGCCGGTGCGCTGGTGGCACGAAAGCGGATCGCCTGGTGGATGCTGCTGGCCAACCTCGTGGTGGCTGTGGGGTTCGACGTGGTCGCTCTGTCTGCCCGTGACGGAAAGAGACTGGAGCAGGTCGGTGAGGTACTCGGTCTCGCCCTTCACCTCGCCGCCATCGCGGTCCTGCTGCTCTCCTACAAGGAATTCTGGGCCAAGGTTCGTCGCGGTGCGGTGTTCCGGGCGGCCGCAGTCCTGGTCGTGGGCAACATCATCGGGATTCTGCTGGCATGGGGACTGCTGACGGTCTTCCCCGGGTCATTGCAGCCCGGCTACCGGCTCCCCTACGCGATCAATCGGGTCAGCGGTTTCGCCCTCGCGACCGCCGACTTGTTCGTCGGCAAGCCACACGGCTTCATCAACGCTCTGATGGGCCTGTTCGGCGCTTTGGCGCTGATGGCGGCCGTGGTGGTGCTGTTCTTGTCCCAACGCGCAGACAACGCACTGACCGGCGAGGACGAGTCGGCCATCCGGGGACTGCTCGAGGTCTACGGCAAGAACGACTCTCTGGGTTACTTCGCAACCCGCCGCGACAAGTCGGTGATCTTCGCCCCCAACGGGCGGGCCGCGATCACCTATCGGGTGGAGGCCGGAGTGTGTCTGGCCAGCGGAGACCCGGTCGGTGACCCCCGGGCCTGGCCTGCTGCCATCGAGGCATGGCAGAGCCTCTGTCTGGCATACGGCTGGGCACCCGGTGTGATGGGCGCCAGTTCGACCGGAGCCCAGGCCTTCCGGGAAGCCGGTCTGAGCGCCCTGCAACTCGGCGACGAGGCGATCCTCTACCCGGACAGGTTCCACCTCTCCGGGCCGGACATGCGGGCGGTACGCCAGGCCGTGACCCGCGCCCGACGGTCCGGGCTGAGTGTGCGGATGCGCCGGCACCGAGACCTCACCGCAGAGCAGATGGCCGAGGTGATCAAGCGGGCCGACGCCTGGCGCGACACCGAGACCGAGCGGGGATTCTCCATGGCGTTAGGCAGACTCGGGGACCCGGCCGACGGGGACTGTCTGCTGGTCGAAGCCGTCCAGGGCGGCAACCCCGACGGCTCCGCGGACGGCGCTGCCGAACCCGCCGACGGCACCGTGGTGGGCATGCTCTCGCTGGTGCCGTGGGGCCCCAACGGGCTGTCGCTGGATCTGATGCGCCGGTCGCCGACGTCGCCCAACGGGACCGTCGAGTTGATGGTCAGCGATCTGCTGCAGCAGGCCGACACCGTCGGTGTCAGCCGGGTCTCGCTGAACTTCGCGATGTTCAGATCGGCGTTCGAGCAGGGGTCCGCGCTGGGCGCGGGTCCGGTTGCGCGGCTCTGGCGGGCGTTGCTGGTGTTCTTCTCCCGGTGGTGGCAGTTGGAGACGCTGTACCGCTCCAACATGAAATACCAGCCGCAATGGGTGCCCCGCTACGCGTGCTACGAGGACACCCGATTGATCCCCCGCGTCGGAGTGGCCTCGGTGATCGCCGAGGGCTTTCTGGTGCTGCCCTTCTCCCGCCGGAACAAACAGCACACCGGACACCACTCGGCAGTGCCGCACGAACTTGCCGCCAGTGGGGTGCTGCACGCCGACGGGACCGCACCGACGGCACCGGGGGACGTGACGGTTCCGCAGGCCGGGGCCCAGGCCGACGAGCAGCGTCTGCCGGAGCAGGTGCGGGTGCGGATGGCGAAGCTGAAAGATCTGCAGGACAGGGGTATTGATGCCTACCCCGTGGGACGGCCACCAACCCACACTGCCGCGCAGGCCTTGACCGCCGCCGATGACGTACCGGTGACCGTCGCCGGTCGGATTCTGCGTACCCGCCACTACGGGGGCGTCACATTCGCCCAACTGCGGGATTGGTCCGGCGACATCCAACTGCTGCTGGACCGGTCCGAACTCGACGCGGCCGACGCCGGCGCGCAGGAGGACGTCGCCTCCCCCGGCGACTTCTCTGAAGTCGATCTCGGCGACCTGGTCGAGGCGAGTGGGCGGATGGGATACAGCCGCAACGGAACCCGCTCGCTGCTGGTGCGCCGATGGCGATTGTTGGGTAAGTGCCTGCGCCCTCTTCCCGACAAGCGAAAGGGCCTGACCGACCCGGAGGCTCGGGTGCGGTCCCGCTACGTCGACCTCGTGGTCAACCCGGTCGCCCGCGACCTGATCCGGGCCCGAAGCGAGATCCTGCGCTCGATCCGGGAGACGTTGTTCGCCAAGGACTTCCTGGAGGTCGAGACACCGATCCTGCAGCAGATCCACGGCGGGGCCAATGCCCGACCGTTCCAGACCCACATCAACGCCTACGACTTGGACCTCTATCTGCGCATCGCCCCCGAGCTGTACCTGAAGCGCCTGTGCGTCGGCGGCGTGGAACGGGTTTTCGAGCTGGGACGGGCGTTTCGCAACGAGGGTGTCGACTTCAGCCACAACCCGGAGTTCACCCTGCTGGAGGCCTACCAGGCACATGCCGACTACCTGGTGTGGGTGGACGGCTGCCGCGAGCTGATCCAGAACGCCGCCGTCGCGGCACACGGATCGATGGTGGTGATGCACCGCCGAGACGACGGCTCGCTCGAGCCGGTGGACATCTCCGGCCGGTGGACGGTCAAGACCGTGCACGACGCCGTCTCGGAGGCACTCGGCGAACAGATCGGTCCGGACACCGATCTGCCGGAACTGCGCCGCCGTTGCGACGCCGCCCGAGTCCCCTACCTGAGCCACTGGGACGCCGGGGCGGTCGTGCTCGAACTCTACGAGCGACTGGTCGAGGAACGCACCCAGGAGCCCACCTTCTACCTCGACTTCCCGACATCGGTGTCGCCTCTGACCCGTCCGCACCGCAGCCGTGCCGGCGTCGCCGAGCGTTGGGACCTGGTGGCCTGGGGGGTGGAGTTGGCGACGGCCTATAGCGAGCTCACCGATCCGGTGGAGCAGCGCCGCCGACTCCAGCAGCAGTCCATGCTCGCCGCAGGAGGCGACCAGGAAGCCATGGAACTCGACGAGGACTTCCTACAGGCGATGGAGTACGGGATGCCGCCGACCGGCGGGATGGGTATGGGCGTCGACCGGGTGGTTATGCTGATCACCGGTCGGAGCATCCGCGAGAGCCTGCCGTTCCCGCTGGCAAAGCCGCGATAGCATCGCTGGCATGACGCCTTCAGGGGAGGGGTTGCCCGTCACGGTACTTGCTCAGCAGTTTGATCCATTCCGTGACCACATCTCCTTGATGCACGGCTGGATTCCGCTGACGGTGCAGGTTTTGGCCGCGGCAGCGGTTTTATTGGCAATTGGCTGGCGAACCCGCTGGTGGCGGACGACGGCTGTACCGGTCGCCGCGGCGAGCGGCCTCGTCCTCGCCTTCGTCATCCACTGGGTGATCGCCGACTACGGGCTGTCCGGCGAACCCGCGCCCATCCGGCTGTGGGTATGGATCGCGCTGGGCGGTTTCGCCGCCGTAGTGGCTGTCGTGGGCTGGCGATCCGCGCAGTGGTGGCGTCGCGTCATCGCCGTGTCCGCGGTTCCACTGTGCGCCCTATCCGCTGGTCTGATGCTCAACCTCTGGGTCGGCTACTACCCGACCGTGCAGACCGCGTGGGGCCAACTCACCGGTGGTCCGCTCACCGGGCAAACCGACCGCGCCACCGTCGAAAAGATGCTCGCTGACGGGGAGGTCCCCGAAAGCGGCAGAGTCGTGCCCGTGGACATTCCCGCCACCGTCTCGCACTTCGCTCACCGCCGCGAGTTGGTCTACCTGCCGCCGGCGTACTTCTCCAGCAATCCCCCGCCGGTATTACCCACGGTGATGATGATCGGCGGCCAGTTCAACACTCCGGCGGATTGGATCCGCACTGCCCACGCCGTCGAGACCATCGATGAGTTCGCCGCCCGGCACGGCGGCAACGCACCGGTCTTCGTATTCGCCGACTCCGGCGGCGCGTTCAACAAAGTCACCGAGTGTGTCAACGGCACTCGGGGCAACGCGGGCGACTATCTCACCAAGGACATCGTGCCGTACATGGTGTCGAATTTCGGCGTCAGCGATGACCCGGCCAACTGGGGCATCGTCGGATGGTCGTCGGGAGGGACCTGCGCGGTCAACCTCACCGTGAAGTACCCCGAGCTCTTCAGCGCCTTCGTCAATATCGACGGCGACTTCGCGCCCAACCTCGGAACCCGGCAGCAGACCATCGAACGCCTCTTCGGCGGTGACGCCGCCGCCTACGCGCAGTGGGATCCGGCCACGGTCATCGCCGAGCACGGCAGGTACGACCAGGTCGCCGGATGGTTTGCGGTTGCTGTTCCGCCGGGAACCAGCGAACGTCCCACCGCGGGTCCCGCGCTGCCCGATCCAGCACCGGGTGCGACGCCGACGACGCCGTCCGCCGCCGCCGATGCCCTGTGCAAGCTGGGCAGCAAGCACGGGATCGAATGTGCAGTCGTCCCGGAGGTCGGAAAGCACGACTGGCCCTTCGCCGCACGCGTGTTCCGGTCCTCACTACCCTGGCTGGCCGGCCGGTTGGGCACCCCCGGTGTCCCGGCGATCCCGCTTCCCGGAACCAGCGGCGAGGGTGGGAATTCCGCTCCCGTCGAGACCGGAGCGCAACTCCGGCCGGCACCGCCCGGTACCGGAGGACGGTGAGATACCCAACGATCGCGGCCGTCACCGTCGCCACCATTCCCCCGGGATTGTTTCTGTTGGCGATAGGGCGGACTCATCGTTTCGCGCGTCGTTCGATCAGGCGGCCGCCCGCGGCCGCGCAGACGGCGGTGGTGTTCGGCACGCAGGCACTGGCCGACCGGCCCGGACCCGTCCTCCAGGCCCGACTCGACCATGCGATCGCCCTCTACCGGCGCGGAGATGCCCGCCGGATCGCGATCGCCGGCGGTGTACCGCCGTTTCACGACGGGCCCAGCGGCGGCCACGACGAGGTGGCCGTCGGCCTGGCGTATGCGGGTGGGCAAGGAATCCCGGCGGAGCATCTGATCGCGGTCCGTCCGGGCCAGAACACCCGCGAACAGGTCGCGAGCACCAAACGCCGGGTCTGGGACGAGGGACTCGGACCGATCACCGCCGTCTCGTCCTCCTACCACCTCCTGCGCATCGCGCGCGAGGCCCGGCGCCGGGGCTTTGCCGTCGAGCCCTCGGCCCCGCCGCGCAGGCTCGATACGGTGACCTGGAGAAACTATCTGTCCCACCTCGTCGTCGACACCGTCGCCGTCATCTGGTATGCCTTGCCGGCCGGTGTTTCGCGCAGGATCGACACCTCCGCCGGGACATTCCGGCACCTGGTGCTGCTGGCGATGCGGGGCGACGTGGCGTGGCGGCTGGCGTGGCAGTCCCTGCGACGGTTGACCATCGTCACCGGTGAGAAGTCAGCGCCCGACGGCTAAGCTCGCGCCCCATGAACGACGCGCACGATGAACGCCGCTGACCCGGACGCGGCCCCGGCCGGGTCCGTGGCGGATGACCCGGAGGCCGCGGTGGCTGAGGCGTTCCCCGTCACCGACCGCAAAGCCTGGCTCGCCCTTCTCGGCATTGCGGTGATCTTCCTCGGCGGATTCGTCTGGCTGGTCTTCGGACAGGCACCCCAGACCGTGCGGGCCGAGGGCATCATCGTGCCGGATCGCGGTTTCATCGAGGTCGGGCGCTATATCGACGGCACCGTGACCCAGCTGCCCGTGTCACCCGGTGACACGGTGCGCCAGGGACAGTTGGTCGCCCAACTCTCCGTCGGCACCGGCCTGGTCGACCTGACCGCTCCCGCCGACGGCACCATCGCGACGATCCTCGAGCGCATCGGCGGGCCGACGGTGCCCGGGGAGCCGGTTCTCACCATGTCCGCAGCGACGGACGACGAGGTTGCCGTCGCCTTCGTCCCCGCGCAGACCGGACACGTCGTCAAGCCGGGTATGGAGGCACTCGTCGGCATCGCCACCTACCCCGAGTCGCAGTTCGGAACACTCAGGGGAACGGTCGTCTCCGTCTCCACCCTCCCCGCCACCGATGAGCGCATCAATCTCCTCGTCGGCGGCAATCAGGCTCTGGTCCGCCACTTCGCCCAGACCGGGCCGGTGCTGGAGGTGCGGGTGCGCCTCGAACCGGACCCGTCCGCCGCCTCCGGCTACCGGTGGACCTTCGGCCGCGGCCCCGATGAGCACCTCCAGGCCGGAACACTGGCGACCGTGTCCATCGTGACCGCCCACAGATCTCCGTTGAGCAGAGTCCTGCGATGACCGGTCGCCGGAGTCATCTGATCGAGGCGCTTCGGGACTGGCGGTCCGCCCGCTCAGCCGGTCTGCTCATCGCCCTCGCCGCCCTGCTGGCGGCGGTGCCCGGCCTGGTGGTTCCGCTGTTGGTGCGGGGATTCCTCAACCAGGTCCTCGTCATCGGTGACACCGCATGGGTGCCGCCCGTACTCATCGGCCTGACGGTCAGCGCAGTGACCGCAGCCCTCCTGGTCTGGCTGCAGTGGCGGACGGCGCGGATGGTCGCCGTGCGCCTGAGCGCCGGCACCACCGCGGCATTGATGTGGCACCTGCTGCGGTTGCCGACGGCCGTCGTCGACGACTACGGAGCGGGGGCGCTGACCGGACGGGTTTCCGCCCTTCAACTCCGTTCGGTCCAGGCCGGACTCCTGCTGCCACTGGCCCTGGTGAACCTTCTCACGATCGTGGTGTACGCAGGTGTCCTCATCGTCCTCGATCCCCTGCTGGGAGCGGCCGTGTGTGCCGTCGTGGTGATCTCGGTCGCGGCGACGTATCTGTTGTTGCGCAGGCGTGAGGCGCTGCAGGACGCGGCCACTCGCACCAGCCTCGCACTCATGTCGTACACGACGCAGATCGTCTCGGAGGTGGAGACGATCAAGGCGAGCGCTGCCGAGCAGTGGATCTTCGACCGGTGGAGTCAGGTGCGATCGCGTGCGGGCGCCGCCACTTCGGAGCTGGAGGTCGACGGGCAACGCCTGGGCCTCGTCGGCCCGCTCACCCAGGTGACCGGGTTGGGCGTCGTGCTCGCACTGGGCACCGTGCTCGTGTTCCGGGGCGAATTGGACCTCGGCACCCTCGTCGCCGTCCAGGGCATCCTGGCTGCACTGCTGGTGCCGACCAGCCAGATCGCCTGGTTCGGAGTGCTCCTGGAGAAGATCATCACCGCCCAGCGGTACGCCGACGAGATTCGCGCCATCCCGGTCGACGTGGAGGTGGCCGACAGGGGACATGAGCTCATCCCGGTGGGCCGACCGGTGGGTCTCGAACTGGACGGGGTGCGGTTCGGCTACGGGGAGCAGCCTCTCTTCGACGGACTCGACCTCGTCATCCCCGCCGGGTCCTGGGTGGCGGTCGTCGGCGCGAGCGGCAGCGGGAAATCGACCTTGGCCCGACTCTGCATCGGCGAACTGCAGCCCTGGTCGGGCAGGGTGATGCTCGGCGGAGTTCCGCGCCGCGACATCGCCCGCGATCGGAGGGCGTCGGCGATCGGGTACGTGCCGCAGTACCCGGTGCTCACCCCGGGGTCGGTGTTCGAGAACATCCGCATGTTCGACGAGTCGATCTCCGAGGCCCGGGTGATCCGCGCCCTGGAGTCCGCATGCGTGATGGATGCGATCGATCGCCGACCCGCAGGTCTGCTCGAAGAGGTCGATGCCACCGGTCACGGGTTCAGCGGCGGGGAACTACAGCGGCTGGCCATCGCGCGGGCCCTCGTGCACGAGCCGGGTCTGCTGGTCCTCGACGAGGCGACGAGTGCGCTGGATCCCGTGGTCGAGGCGGAGTTGGAGACGCGGCTGCGTGAGCTGAACGTCACCTGCCTCGTCATCGCCCACCGGCTGAGCACCGTGCGTGACGCGAACGAGATCGTGGTCCTCGACGGCGGCCGGATCGTCCAGCGCGGTCACTTCGAGGAACTTCGCAGCGTCGGGCGGTTCCAGGAGCTGGTCCATGGCTGAGGAGACGTCGGCCGACATCGACGCGGCGGTGCGGGTGCTGGCCACCAGCGGGCCCGACCTGATCGCGGCACCGGCATACGCGGACCCCACCCTCGATGCCATGTCCGTCCTGGGGGCCGAACTGCGGAAGCCACTATTGCCGGCGAATCCGGCGGTTGAGCAACGGGGTGATCCGGTGCGCGACAACGCCGCCGCTTCCGGTTGGCTGGGCTGGCGGGTCCGATTGACCGGGTCGTGGCGTGACCGGGTGGCGCTGCCGATGTTGCTGACCCGACGCGGTGTGCCGGCGGCCGTTCTGCCCCGGGTCCGCAAACCCCTGCTCGTCGAGGGCACCTCGCGCGTCACCCGCCCGCTGGACCGCCGCGTCGCGGGGCGCGTCGACCCACAAGCCTGGGTCTACGCCGACGAGGTGCCCGCCACCGGCAGTTGGATCGCCCTCGTCCGCTGGTCGTTGCGCCGTCAGGGCCGCGACATCACCGGGATCCTGCTCCTGGCGTTCGTCGGCGGACTGACGGCGCTGCTCCTCCCCCTGGCTACCGCGTCGATCTTCCAGTGGGCGATTCCCAACGGAAACCTGAGCCTGTCCGTCGCGTTGCTGACCGCATTCGCGATCGTCAGCGTCGGGACCGCGATTCTCACCGTGTCGCGGGGGCGTCTGATCGTCCGGGTGCGCGATCGTATGGACGTCCTGCTGGCGCACGGCGTCCTGGCACGGCTGCTGCGCCTGCGTGCCCCCTTCTTCCGCGAGCACGGCGTCGGGGACACCACCAACCGGGCCCTCTCGGTGGCCACGGCACGCGCGCAGGTGAGCGACAGCGCAATCGCCACGGTGGTGCTGTCCGTATTCGGTCTCACCAGCATGGGGTATCTGTTCACCGCGGGCCCGGTTCTCGGGGCGATCACCGGGCTCACCGTGCTCGGGGTTCTCGCGGTATCGGTCTCCATCCAGTGGCGCGCCCGCCGCATCCTGTCGGACCTGCTGGAACGACGCAGTGCCACCGATGCCACGGTGCTGTCACTGCTCTCGAGCCTCGTGTCGTGGCGCGTCGCGGCGGCCGAGGCGCGGGCGCTGCGGCTGTGGGCCCGCCGTCAGCAGGTGAGCACCCTCGCCCTGCGCAAGCGGCTCACCGTCGTGTCGGCGGCGGCGGTTGTCGACGTCGCCGGACCGACCGTCGTGCTGGCCGTATTCACCGCGACGGTCGTCCTCGTCCCGGACGGCACCCTGACTCCCGGATCCGCAACCGCCCCCGGGGCGTTCCTGGCGCTGTACGCCGCCGTGATTCAAGTTGCCGTCGCCATGCTGGCGCTGGCCGGGAACCTGCTCACCCTGTCGGAGTACGGCCCGGTGCTCCGGCGGCTTGAGCCGATCCTGACCGCGCCGGTGGAAGGGGCGACCCAAGGACCCCACCCCGGGGTGCTGTGCGGCCGGGTGACGCTGAACCGCGTCACCTTCGGCTACGTCCCTGGCGGTTCTCCGCTGTTCACGGACCTGTCGCTGGATGTCGCCCCCGGCGAGTTCGTGGCGTGCGTTGGGCCCTCGGGTAGCGGAAAGTCCACGCTGCTGCGGTTGTTGCTGGGATTCGAGGATCCGTGGACGGGTTTCGTGTCCTATGACGGACACGCGCTGGGCAACCTGGACGCCACGGCGGTGCGGCGGCAACTGGGGGTTGTCCTGCAATCGTCCCAACCGCTCGGGCGCACGATCCGCGAGTGTGTCATCGCGGACCGACTCGTCACCGATGACCGGGTGTGGGAGCTGCTGAGTGAGGCGAGCCTCGCCGACGACGTGCGGGCTATGCCACTCGGACTGGATACCCCGGTCGGCGAACACGGATCCGCCCTGAGCGGCGGTCAGCGGCAACGCCTCATGGTGGCCGCCGCACTGGCCGCCGATCCCGCCGTGATGCTTTTCGACGAGGCGACCAGCGCCCTGGACAACGTCAGCCAGTCGGTGGTGATGCGCTCGGTGCTCGCCTCCCCGGCGACCCGGATCGTGATCGCGCACCGACTGTCCACCGTCGAGCGCGCCGATCGGGTCGTCGTTCTCGCCGAGGGGCGCATCGTCGAGGAGGGCAAACCGGATGAACTGCTGCGACTGAACGGTCGTTTCGCTCAACTCGCCGCCCGACAGATCATCTGACCGGTGACGCGGGAGTACGGTGACGCCATGGCCGACGACCGGACATCGGAGCAGCAGTCCACCCCCACCGGGGCATCGGGATCACCGGCGTCTGACGAGTCGGTCGTCCCCTCCCCCGTCAGCCCAGTGCCCGATACCGGATACACCCCGGACGGTGTGCCGACGCTGGAGGGGGTGCGAGAGAAGATCGAATCCCGGTACGGGACTGCCCTGGGCGCAACGGAATTGGCGCAGGAGACACCGGAGGGCCGTGCCATGACTGAACGCTATGACGCGATGCAGAAAGCCGCGGCCGAGAAGTTGGAGGAGATCCGAGCCTCGATGACGAAGCCCCACTCACAGGCTTCTGACTGACGGGGTTCGTCAGGCGCTGACTTTCCTGCGCCGTGATGGGTTCTTGGGCGCCGGGGTATCGAGAAGTTCGGCGAGGAATGTTCCGGTGTAGCTGTGCGGATTGGCGGCAATGTCCTCGGGGGTGCCCTGACCGACCACCGTCCCGCCTCCCGATCCCCCTTCGGGGCCCATGTCGATGATCCAGTCGGCGGTCTTGATGACGTCCAGGTTGTGCTCGATCACGATCACCGAATTGCCCTTGTCGACAAGGCCGTTGATGACTTTGAGCAGCTTTCGGATGTCCTCGAAATGCAGCCCGGTGGTGGGCTCGTCGAGGATGTAGACAGTCCGGCCGGTCGAGCGCTTCTGCAGTTCTGCGGCGAGTTTCACCCGCTGTGCCTCGCCACCGGAGAGGGTGGGCGCCGGCTGACCCAACCGCACGTAGCCGAGGCCGACGTCGACCAGGGTCTTGAGGTAGCGGTGGATGCTGCTGATCGGTTCGAAGAACTCCGCGGCGTCCTCGATCGACAGATCGAGGACTTCGGAGATCGTCTTGCCCTTGTAGTGCACCTCGAGTGTCTCGCGGTTGTAACGAGCGCCGTGACAGACCTCGCACGGGACATAGACGTCGGGCAGGAAGTTCATCTCGATCTTGATCGTGCCGTCGCCCGAACACGCCTCGCAGCGGCCACCCTTGACGTTGAAGGAGAACCGGCCGGGCTGGTAGCCGCGCACCTTCGCCTCGGTGGTGGCGGCGAACAGGCTGCGAATCTTGTCGAACACCCCGGTGTAGGTGGCCGGATTGGATCGCGGCGTACGTCCGATCGGTGACTGATCGACCCGGACCAGCTTGTCGACCTGGTCCAGTCCGTTGACCCGGGTGTGCCTGCCCGGCACCATCCGGGCGCCGTTGAGCTTGTTGGCCAGTACCGCCGCCAGAATCTCGTTGACCAGGGTGGACTTGCCCGAACCGGACACGCCGGTGACCGCGGTCAGCACGCCCAGGGGGAATGCGACGTCGATTCCCCGCAGATTGTGCTCTCGCGCGCCGACGACGGTCAACTGCCGCTTGCGGTCGACGGGCCGCCGAGCGGCGGGGACGTCGATGCTCTGGCGCCCCGACAGGTACGCCCCGGTGATCGAGTTCGGGTTCTTCAGAAGCTCGGCGTACGGACCGCTATGGACCACGCGGCCGCCGTGCTCGCCGGCGGCCGGACCGATGTCGACGACCCAGTCGGCATGGGCGATGGTGTCCTCGTCGTGTTCCACGACGATCAGGGTGTTGCCCAGATCCCTGAGGCGCGTGAGGGTTTCGATGAGGCGGCGGTTGTCACGCTGATGCAGGCCGATGGAGGGCTCGTCGAGGACGTAGAGCACGCCGACCAGGCCTGAGCCGATCTGGGTGGCCAGCCGGATCCGCTGCGCCTCACCGCCGGACAGCGTGCCGGCGGCCCGGCCGAGCGTGAGGTAGTCCAGGCCGACGTCGAGCAGGAAACCCAGCCGGGACTGCACCTCCTTCAGGACCTGACCGGCGATGGCCGCCTCACGCGGGCCGAGGGTGAGTTCGTTGAGGAATGCCGAACAGTCGGCGATGGACAACTCGCACACCTCGGCGATTGACTTGCGGTGCTCACCGGCGGAGAGGGTGACGGCCAGGATTTCCGGTTTGAGGCGGCTGCCGTCGCATTCCGGGCAGGGCACGTCCCGCATGAAGCCCTCGTAGCGCTCCTTCATCAACTCGGAGTCGGTCTGCTCCATTCGGCGCTGCAGGAACGCCATGACGCCCTCGAAGTCGGCGTAGTAGGCCCGGGTGCGTCCGTAGCGGTTCTTGTAGCGAACGTGCACCTGCTGATCGGAGCCCTCGAGGATCGCCTTGCGCGCCTTGGCCGGGAGCCTGCGCCACGGGGTGTCGATGTCGAACCCGAGAGCCTCCCCGAGGCCGGCCATCATCCGGGTGAAGTAGTCGGAATTGTGGCCCATCGCCCACGGCGCCACCGCGCCCTCGGCGAGAGTCAGATCCGGATCCGGCACCACCAGATCGGGATCGACCTCTTTGCGGATGCCCAGCCCGCTGCATTCCGGGCAGGCGCCGTACGGGGAGTTGAACGAAAACGACCGTGGCTCAAGATCATCCACCGCCAGGGCGTGGCCGTTGGGGCAGGCAAGCTTCTCGGAGAACCGCTGTTCGCGGTGCGGGTCGTGTTCGTCGCGGTCGACGAAGTCCAGCACCACGATGCCGTCCGCGAGACCGAGGGCGGTCTCCACCGAGTCGGTGAGCCGCTGTTTGGCAGAGGCCTTCACCGTCAACCGGTCGACCACCACCTCGATGTCGTGCTTCTCCTGCTTCTTCAGCTTCGGTGGATCGGTGAGCGGGTGCACCACGCCGTCGACCCGGACCCGGCTGTAGCCCTGGGTGTTGAGTTTGTCGAACAAGTCGACGAACTCGCCCTTGCGGGTGCGCACGACCGGTGCGAGGACCTGAAAGCGCACTCCCTCCGGCATCGCCAGCACCTGGTCGACGATCTGCTGAGGGGTCTGGCGGGCGATCCGCTCCCCGCAGACCGGGCAGTGCGGGGTGCCGGCGCGGGCGTACAACAGCCGAAGGTAGTCGTAGACCTCGGTGATGGTGCCGACGGTGGACCGGGGGTTGCGGTTAGTGGACTTCTGGTCGATCGAGACCGCCGGCGACAGGCCCTCGATGAAGTCGACGTCCGGCTTGTCCATCTGGCCGAGGAACTGGCGGGCGTAGGCGCTCAGCGACTCGACGTAGCGGCGCTGCCCCTCGGCGAAGATCGTGTCGAAGGCCAGTGAGGACTTTCCGGAACCGGAGAGACCGGTGAACACGATCAGGCTGTCGCGGGGCAGATCCAGGTCGACGCTGCGGAGGTTGTGCTCGCGTGCGCCTTTGACGATCAGCCGGTCAGCCACGCGCCCATGCTATGTGCCGATACCGACAGTCAGTAACGTGACCTGCATGACCCTCGTGGACGACAGCTACACCGGGCACGTCGAGTCCCAGACGGCGGCGCGCCGCACCCTGCCCGGCGTCTCGATCATCAAGATGTCGGTCGGGCCGATGGACAACAACGTCTATCTGGTGACCTGCGCGGCCACCGGCGAGTCGTTGTTGATCGATGCCGCGAATGATTCCGAACTGGTGGTGCGCCTCGTGGGTGAGCACGCCCCGAAGCTGGCCCTGATCGTCACCACCCATCAGCACTTCGACCACTGGCAGGCGCTCGCGGCGGTGGCCGAGGCCAGCGGCGCCCCGACGGCCGCCCATGAACTCGACGCCGAGGCGCTTCCGATTCCGCCTGAGCGGTTGCTGGCCGGTGGCGATGTGCT
Source organism: Actinomycetes bacterium (assembly GCA_029780675.1). Lineage (GTDB taxonomy): Bacteria > Actinomycetota > Actinomycetes > Mycobacteriales > Mycobacteriaceae > Mycobacterium. The sequence goes on from JAKOYE010000040.1 coordinate 18,868, forward strand.
GACACTGGGGCACCTGACGTTCGACGTCATTCATCTGCGCGGGCACACCCCCGGTTCGGTGGCCCTTGCGCTGCGTCCGGATGCCGAACGGACCGCAGTGCAGCTGTTTACCGGGGACTGCCTGTTCCCGGGTGGAGTGGGGAAGACCTGGGAGCCGGGCGCTTTCGAGCAGTTGCTGGACGATGTCACAAACCGGGTGTTCGGGGCCTACGGCGACGAAACAGTGGTCTATCCCGGGCACGGCGACGACACCACGCTGGGTGCCGAACGCCCGCATCTCCAGGAATGGCGGGATCGCGGGTGGTGAGTGAGAACCGGCGCAGAGTGGCATTGACCGCCGCGCGGCAGGGGTCGGTGTCCGGATCGCTCGCGACTCGGGGAAGCGCGGCCGTGGCCGGGTCCGTGGCGACCGCCGCGAGTGCGGCGGTGGCAGGATCGGTGGCGACCGTCGCCAGTGCCGCGGTGGCCGGTTCGATCGCCACCGCCGCCAGTGCGGCGGTGGCCGGTTCGGTCGCCACCGCAGGCAGCACAGTGGTGGCGGGCTCCGTCGTCACAATCGGCGGCGCCGGCATCTCTACCAGCGCGGGAACTGCTTTCTCGCTTTTCCTGCGCACATGCGTCGCCTGCGCCGCGTGCTTCGCATGCCGTCGCTGTGTCGGCTGCCTGGCCTGCGCGAAGTGCACGGACTGTATCGGCTGCGTCGGGTGTTACAACTGCTCCGGATTGCGCAACGCGGTAGGGCTACGTGACGTGCACGTCTAGGGGTTCCGGCACGTGAATCGCCGCACAGGCGCGGACGCTGGCCGTGGATGCGGACTAGCGTCGTAGGCAGTCCGGCTATGCATCCGCTCAATCCGGTCAAGCACGAGGAGAATCCCATGGCATTCGATCCGAAGAACGCCGTCGACGCGGCCAAGGACATCGCGACGCACGCCGTCGAGAAGGCCGCCGACATTGTCGAGGACGCCGGCCACATCCTCAAGGGTGATATCGCCGGCGGTGTCGGCGCCATCGTCGAGGACGCCACAAGCATCGCCACCCATGCCGTGGACAAGGCCAAGGAAGTGCTCTCCGGCGACACCGAAGAGAAGGCAGAAGAAAAGAAGGACGCCGCCGAATAGCGGCGTTCGAGGCTCATTCCGCGCCTGACGTCGTTCTCCCGGGACGCTGAGTCGCCGCCCGTGTGGACATCGCCGAGAGCTACCTCGGCTAACTCGCACCCCCGCTGGGAACACCCTCTGGAACAGGGCAACCAGGCCCATTGCAGGTGTTAAATTGCGTATGAGCAAAGGGGCCGAGGATGTCCACACGGCGGCGGCAGATCACCGGTACGACGTTGGCTGCGGGGGCTGGGTGGGCTGTCCTGTCTGCCGCCACCGGGATGGTGGCGGCGTTCGTTTCCGGCGCCGCGGTGGCGTCGGCGGATTCTGCTGACGAGGGCTCCCCCGATGCGGTCCGGTCCGCCGAGAAGCCATCCCGCGGTACGGCGGCCTCTCGTGAGCCGGCAGCATCCCGGGCGTTCGGCCCGGGCTCACGGCCCACGGGCGCGACGGCAGCGGCTCGGGGACCGAAGGTGTCTCCGCCCGCCGTCCGCCGGGTTTCGGCCGCCGGGCCCTCCGCGGTGGCGCAGTCGCAGGCCGCCCCCGGATCGTCGCTGCGGGCAGCGGCCACCAGGACCGATCCGCTGACGGCTCTGCTGGCCAACTCCGCTCCGCGTCCGGTTGCCGTACAGACCGGTCAGGCCCCCGGCGGGATCGTCAGCGGGTCGCTGGACTCCCTCGACGACGACGGCGACCCCGTCGGACTCGCCGTCACCCGCGCCCCGGCGAACGGCACGGTGACGCTGACCCCGTCCGGTCACTACACCTACACCGCCGACCCGCTACTAGCGCACAGTGATTCGGTCGACTCCTTCCAGGTGACGGCCAGTGACGCCGGCGGCGGGTTTCACCTCCACGGGCTCGAGGGGCTGCTGAACCTGCTCCCCCTCGGGCTGGTGGGCTCCGCGGGGCACACCGCCACCACCACGGTCCGCGTGACCGTCTCGGCGTTCAACAACGCGCCGTCCGCGACACTGCGCGTCGACCCGCCCGACCCGGTCACCGGGGTGCTCACCGGCCGGATTCTCGGCAGCGATCCCAACGACGACACCCTGACCTATCTGGCCTCTTCGGCACCCGTCAAGGGGGCTGTCACCCTCACCGCCGCGGGGGAATTCACCTACTCCCCCAGCGCTGAAGCTCTCGCCGTCGCCTCGGCGCCCACCGCGACGGCAGCCGACCGGCGCGACGAGTTCACCGTGTCCATCGAGGACGGCTACGGCGGCAGCGTGGTCGTTCCGGTGGCGTTCACGTTCGTCGCGGGCGCTCCGAGCCGCGAACTCTCGACGTTCTGCGGTTGCACCCTGATGCCCGCGGACACCGTCTTCCATGCCGACGTCAGTGCCCTTCCTGTCCTGGCGACGTCGCAGACGTGGACCGACCTGATCGGCGGCACGCTCATCGCCCGTTGGCAAACCACTCCGTGGATGGGGAGTTCCGCCGGGATGCCGGTCAACGTCGTCGATGCCGACCATCCGACCGAGACCGTCATCTTCAACCGCGGCTACTCGACCACCGGACCCAACATCGACGACAGCCCGTACGCCATCCCGGATTTCCCGCTCGTCGAGGGCATGCCCGACGTTCCGGCTTGGGACCGGCATCTCTTGGTGTTCCAGAAGGGCACCTGCATATCCCAGGAGTTGATCAACGTCGCCAACGGGGTCGAACTCCCGGCCGCGGGGATTCTCGACGCGGCGGGCAACGCGGCCTATGCCGCTCTGTGGGGGTCGACCTGGATCGCCGAGGCCGGTGTGCACTACGACATGAATTCCCCGCTCTACCCGGCCATTGGAGCGGCGAACGCCTCGAAGCTGCCCTACCTGCCGTTGATCCTGCGGCCCGACGACCTTGAACGGGGCGAGATCGACCACATGCTCGGCATCGTGATCGCCAAGGACCGGGGCACCGGCCACGCCTGGCCGGCCCGGGCCGGTGACGGCACCGGGACCAACCCCGACGGCGTTCCGATGGGCACCGTGTTCCGGCTGCGCGCCGACTTCGATATCACCGATTACGATCCGGCCACCCAGGTGGTGCTACGCGCCCTGCAACGGCACGGCGCGGTCATCTACGACTCGTTCGGTGAGGGACGGGACGGAGCCGGGCTGCTGGCCATGGGCAACGGCTGGACCGGTACCGACCATCTGACCGCTCAGCGGGAGCTCAGCACCATTCCGATCAGCGCCTTCGAGGCGGTCGACGTCCTGAGCCTGGCGGTGGATCCATCCGTTGGCTGGCAGATCCGAACCTAGATCCAGCCCCGCCGTTTGAACGTCAGGAACAACACCACCGACGTCAGCACCGTCAGCGCCGCACTGGTCAGCACGCCGGCGGTGGTGTCGTATCCGGGATAGGGGACGTTCTGGCCGTACCACCCGGTGACCAGGGTCGGTACCGCGATGATGGCCGCCCATCCGGTGAGCTTCTTCATGATGGTGTTCAACCGCGCGTCCTGAAGCGAGAGATTGGTCTCGAACACCGTGGTGATCATGTCCCGCAGCGACTCGGTCCACTCGGCGGCCCTGATGACGTTGTCGTAGAGATCCTGGTACCAGCTGGTCAGTTCGGTGCTGTCGTTCGCGTCGGCGCTGCGCCGCATGACGGTGTTGACCACTTCGCGCATCGGCAGCACAATCCGCCGCAACTCCACCAGTTCCTTGCGCAGCCGGTAGGTGTCGCGTTGCAGTTGCCGGGTCTGGGTCCTGTCGTCGAAAAGGCCGTCCTCGAGCGACTCGATGGCATCATCGAGCTGTTGGACGGTGTCGAACTGCTCCTCGACGACGACGTCGAGAAGTCCGAGCATCAACGCGCGGCTGCCCATCCGCAGCAGGTCGGCGTTGTCGTCCCAGTGCCGGACGACGTCCTCGATGTCGAGGACGGGCGTTGCGGGATCCGTTTCGCGCCGAACCGTCACCAGTGCGGAATGCAGCACGAAGACCGATATTCGGGAGCTGCGCAGCCGCGACTCGATGGAACCGGGCACCTGCTGCCCCAACGCGGTGGCATAGACCGTGAGAAAGGTGTGATCGGCGTAGCGGGCCGCCCTGGTGCGCTCGCTGTGGTCAAGGGCATCGGCCACCGCCCGGGTACCCAAACCCAGTTCCCCGGCCAGGCGATCGAGCTCATCCCGTGCGGGATTGCACAGATCGACCCAGACCAGGGAGCCGGGTTCATCGAGGTGCTCGGAGACCGCCGCGAGGGGGAAGTCCTCCGACTTCAGCGTGCCGTCGACCCACAGTCGCGTCCGGACCGGCGTCGGCGCAGGTGTGCCGCCGATGGGTCAGTCTGCGGTGTGGACGATGAGCACGTCGGTCTTGGATCGGCGCGCGACATTCGCCGGAACCGAACCGAGCAACCGGCCCGCGATCGTGTTCATGCCGACGTTTCCGACCACCAGCAGGTCCGCACCCACCTCGATGGCCAGATCGACCAGTACGTCGACCGGCGCGCCGACGACGGCACGCTCCTCGATGTTGGTGGCACCGGCAGCCTTGGCGCGGTCGGTGGCGTCGTGCAGCAGATCGTAGATCGGACCGTTTCCGGTGACCTTGTATGCAGCGTCCTTGAGCAGATCGGCGGCGCGGCCGTCTTCGTCGGCCGGGATGTACGCGGTCGCAATGATCAGGGTGGCATCCGGCCCGGAGGCCAGGTGCGCGGCGCGTTCGACCGCGCGCAGCGAGGAATCCGAGCCGTCCGTGCCCACTACAACGGTGTGGTAACCGCCCATTCGTACCCTCCAGGTCCTCGTCGGTGGTCCTCGTCGGGCAAAGTCCGACCAGACCTTGCAACACTATCGGTTCCCCACGTCGTGGGGCTTGTGATCTGTCGGACAACCCTCGTCGGTTCATTGTTCGCGCCACATCCCCGCTACGGTTTTGCAGGAATTGAGGGAGCAGGCTGCGTGACCACTCTTGTGCGTGAACACCGCGCGCCCGTCGCTGTGGCTCGGATCGTGCCGCGATCGCGACCGTGGGACGCGATAGCGGTGGCACTGCTCGCGACCTCCCTCAGCGCGGCCGGCGCGGCCCGTCCGTCGCTGTGGTTCGACGAGGCGGCCACGCTGTCGGCTGGCACCCGTTCCGTGTCGGAACTGTGGAAAATGGTCCTCAACATCGACGCCGTGCACGGCCTCTACTACCTGCTGATGCACGGCTGGTTCACGGTCTTCCCGACCACCGAGTTCGCCGCCCGGTTGTCCAGTGCGGTGGCCGTCGGCGTTGCGTCGGCCGGAGTCGTCGTACTCGGCAGGCAGGTGTCCGGCCGGGCCGTGGCGGTGACTGCCGGGGTGCTGTTCGCCGTGCTGCCACGGGTCACCTGGGCGGGAGCCGAAACCCGCTCATACGCGCTGACCATGGCCGCCGCGGTGTGGCTGACGGTGGTGTGTCTGGTGGCGCTGCGGCGCGATCGCTGGTCATGGTGGCTGGGCTACGCGGCCCTCGCGGCAGGTTCCGCGGTGCTCAACGTGTTCCTGGTGCTGATGCTGCCGGTCCATGCGGTGCTGGCCGTCCTGTTCCCCTCGGCGTCTCCCTCGGCGCCGCGCTCCGGTCGGCACTGGCTGGCTGCCGCCACGGCGGCCGCCGGAGCTGCCGCTCCGGTGCTGATCTTCGCCCAGACCCAACTCTTCCAGGTGCACTGGATCTCGCCCCTGAGCCGCGACACCGTCGGTGAAATCCTCGGTGAGCAGTACTTCGACCATGCGGTGCCGTTCGCACTGCTCGCGGCGCTGATGCTGATGTGCGGCCTGCTGTGCGTCGACCAGGTCGGCGCCATCGCGGGTCGGCGACCCATCCGCCTGGTGCTGTTCACCGTGTGCTGGATGGCGATTCCGACGATGGCGTTGCTGGTGTACTCGGCGGTGCGGCACCCGATCTATTACCCGCGGTATCTGTCATTCACCGCGCCCGCGATGGCCTTGCTGCTGGGGTTGTGCGTGGTCGCGGTCTGGCGGTCGCGTCCTGCCATCACCGGAATGCTGCTGCTGTTCGCCGTTGCCGCCGTCCCGAACTATCTGGCCCAGCGCGGTCCGTACGCCAAGGAGCGAATGGACTACAGCGCGGTGGCCGACGTCATCGACCGCCACGCCGCCCCCGGGGACTGCCTGGTGCTCGACAACTCCGCCGACTGGATGCCCGGTCCCATCCGTCCGCTGACCGCCGCCCGCCCCGAGGTCTACGCCAAGCTGCGTGACTTCGGGCTCGACCGGACGGCGGTCGAGCGAGACCGGCTGTGGGACAGCCACGGCGCGGTATGGGCCTGGGCGGACAGGATGCCCGGCTGTCCGGTGCTCTGGACGGTGACCGAGCGCGATCCCACCCGTCCGGACTATGAGCGCGGCCCGAAGCTGGAACCCGGTCCCCGGCTTGGCCGGGCGATGGCGTACCAGGTGCCCAGCCGCTTCGGCTTCCGTGTGGTGGAGCGGTGGCAGTTCAGCTTCGCGCAGGTGACGAAGTCGGTGCGCACGGACTGAGACCCGGCCCGGGTTTGCACTGATGTCCGGCTCCGATCACCCGGTCAGTTCCCGTTCCAGCGTCCGGGCTTGCGGCCGGCGTCGGCGGGCGGTGCCTTCTCCGCGGTGCCCTTGGCACTCCCGGTGCTCGGCCCGACCGACCACCCGGTGCCGACGCAGATGAAGTCCTGCGGCCCGGAGATCGTCTTGGGCAGTGGGATGCCGAAGCCGGGGATGCCGGGAATGGTCAGCTGCGGCGGCGACAGGAAGGTCGCCACGCCCTGTGCCAGCGCGGGCAGCACCTCAACCGGCGGGGTCGGCAGGCTGGCCGCCGCATCGGCGATGGGTGCGGCCGGCAGCAGCGCGGGCAGTCCGGGCGTCACGACACCGCCAGCCGCACCCGGGGTGCCGGGGAACACCGCGGGCGGGGTGCCCGGAACCGGCGGGGTGCCGGGCACAACAGCACCGGGCACTGCAGCCGGGGGCAACGGCGGAACAGCGGCCGGGACGGCGAGCGGTGCACCCGGCACCGCCGCGCCGGGGCTCGGGACCGCACCGCCCGCGCCGGTCGCGGCGGGCAGCGGCACCGCGGCCGGCGCCGGGGGGATACCCGCGGCCAGCGATGCGATGGCCTCGGCCGGCAGGCCGGCGAGCTGGGCGACCTGGGTGTCGATATCGTGTCGCGGCTCCACTCCGCCCGGCCCCGCACCGACGCCTTCACCGGTTCCCGCACCGGCCCCGGCACCGGGGCCTTCCGGACGGATGTTCTCCGACCCGGCTCGGCCGGCGTTGTCCTCCACCACGGCGGCGGGAACACCCGCTCCGCCGGCGTCGGCCGCCGGGGGTGCCGGGACGGCGGCGGCGTCGGCGACGGGCACACCGCCCGCACCGGCCGCCGGACCACCGGGAAGCTCGGCCGGCGGGAGGATCGCGGCATCGCCGCCGATCCCGCCCGGTGCGCCGGGAGTCGCCCCAGGCGGAAGAACCCCGCCCCCGCTGCCCGGGGCACCGGGGGTTCCGGGAATCACGCCGGGCCCCGCGGGCGGCGGATCGGCGGCCGCAGCACCCGGGACACCGGGCGCGCCGGCCGGCGGGGTGCCGCCGCTCTGAATCACCGGTGCCGCGGGGGCGCCGGGGGCACCACCCGGAGGCGTTGCGGCACCTGGGAGCACCCCTTCGACCGGCACACCCGGGATGGTGATGTCCGGAGTGCCGGGGAACTCCAGGCTGCCGCCGTCGAGGCCGGGCGCGCCCGGAACCGGCACGTAGACGCCCGGAACGGCGGAACTCTCCACGATCGGGGCGGCAGGCACCGCGGCCGGCGGTGCCGGCGGGGTTCCCGCGGCGGCGGCACCCGGAACACCGGGTGTCTCGATGGGCGGGGCGGGCGGGAGGGCGGCCCCCACCGGAACCTCGCCACCGGGAATGGCGACCGGCGGTGCGGGCGGGGTTCCCGCGGCGGCGGCACCCGGAACACCGGGTGTCTCGATGGGCGGCACCGGCGGGACACCGGCGGCGCCGGGGGCGTCACCGCCGGGAACCGCACCGGGAGGACCACCGGGGACGCCGGCCTCGCCACCTGCGGGTGCACCGGGGACGCCGGCCGGGGGTGCCGGCGGAACAGCGGCCCCGCCACCTGCGGGTGCACCGGGGACGCCGGCCGGGGGTGCCGGCGGAACAGCGGCCCCACCACCTGCGGGTGCACCGGGGATACCGGCCGGAGGTGCCGGCGGAACAGCGGCCCCACCACCTGCCGGCGGACCGGGGATGCCGCCGGGAGGGGCCGGGGGAAGGGCTGCTCCGGCACCGGCGGGGGGCGCCGGTGCCCCGATCGGAGGCGCGGGCGGGACGGCAGCAGCGTCGGCGATCGGCGCGGATGGCACAGCGGCCGCCGGACCGGGCACTCCGGCGCCGCCCGCGGCCCCGGCGGCCTGGGAGATCGCGGCCGCCGGATCTCCGGCAGCCGCCGCAGCGGGAATACCCGGAATGCCCTCCAGACCCGCACCGAGCGCACCGCCACCGAGGACTCCGGCGGTGGCATCGGCGCCTCCGAGGGCCGCAGCGGCGTCGCCCGCGGCGGCGGATGCTTCGGCGATCGGGGCGCCGGCCGCTCCAGCGGGGCCCGGAACAGCAGCACCCGGCCCGGGAACAGCGCCCCCGGCGCCAGCCGGCGGGGGTCCGGGAACCGCTGCGGGCGGTGCGGGCACGGCGCCACCACCACCGGCGGGCGGGGTACCCGGGACTCCCGCGGGCGGGGTCGGAACACCCGCACCGCCACCAGCAGGCGGCGTACCCGGAACTCCCGCGGGCGGGGTCGGAACACCCGCACCGCCACCAGCAGGCGGCGTACCCGGAACTCCGGCCGGCGGAGTGGGAACACCGGCGACGGCGCCACTGCCGGGTGCGCCCGGGGTCGAGGCGGGCGGGATCGCCGCACGGGCGGCCCCGGGAGTGCCGGGGGCACCGGGCGCGCTGGCGGGCGGAACCGGGACGCTGCCCGCGACCGATGCCGGGGGCGTCGGACCGCCGGCGGTCGGCGACTTCGGGGTCAGAATCGACGATGCCGCACCCGGCACACCGTTAGAGAGGTCGGGCGGGCTGGTGATCACGTTCTGCACGATGCTGATGCACGGAACTCCCCCGACGTTGGGGTCGGCAACCGCGAAATGGCCGGCCAGAGGGGCCGTCCAGAAGAACCCCGCGGTCGCCATCGCTGTCGCCGCCGCCACCCGCGTGGTGGTCCGTGACATGTACTTCCCCATTTCTGTGGTGATCTCCGACGTCAAACTACAGCCGTGTAAGACCATGGCCCGGCCGACAAATCTGGGGGTTACCGAACCGTGGCCAAGCGGTGCTGCCACGGTTACCGAGGTGGTGTCGGCCATGTTCCGGCGACACCAGAGAGCCCGCCACGATGTTTGCGCGACCGATATCACCAGATGGGAAATGTGCAGAGTAGTAGCGGTGTCAATCGCTGCGCTACGTGTTGCTCACGGCGGGGTCACCCCGCCGGTGTCACTTCAGGCCGGCGGCGTCCATCCCGCGCAATTCCTTCTTCAGATCGGCGATCTCGTCACGAAGTCGGGCAGCGAGTTCGAACTGCAGATCCCGCGCGGCGGTCATCATCTGGTCGGTCAGGTTCTTGATCAGGTCGGCGAGTTCCGCGCGCGGCATCGAACCGGCGTCGCGACCGTCCACCAGACCGGTGCTCACCGCACGGCCGGCTTCGCCCTGCGCCCGCCGGCCACGGGAGGCGCTGCGCCCCGACCCGCCGACCTCCACGTTCTCGGCGGTGGTGTCATCGGCCTCGCGGTACACCTGGTCCAGAATGTCGGCGATCTTCTTGCGCAGCGGTTGCGGGTCGATGCCGTGCTCGGTGTTGTAGGCGATCTGCTTGGCACGTCGACGCTCGGTCTCGTCGATGGCCTCCCGCATCGAGTCGGTGATGTTGTCGGCGTACATGTGCACCTCACCGGACACGTTGCGCGCCGCCCGGCCGATGGTCTGGATCAGGCTGCGGGTGGATCGCAGAAAGCCCTCCTTGTCGGCGTCGAGGATGGCGACCAGCGACACCTCGGGAAGGTCGAGGCCCTCCCGGAGGAGGTTGATGCCGATCAGCACGTCGTAGTCGCCGAGTCGCAGCTGCCGCAACAGTTCCACGCGGCGCAGGGTGTCGACTTCGGAGTGCAGATAGCGCACCCGGATGCCCATCTCCAGCAGGTAGTCGGTGAGGTCCTCGGCCATCTTCTTGGTGAGAGTGGTGACCAGCACCCGCTCGTCGCGCTCGGTACGGGTGCGGATCTCGCCGATCAGGTCGTCGATCTGGCCTTTGGTGGGTTTGACGACGACCTTCGGATCGATCAGTCCGGTGGGACGGATCACCTGCTCGACGACCTCGCCGCCGGTCTGGGCCAGCTCGTAGGGCCCGGGGGTGGCCGAGAGATAGACCGTCTGCCCGATCCGGGCGCTGAACTCCTCCCAGGTCAGCGGGCGGTTGTCGACCGCTGAGGGCAGCCGGAAGCCGTACTCGACCAGGTTGCGCTTCCGCGACATGTCCCCCTCGTACATTCCGCCGATCTGTGGCACCGTCACGTGCGATTCGTCGATGACGAGCAGAAAGTCCTCGGGGAAGTAGTCCAGCAGGGTGGCCGGGGCGGAGCCGGCCGGCCGGCCGTCGATATGCCTTGAGTAGTTCTCGATACCGGAACAGAAGCCGACCTGACGCATCATCTCGATGTCGTAGTTGGTGCGCATCCGCAGCCGCTGGGCCTCCAACAGCTTGCCCTGGCGCTCAAGCTCGGCGAGTCGGTGCTCAAGCTCTTCCTCGATGGTGGAGATGGCCTTCGCCATCCGCTCCGGGCCCGCCACGTAGTGCGTCGCCGGGAAGATGCGCAGCGAGTCCACCTGGCGCACCACATCCCCGGTCAGCGGGTGGAGATAGTAGAGCGCCTCGATCTCGTCACCGAAGTATTCGATGCGCACCGCGAGTTCCTCGTAGGAAGGGATGATCTCGACGGTGTCACCGCGGACGCGGAAACTGCCACGGGTGAACGACATGTCATTGCGGGCGTACTGGACGTCCACCAGGAGACGGAGCAGTCCGTCCCGGGGCACCTCGGTGCCGACCTGCAACTCCACCGAACGGTCCAGGTACGACTGCGGAGTCCCCAGACCGTAGATACAGGACACCGACGCGACCACGACCACGTCACGCCGCGACAACAGCGCCGATGTGGCGGAGTGCCGCAGTCGCTCGACATCGTCGTTGATCGAGCTGTCCTTCTCGATGTAGGTGTCCGTCTGCGCGATGTACGCCTCAGGCTGGTAGTAGTCGTAGTAGGAGACGAAGTATTCGACGGCGTTGTGCGGCAGCATCTCCCGCAGTTCGTTGGCAAGCTGAGCGGCAAGAGTCTTGTTCGGCGCCATCACCAGCGTCGGCCGCTGAAGCCGTTCGATCAACCAGGCCGTGGTGGCCGATTTTCCGGTGCCGGTGGCGCCCAGCAACACGACGTCCCGCTCCCCTGCCCGGATCCGGCGCTCCAGTTCCTCGATGGCGGCAGGCTGGTCCCCGGACGGCTGGTAGGGACTGACCACCTCGAACCGTGCGCCGGAGCGCGTGACGTCGTCGACGGCGCGGTATTCGGAGTGCGCCAGGACCGGGCGTTCGGCTGCGAAGGCCATGTTCTACAGCCTAAGCGCGGCTACCGACACGCCCGGCCGGGTGACGAGCCTCCGGGTAAACGGCGCGCATCCGAAAAATGAACGTGAGGTTGACGGCATATTGCCGTTCCCCACCCGAATCGGGCCCGGGATTCATAGGCTCGCCCGGTGGGGATCACGTGGTCACAGGAGTTCATGCTGTTCCCGACCCTGCGCGGGTACCGACGAGAGTGGCTGGGCCGGGATCTGCTGGCCGGGGTGACCTTCGGCGCGGTGACCATGCCGGGCCAGCTGGCCACCGCCCATCTGGCCGGCATGCCGCCGATCACCGGGCTCTACGGGTTCCTGGTCGCCACGATCATCGGGGCCGCGATCTCCACCAACCGGCACCTGGCGCTCGGCGTCGACAGCACGGTCGCGCCGATTCTGGCTGCGGGTTTGGCCAGTCTCGGAATGGTGGCCGAAACCCCGCAGTACACCGGCCTGGCCATGATCACGGCATTCCTGGTCGGACTGTTCACGCTCACCATCGGAGTCGGCCGGCTCGGCTGGGTCGGAGACTTCCTGTCCAGACCGGTGATGATCGGGTTCTTCGGCGGAATCGCGGTGATCATCATCGTCCACCAGCTACCGGGAATCCTCGGGGTACCCGAGGGAACCGGCCGGACGCTGGCACGGATCGGGCAGGTGTTCGGTCAGATCCGGGAGGCCAACACGCCGACGCTGATCCTCGGATTGACGTCGCTGACCCTGCTGCTGGGTATCGCCAAGATCAGCCGCCGGATCCCCGGGGCCCTGATCGTGCTGGTCCTGTCGACCCTGTCGATGCTCGTCTTTCATCTCTCCGACGACGGTGTTGCGATTCTCGGCCCGCTGGAGCGCGGTCTGCCGTCGATCCACCTGCCCCCGTTCTCGCTCGCGGCGGTGGAATCCGTGCTCACGACCGCCCTGGTTGTCGCGATCTTCTGCCTGGCGCAGACCGCCGCGACCACGCGATCCGCGGCGAACCTGGGCGGTTTCGACACCGACATCAACGCCGACTTCCGGGCGCTGGGGTTGGCCAACGTGATGTCCAGCCTGGTCGGCTCGTTCACCGTCAACGCCAGCCCGCCCTCGACGACGATCATCGCCGAGTCCCGCGCCCGCAGTCAGTTGGCCTCGCTGGTCGCCTCCGCACTGGTGGTCGTCGTCCTGTTCTTCAGTCAGTTGATCGAGAACCTGCCGATGGCGACCCTGTCGGCGGTGCTGATCTACATCGCGATCAAGATCTTCCGTGTCGACCAGATGCGTGCCACCCTCCAGTACTCCAAGCGGGCGTTTGCCCTCATGCTGGCGGCGTTGCTCGGCACCGTGGTGCTGGGCATCGTCTACGGCGTGCTGTTCGCGGTGGTGATCTCGTTCATCTACCAGGCCTCCCGCACCGCACGGCCGGAACTTCTGCAACTGGGCCGCTCGGAACGGGGGACCTGGTTACCGCTGTCCGATAGGCGGGCCACCCCGGTGCCGGGTATCGCCGCCTTCGCGCTGAACGGCCCCCTGTGGTTCGGCAACGCCAACTGGTTCCGGATCCATCTCATCGACGCCCTTCCCGACGAGGACGACGAGGAGAGCGAGGACCAGCCTGACCTGCTGGTCCTCGACGCCCGCCGGATCGACGACGTCGACTTCACCGGTTTTGAGGCGCTGTGCGACGTGGCCGAGGTCGCCGAACTGCGCGGGGTGCCCTTCCTCGTCGTCGTGCAGAAGGGCCGCACCGAACGGGCCTTCCAGGGCGGCGGCTTCTCCGAACTGCTGGGCAGGTCGCGATTCTTTGACACCATCCCCCTGGCGATCGCGGCCTTCCCGAACGTGGCCGCGAACCGGCAACCGCATCAGGACACCCTCGAATCGGAGACGAGTGACCATCCACCCGCCGAAGCATGAGACCTTCGACCTGAGCGCACGCACCAACACCGACCCCAAGGGAATCGTGCGGGCGGTGGACGAATACCGATTGATGCCGTGGGGTCTCTACATGGCACGGCCCACGCCCGGCCGTGCCCAGTTCCACTACCTCGAGACCTGGCTGCTGCCCTCACTGGGCCTGCGGGCCAACGTCTTCCACTTCAACCCGGGGTTCGAACGCGACCAGGACTACTACGTCGACATCGGTTCCGTCACCGTCGGTGCTGACCGCTGGGAGACCGTCGATCACTACCTGGACCTGGTGATCAAAACCGGGCACCGCACCGATCTGGTCGATGTCGACGAACTCCTGGAAGCCCACCGGCACGGACTGGTGGACTCCGAGACCGCTGAGGCTGCCCTGCACAGCGCGGTGGCCGTCGTCGGGGAACTGGCAGCACACGGCCACAACCTGAACGCCTGGCTGACCACCGCCGGAATGGAACTGTCCTGGCGCTAGGCGTACCCTCATCACCCGTGGGAAGCATCAGACGTCCGATCGCCGCCGGTACCCTGGCCGCGTCGATCGCCCTGCTGACCGCGGTCTCCCCCGCCGTCGCGGGTGCCGACGACGATCCGGTGCCCAGCCCCGTTCCCGGCCCCGCCGCAGAGGACGGACTGCAGCACAACGTCACCTACCGCGCCCGGGTCGACGGGATCGCCCGTGGAGCGCTCATCTCGTATCGGATCAGCGATGCCCAGGTCAACAGCGCCGACCCGACGATGTTGCCGGGGCGGACCTTCGAGACGACCGGGGTGCTGACCGACCCCGCCGAGGCCGGCATGCGGATTTCCATCCAGTGGCCGTACTCGGCCAACCTGATCTGCGAGATTCTGGTCGACGACCAGACCGTTGCGGCGGCCAGTCAGTTCATCGGTCCGCGACTCACACCCGCCGACGACGACCCGGACTACGGTGCGCTGAACTGTGGGGCGCCGCTGACCAATGCCACCGGCGCGGCGCCCGATGACGCACCGCTGCCGGGAGATCCGCCGTTGCCGGGAACTGCCGTCGACCCGGCAGCACCGCTGGCTGACCCGGCGTTTCCGGCCGTGCCGGTCAGTTGACCGGCGACCACCCCGTCGACTCCGCCCACGACCTGGCCCGCGGGTAGGCCTCACCCAACCATCGCGCCGCACTCTGCGGTCCGGAACGTTTGGCCGCCAGATAGTCCGGGCGCAGGCCGGGATTGCTGGTGAGCCAGTCCACGAACAGCAGCGCGAACTGCTGCGGGGCCGTCCCGGCGGGCCGGATATGGATGTGGGTCGGTCGGCCAGGATCAGCGGACGCATGAAAACGCTTGGGATGCAAGGATTCCGATCCGCCGTGGGCGGGGTCGGCGGTGATGTGCGCGACGTTCGGGTAGCCGGCACGCCGCAAGTCGCCGGCGAGCTCGTCGGCGACATCCACCGATGCGACGGTCACCTGCATGTCGATGATGTCGCGGGCATCCAGTCCCGGTACCGCTGTCGAACCGATGTGATCGACGCGCAGCGCGCGGTGCCCGCAGGTGGTTCGTAACCGGGCGGCGATGCGGGCAGCCTGACCGGCCCACTCCGGATCTGCCGGAACCAGGCTGTCCGGGTCCGGAGTCGGCGTCCCGGCGGCCAGGTTGTGCGCGAAGGGCAGGATCCGCTGGAACCAGAGTTCCCGCGCCCGCTCGACCAGGTCCCCCTCGGTTCCCGAGTTGTCCAGCCATACGTCGGCTACCGCGCGGCGCTGATCATCGGTCGCCTGGGCCGCGATCCGCGCGCGGGCGTCCGCCTCGGTCATCCCACGCCGGTGCAGCAGTCGGTCCAACCGGACGTCGGCGTCGGCGTGTACCACCGCGACCAGAGGAAACAGCGGTGCCATCCCGGACTCCACCAGGAGCGGGATGTCCTCCACGATCACCTGATCTTCGGCCACGGCGGCGACGATCTCGGCGCGGCGTCGGGCCACCAGCGGATGGACGATGGCGTTCAGCCGTGTCCGCTGCTGCTCGTCGACGAATGCCTTCGCCGCCAGCGCGGGACGGTTCAGAGCACCGTCCGGCAGCAGGATCTCGTGCCCGAACTCGTCGACCAGGGCGGCCAGGCCCTCGGTGCCGGGTTCGACCACCTCGCGGGCGATGACGTCACCGTCGACGATCACGCCGCCGCACTCGGCGAACGTCCGCGACACGGTGGACTTCCCCGCGCCGATACCGCCGGTCAGACCGATACGGAGCATTGCTCACCTCCGACAGTGTCAGCACAGAAAATGACACCACGCAGCGGATTCCGGGGAATCCTGCTGCGTGGTGTCAACCGTCGACGACCGGTGGTTAGGCGTTACCGGCCAGCTTCTCGCGCAGCGCCGCCAGCTGGGCGTCGCTGGCCAGCGAACCGCCGGCCTCCTCGACACCAGGCGAGCTGGACGTCGTGGTGCCGGACGGACGCTCCGCGGCGGCCGCAGCCTCGGCAGCGGCGAACTTCTCCATCTGCGCGGTGTGCATCCGGTGCCGGCGCTCGGCCTCGGCGTAACGGGCCTCCCACTCGGCGCGCTGCTTGTCGAAGCCTTCGAGCCACTCGTTGGTCTCGGCGTCGAAGCCCTCCGGGAAGATGTAGTTGCCCGCGTCGTCGTAGCTGTCGGCCATGCCGTACTTCGACGGGTCGAACTCCTCGGTGTAGTCCTCGTTGGCCTGTTTCAGGCTCAGCGAGATCCGACGGCGCTCGAGGTCGATGTCGATGACCTTGACCATGGCGTCGTCGCCCACCGCGACCACCTGGTCCGGGACCTCGACGTGGCGCTCGGCCAGCTCGGAGATGTGCACCAGACCCTCGATGCCCTCCTCGACGCGGACGAAGGCGCCGAACGGCACCAGCTTGGTGACCTTGCCCGGGACGATCTGCCCGATGGCGTGGGTGCGGGCGAAGTGCCGCCACGGGTCTTCCTGAGTCGCCTTGAGCGAGAGCGAGACCCGCTCGCGGTCCATATCGACGTCGAGGACCTCGACGGTGACCTCGTCGCCGACCTGCACGACCTCCGAGGGGTGGTCGATGTGCTTCCAGGACAGCTCGGAGACGTGCACCAGGCCGTCGACCCCGCCGAGATCGACGAAGGCACCGAAGTTGACGATCGAGGAGACGACGCCCTTGCGGACGGCGCCCTTGACGAGCTGGTTGAGGAACTCGCTGCGGACCTCGGACTGGGTCTGCTCGAGCCAGGCGCGGCGGGACAGCACCACGTTGTTGCGGTTCTTGTCCAACTCGATGATCTTGGCCTCGATCTCCTTACCGATGTACGGCTGCAGATCGCGGACGCGGCGCATCTCGACCAGGGACGCGGGCAGGAAGCCGCGCAGGCCGATGTCGAGGATCAGGCCGCCCTTGACGACCTCGATGACGGTGCCCTTGACGGCCTCGTCCTTCTCCTTGAGTTCCTCGATGGTGCCCCAGGCGCGCTCGTACTGAGCACGCTTCTTGGACAGGATCAGCCGGCCTTCCTTGTCCTCCTTGGTGAGGACGAGGGCTTCCACCTCATCACCGACGGACACCACTTCGTTGGGGTCGACGTCGTGCTTGATGGACAGCTCGCGGGACGGGATGACGCCTTCGGTCTTGTAGCCGATGTCGAGCAGGACCTCGTCCCGGTCCACCTTGACGATGGTCCCCTCGACGATGTCGCCATCGTTGAAGTACTTGATGGTCTTGTCGATAGCGGCGAGGAAGTCCTCGGCAGTGCCAATGTCGTTGATGGCTACTTGCGGCGAGGTCACGGTGGGACTGGGCATGTGTTGAGTTGCTCCGGACAGGGTTTATCGAAGGGACGGGTTAGTGGTTCCGCACCCGTACGTTGCGCACACGGGGTGCATACGAGTACCCGGAGAGCGTACTCGACCGGTCACAACCGGGCCAAACGCGCCCCGCGCGGCTACCCTTCCCAGGTGTCCCACACCACGGCGTTCCCCTACCTGGGGCCGCCCTATCCCGCCCCGGTCCGCAAGGTCGGCGCGCCCCTGGCGGTCATCATCGGACTGGGCACGCTGGCGGCGCTCATCCTCAGTCTGCTGACCGCGGTCAACCCGGCGGGCACACTGCTGGGCTTCGCCCTGGCGACCGCGGCGATGGTGCTGGTACTGGCCTGCTACCTGTGGCTGGACCGCTGGGAGCCCGAGCCGCCACGGCTGCTGGTGCTGGCCTTCCTGTGGGGATCGTCGGGGGCGGTGCTGATCTCGATAGTGGTGGAGATGCTCATCGACTCGTCGCTGCCCGGCCGGACCGCCGGGGCCGAGGCGACCGGCAGCTTTGTCACCGTGGCGGTGGCGGCGCCCATCGTGGAAGAAGCCGCCAAGGGGCTGTTCCTGCTGCTGATGATGACCGGCCGCCGTCGTGCCGAACTCAACACCCTGACCGACTGCCTGGTCTACGCCGGACTGACGGGAGCGGGGTTCGCCTGGCTGGAGAACATCGTCTACATCGGCAACGGCGAGGGCGTGTCCTCGTCCCTGGCCGTTGCGGGACTGCGACTGATCCTGGGTCCGTTTGCGCACCCGCTGTTCACCACGATGTTCGGCATCGGGGTGTATTTCGCCCTCCAGCAGCGCGGTCTCCTCGCCAAGGTGTTCTTCCTGCTGACCGGCTACGCCGCCGCCGTCCTCCTGCACGGTCTGTGGAACGGGTCGGCGCTGATGGGCGCCGGAACGTACCTGGGGGTGTATGTGCTGTGGATGATGCCGATCTTCGCCCTGATCGTCACGCTGGCGGTGGCCAGTCGGCGACGGGAACGCCACATCATCGCCGCCCAACTGGCGCCGATGGTGACGCACGGACTGGTGACACCGGTCGAGGCGGGTTGGCTGGGGTCACTCCCGGCCCGCCGACAGGCGGTGGCACTGGCGAAGCGGGATGGCGGCCGGGTGGCCGGCACCGCCGTCAAGCGGTTCGTTCAGGCAGTGGTGGAACTGGCCTACGCCCGCGACCGTATCGACCGTGGGTTCGGCGATGCCCGGCTGTTCGCGCTCCAGCACGACGAGGTGGCGCGGATGGCGGCTGCGCGGATGGAGGCCGGCCCGGCGCTATATCGCCTCGGCGGCTACCGGCCACCGAGCGGGTGACGGCGGCCCCGGCCGTCACGGCCGGCGCGACGGGTGTCGTGGCCCGATCCAATTCCAGATGATCAACCCGGCTTGCAGGCCGAACGCCACCGACACCATGGAGATCAGAGTGGCCGGCAGGGCCGAGTCACCTTCGGCACCGAAAATCTCCGTCACCCCGATCAGGCCCATGGATCCGGGAACCAACAGCCAGAATCCGGGCAGGATCATCGTCATGACCGGCGGAGCGGACCTCAGTCGTGCCGCGGTGAGCGCGGCGACACTCAGCACCAGCGCCCCGCAGAAGCCGCTGGCGTAGCTGCCCAGCAGCCGATCGCCGAGGAACTGGGCTGTGTAGCCGCAGTAGGCGATTCCGATCAGCCAGGGGAGGAACCGCGCCGGTGGGGCCATGAAGAACATCACCCCGACCGCGTACACCGCGACCCCCAGCCACGGTGCCCACCACCCCAGCTTGTTCACCGCGGCGGCAGTCAGCCGGCTCTCGTCGACGTGGAGCAACTGGGAGGCGATGAGGATGCCGAACGCCAATTGGGTGATCTGGACGAACCCGGCGATCATTCGGCTCGACCCGGAGGCCACATCGCGGGAGGTGAGTTCGAGCACGGCCAACGTGATCGCCGCTCCCGGCAGGAACATGGCAAGTGGCGGAATCAGAGCCCGTAATCCGACGTGGTCGAGGTTGAGGTACTGCGCGCCGATGATGCAGATCAAGCTGACGATGAACGCGCTGAGCACCGGCACGAGCTGTCCGAACATCGGCGATCGTCGGCCGGCGCTCCACAGTGAGCCCACCAGAACGCCCAGGACACCGGCGTTGAGAACGTTCAGCCAGGTCGGTTCCAGAACGAGCGCGAGGCCCGCGCTCTGGATTCCGTAGCCGAGTACGGACACCCAGGAGCGATAGGGCGAAGCGGTCGCCAGGATCCGGTCGAGACGTCGTTCGCCGTCGACCGCGTCGACCCGTCCCGCCATGACGCCGGCGATCAACGGCGCCAGCGAGAACATCTGGTCGAAGCGCAGATCGCCGCTCGGGCTCGCGCTCCTGACCACCGTGTCATGGCCCGCGCCGCCGACGACCTGGACGTGATTTGGCAAGACGACGACTTCGCTGTGCAGCCCATATCCGCGCGCGGCGCGATCGACCATCTGCCTGATGAGGGGCGCAGGGTAGTTCGCCGCCCCCATCGTGGCTCCGAGCCGGGCCAGGAATCGGACCTGCTGAACGAGCAGCGGCGGTGCCGACTCGATCAATGCGCGGCCGCATCCCAGGTGGGCCCGAACCCGACCGACACCTCGAGCGGAACGTCCAGCGGGTAGGCGGCGCCCATCTTGGTGCGCACCAGCGACTCGACGGCGTCCCGCTCACCCGGAGCCACCTCCAGCAGCAGTTCGTCATGCACCTGGAGCAGGAGTCGGGAGGTGAGTCCTTCGTCGCGCAGCGCCGCGTCCACGTTGATCATGGCGACTTTGATGATGTCGGCGGCGCTGCCCTGGATCGGGGCGTTGAGGGCGGCCCGTTCGGCGCCCTCCCGGACCACGCGGTTACTGCTGTCCAGTTCCGGCAGGTAGCGCCGTCGGCCCAGAACGGTGGAGGTGTATCCGTCCTTGCGGGCCTGGTCGACCACGGCGAGCAGATAGTCCCGCACCCCGCCGAACCGGACGAAGTACTGGTCCATCTGCTCCTTGGCCTCCTCGGTGGGGATTTTGAGTTGCTGGGACAAGCCGTAGGCACTGAGCCCGTAGGCCAATCCGTAGGACATCGCCTTGACCCGGCGGCGCAACTCCGGCGTCACCGCGTCGATGGGCACCCCGAAAGCGCGGGAGGCGACAAACGAGTGCAGGTCCTCCCCGGTGTTGAACGCCTCGATCAGACCCTCGTCCCGGGACAGATGGGCCATGATCCGCATCTCGATCTGACTGTAGTCGGCGGTCATCAGTTCGGCGAACACGACGCCGCCGCTTGATCCGACGCCGCTGCTTGATCCCACACAGAAGGCGTCCCGAATACGGCGGCCGGCCTCGGTGCGGATCGGGATGTTCTGCAGATTCGGTTCGGTGGACGAGAGTCGGCCGGTCGCGGCAATGGTCTGGTTGAAGGTGGTGTGGATACGTCCGTCGGCGGCCACCGACTTCAGCAGACCGTCGACCGTCACCTTCAGTCGGGTGGCGTCCCGGTGGGCCAGCAGATGTTCGAGGAACGGGTGGCCGGTCTTGTCGAACAGCGACTGCAAGGCGTCCGCGTCCGTCGTGTAGCCGGTCTTGGTCTTCTTGGTCTTGGGCATGCCGAGTTCGTCGAACAGCACCACCTGCAACTGCTTGGGCGAGCCCAGGTTGATCTGCTTGCCGATCACGGCGTAGGCCGCCTCGGCGGCGGCCCGGATCTGATCGCCGAACTCGCGTTGCAGGGCTTCGAGCTTGTCGTGATCGACGGCGATACCGGCTGTCTCCATCCGCGCGAGTGCGGCCTGGACCGGCAGTTCCATCTCCCCGAGCAGTGCCGACGAGTCGATGCGAACCAGTTCGGAGTCCAGCGCGTCGGCGAGGTCGGTGATCGCGCGGGCCCGCAGGATGAGGGTCTGTACCGCCTGCTCGTCCACGCCCTCGGCATCGTCGAGGAGCGACAGTTGTTGTTGCTCAGGGCCTTCCGCGCGGAGTTCGCGGCGAAGGTAGCGCAGGGACAGGTCGTCGAGGGCGAAGCTGCGCTGGCCGGGGCGCACCAGGTAGGCCGCCAGGGCGGTGTCGGAGGTGACGCCGGCCAGGTGCCAGCCGCGCCCCGCCAGGTCGTGCATGGCGATCTTGGCCTCGTGCAACGCCTTCGGCTGCTCGGGATCGGCAAGCCAGGCCGCCAGCGCGGCCTCGTCCTCCGGGGTCAGCGTGCTGGTGTCGACGTAGGCGCCGTCGCCGTCGGCGGCCGCGATCGCCAGCGCGGTGGCGTCCCCGTCGTAAACAGCGTGGGTACCGACCACCGCGACCCCGCAGCGCCGTCCGTCGCTGGCATGTTCGGCCAGCCAGGCGGCCACCGTACCGGGTTCCAGTGCGCCACCGCGGATGTCGAAGCCCTCATCGACCTCCGGTTCGACGGCGGAAAGGGTGTCGAACAGCCGGTCGCGCAGCACCCGGAACTCCAGGTCGTCGAACAATCGGTGGATCTGATCCCGGTCCCAGGGCAGCAGGCGCAGGGTGTCGGGGGTCTGCGCCAGGGGGACGTCGCGCAGCAACTGGGTGAGTTCGCGGTTGAGCAGCACCCCGGCAAGGTTGGCCCGTAGGGAGTCGCCGACCTTGCCGCGGACGCTGTCGACGCTGTCGACCAGACCCTGCAGGGAGCCGTATTCGAGGATCCACTTGGCGGCGGTCTTCTCCCCCACTCCCGGGATGCCGGGCAGGTTGTCGCTGGGGTCGCCGCGCAGCGCGGCGAAGTCCGGATACTGCTCGGGTGTCAGGCCGTACTTCTCGACCACCGTCTCCGGGGTGAACCGGGTCAGTGCGCTGACGCCCTTGATCGGGTAGAGCACGGTGATGTTGGGGTTGACCAGTTGCAGCGAGTCCCGATCCCCGGTGACGACCAGGACGCGGTACCCCTCCGCGTCGGCCTGGGTCGCCAGGGTGGCGATGATGTCGTCGGCCTCGTAACCGGCTTCGGCCAGCACCGTGATGCCCATCGCGTTGAGCACTTCCTTGGTGATGTCGATCTGGCCCCGGAACTCGTCAGGGGTGGAACTGCGGGTGGCCTTGTACTCCGGGTAGCGCTCGGAGCGGAAGGTCTGCCGGGAGACGTCGAAAGCGGCGGCGATGTGGGTGGGGGCCTCATCGCGCAGCAGGTTGATGAGCATCGCGGTGAAGCCGTAGACGGCGTTGGTGGTTAGGCCGTTCTTGGTCTTGAAGTTCTCCGCCGGCAAGGCGTAGAACGCCCGGAAAGCCAGCGAGTTGCCGTCCAGCAGCATCAGTGTCGGCTTGTCGTCAACCTGCGAATTCACGCCCTCACTCTAGGCGTACGCTGACCGCGTGCCCGCTTCCGCCGAGGTCCCCGCCCTCGATGGGTGGTGGTCCTCCGACGAGGCCGGTATCCCCCATCTCATCGGTGCCAGGTGCCCGGGGTGCCGCACCTACGTGTTTCCACCGCGCGCCGGTAAATGCCCGAATCCGGAGTGCGCCGGCGACGACCTGGAGCCCGCCGCGCTGTCCCGGCGCGGCACCCTGTGGAGCTACACCGAGAACCGCTACCAGCCGCCGCCGCCGTACCCGCAGGCCGACCCGTTCGAGCCGTTCGCCATCGCGGCCGTGCACCTCGCGACGGAGGGGATCATCGTGCTGGGAAAGGTGGCCGAGGGCGCCCTGGCCGCGGACCTGCGGGTCGGGATGGAGATGGAACTGACGACCATGCCGCTCTACGTGGACGACGACGGAGCGGTTCGCAGCGTCTACGCATGGCGGATCGCGCGATGACCGCACCACCGCAGGGCACGCCGGAGCCGGTGTACATCCTCGGCGCGGGGATGCACCCGTGGGGCAAGTGGGGCCGCGATTTCACCGAGTACGGGGTGCTGGCCGCGCGAACAGCACTGCGCGACGCCGGGCTGGACTGGCGGCAGATCCAGTTGGTGGCGGGCGCGGACACCATCCGCAACGGCTATCCCGGCTTCGTCGCGGGGGCGACCTTCGCCCAGAAGCTGGGCTGGACCGGCATCCCGGTGTCCTCGAGTTACGCCGCGTGCGCCTCGGGTTCACAGGCCCTGCAATCCGCGCGGGCGCAGATCCTGGCCGGTCTGTGCGATGTCGCGTTGGTCATCGGTGCCGACACCACGCCCAAGGGCTTTTTCGCCCCCGTCGGCGGAGAACGTCGCAGCGATCCGGACTGGCAGCGCTTCCACCTGATCGGGGCCACCAATACGGTGTACTTCGCGCTGCTGGCCCGTCGGCGGATGGATCTCTACGGGGCGACGGCCGAGGACTTCGCGGCGGTCAAGGTCAAGAACTCCCGGCACGGCCTGCAGAACCCGAACGCCCGCTACCGCAAAGAGGTTTCGGTCGGGGATGTCGTCGCCAGCCCGGTGGTGTCCGATCCGCTGCGACTGCTGGACATCTGCGCGACCTCCGACGGTGCGGCGGCCCTGATCGTGGCCAGCAGGGCCTTCACCGAACGGCATCTCGGATCGACCTCCGGGGTGCCGTCGGTGCGGGCGGTGTCGTGCGCGACCCCCAGCTATCCCCAGCATCTGCCGGAACTCCCCGATATCGCCACCGATTCCACCGCCGTCGTCCCCGCACCGGAACGGGTGTTCAAGGACCACATCCTGGATGTGGCCTACGCCGAGGCCGGGATCGGGCCGGAGGACCTGAGCCTGGCCGAGGTGTACGACCTGTCCACCGCGCTGGAACTCGACTGGTACGAGCACTTGGGCCTGTGCCCCAAGGGTGAGGCCGAGCATCTGCTGCGCTCTGGCGCGACGGCGGTGGGCGGCCGGATCCCGGTCAATCCCTCCGGCGGTCTGGCCTGTTTCGGCGAGGCGATCCCGGCCCAGGCCATCGCCCAGGTGTGCGAACTGACCTGGCAACTGCGCGGGCAGGCCACCGGCCGGCAGGTCGAGGGGGCGACCGTGGGCATCACCGCCAACCAGGGGCTGTTCGGGCACGGTTCGTCGGTCATCGTCGCCCGATGACGGGGCCCCACACCGTCGTCGTCACCGTCAAACCGGGCAGCAGCAAGGGGCCCCTGGTCGAGACCGGCGAGGACGGTGCGCTGACGGTGTTCGTCCGCGAGCGGGCCATCGAGGGCAAGGCCACCGACGCGGTCACGCGGGTGCTTGCCGAGCATTTCGGCGTGCCGAAGAGCCGGGTGGAACTCGTCTCCGGGGCGACGTCGCGGATCAAGCGCTACCGGGTGGGCTGACCAGACGCCGCGAGATGGACCTCAGGGCTGCGCCATGGACGGTTCGCACGACCGTGGTGTCGATGTGGCGGCTGGGCCGGGCTAGGCCACACCCAGGTAGGCCGCGCGCACACTGTCGTCGGCCAGCAATTCCGGGGCCGGACCCTCCCGGGTGATGGTGCCGGTCTCCATGATGTAGGCGCGGTCGGAACGGCTGAGCGCCTGCTGGGCGTTCTGCTCGACCAGCAGCACCGTGGTTCCGGCATTGTTGATCTCGGAGATGATGCCGAAGATCTGGGATATCACCATCGGCGCCAGGCCCATCGACGGTTCGTCGAGCAGCAGTACCCGGGGGCGAGCCATCAGCGCCCGGCCGATCGCCAGCATCTGCTGTTCGCCGCCGGACAATGTGCCGCCCATCTGTTTGCGGCGCTCCGCGAGGCGCGGGAAGGTGGCGAAGACCCAGTCCAGGCGTTCATCGTGGGCGGCCTTGGTGTCGAATTTCCTTCCGTAGCAGCCCATTTCGAGATTGTCGAGCACGGTCATGCCGGGGAAAACCCCCCGCCCCTCGGGGGCCTGGACGAGTCCGTCGATCACCCGCTGATGGGCTTTGACCCGGGTGATCTCGCGGCCGTCGAACCAGATCGAGCCCTTGGACAGCGGCCGCAGACCGGAGAGCGCCCGCATCAGCGTCGTCTTGCCGGCACCGTTGCAGCCCAGCAGGGTCACCAACTCCCCCGCGTTGACCGTCAGCGAAACCCCGTGCAGGGCTTCGATTCTGCCGTAGTGCACGACGGCGTCGCGCACCTCCAGCAGCGGTGTCGGGCCGGTGCCCGCACCGCCCGTCGCCGGTGCAACGTTGTCAGAGTTCGTCATCGGGCACTCCGAGGTAGGCGGCGATCACGGCGGGGTCCTCCCGGATCTGTTCGGGTGTGCCGTCGGCGATCTTGCGGCCGAACTCCAGCACGACGATCCGTTCGGTGACCCCCATGACCACCCGCATGTCGTGTTCGATCAGCAGGATGGTGTAGCCGTCGGCGCGAATGGCCTGGATCAACTCGATCAACGCGGCCTTCTCGCTCGGGTTGAAACCGGCCGCGGGTTCGTCCAGGCAGAGCAGTTTGGGTTCGGTCGCCAGTGCCCGGGCGATCTCCAGTCGGCGCTGATCCCCGTAGGACAGGTTCTTGGCCTTCTCCTCGCCGCGGTGGGCGATGCCGACGAACTCCAGCAGTGCGACGGCCTTCTCGACAGCGAGGCGCTCCTCGCGGCGGTGCCGCGGGCTGCGGATCAACGCGCCGGGCACCGAGGTGCGGTGCCGGGCGTCGGTACCGACGACGACGTTCTCCAGCGCCGTCATCTCCCCCCACAACCGGATGTTCTGGAAGGTGCGGGCGATCCCCATCCGGGTGATGTCGTGGCGCTTACGCCGGCCGATCGGTTCCCCGTCGAACACCACGGTTCCCGACGTGGGCCGGTACACCCCGGTCATGGCGTTGAAGCAGGTGGTCTTGCCGGCGCCGTTCGGGCCGATGAGC
The DNA here is from genome assembly GCA_029780675.1 of Actinomycetes bacterium. Taxonomy (GTDB): domain Bacteria; phylum Actinomycetota; class Actinomycetes; order Mycobacteriales; family Mycobacteriaceae; genus Mycobacterium. The sequence goes on from JAKOYE010000040.1 coordinate 45,000, forward strand.
CCGAGAATCTCGCCGCGACGAATGAAGAAGCTCACCGCGTCCAGCGCGGTCAGTCCACCGAACCGGACGGTCAGATCCTGCGCCGCGAGGAGGGTGTCGCCTTCGGCGACGCCGATGTCGCGGTTCAGTGCGGCCAGGTCCTGGCTCGGCTGAGGGTCGGTCACGAGACGGCCTTGCGGTCATCCGTGCGGGCCAGCAACTGCCGTGCCGCCTTGCCGTAGGTGAGCAACTGCTGGCGAACCGGGAACAGGCCCTGCGGACGGAAGATCATCATCACGACCAGCGCCACACCGAAGAACAGGTACTTCAGGTCACCGAGGTTGATCCCCCACAACTCCACCCCGAGCAACCGGTTCGGCAGATAGACGATGACGAACGCTCCGAACACCACACCCAGCTTGTTGCCCTGACCGCCGAGCACCACCGCGCACAGGAACAGCATGGAGTTGATGATGTTGAACGTCGGCGGGGCGACGTATTGGACCTGCCCGGCGTACAGCGCACCGGACAGACCGCCGATCGCGGCACCGATGACGAAGGCCCACAGCTTGAACCGGAAGGCGTTGACGCCCATCACCTCGGCGGCGTCCTCGTCTTCGCGGATGGCGACCCAGGCTCTGCCGACACGGCTGCGTTCGAGGTTGCCGACCAGAACCAGGATGGCCACGATGAGGATGAGACCGAGCCAGAACCACCAGGTTCCGTAGTTCGCGGTGCCGGTGGAGTTTCCACTGGAGAAGACCCCGTGGGGCAGGTCCTCGGACGCTCCGACGTGGGGGTAGGCCACCTCGTTGAGGCCGCGGGGTCCGTTGGTGACACCCGACAGGTTGTCGGCGAGCAGGCGGATGATCTCACCGAATCCCAACGTCACGATCGCCAGGTAGTCCCCGCGCAGGCGGAGCGTCGGGGTGCCCAGGATGAGTCCCGCCAGGGCGGTGACCGCCATCGCGATCGGGACGCATGCCAGCCAGGCCCAGTCCTCGTGAATCCAGCCGTCCGCACCGACCTGGTTCCACGGACTGTCCGGGCTGGTGAGCAGCGCGACAGTGTAGGCGCCGACGGCGTAGAAACCGACGTAGCCGAGGTCGAGCAGACCGGCCTGGCCGACGACCACGTTGAGCCCGATCGCGATGATGGCGACCATGGCGAACTGAGCCAGGGTTCCGCCGAAGCTGATCCCGGTGGTCGCCAGGAACGGCGGCGGGAACAGTGGCAGCAGGGCCAAGGCCCCGAACCCCAGAATCCCGAAGCCCCACTTCTGCACTCGGCTGAGCCCCGACCACCACTGCCGCAGACCATCCCCGGGGGCCAGCCAGTGGGAGCGCGAGGTCGGGGTGGGGGTCGTCCGGTGGCTCATACGCGGGCCTTCCCGAGGCTCTCGCCGAGGATTCCGGTCGGCCGGAACAACAGCACCAGAACCAGGACGACGAAGGCGACCACGTCCCGCCATTGCGTACCGAACACCGCCTGGCCGTAGTTCTCCATCACACCCAGCAACAGACCGCCGATCAACGCCCCGCGCAGGTTGCCGATGCCGCCCAGGACGGCTGCGGAGAACGCCTTGATGCCGAGGAGGAAGCCGCCCGAGTAGATGATGCCCTGGGGCACCCGCAGGGTGTACAGCAACGCGGCGGCGCCGGCCAGGAGTCCGCCGATGAGGAACGTCGTCACGATGATGCGCTCCCTGGACACCCCCATCAGGGTGGCGGTGGCGGGATCCTGAGCGACCGCGCGGATACCGCGACCGAACTTGGTGCGGTGCACGAAGAGGTAGGTCAGGCGGGCCAGTACCAGGGCAGACCCGACGATCACCAGGGTGATGTTGGTGACCGACGCCCCAAACACCTCGAACTGGGTTTTGGGCTGCACCAGGATGATCGGCTGCTGGGCGTTGCTTCCGCCGTAGCCGTCGATGATCTGCGGCAGCAGGAAGTGCACGAACTCCTGCAGGACGAACGACATGCCGATCGCGGTGATCAGGAACGTCAGGGGGCGGGCGTTGCGGCGCCGCAACGGCCGGTAGGCGACCGCCTCCAAACCCACCGCGGCCGTCCCGGACACCACCATCGCAAAAAGCATGGCGATACCCAGGTAGAGGATCGTCAGCGCCACCCCGCGGTTATAGGCGTTCCCGGTGGGCGTGAAGCCCAGGATCATGTCGAGGCAGAAGTATGCGCCGAACATGCCCAGCATGAAGATCTCGGAGTGCGCGAAGTTGATCAGCCGCAGCACTCCGAAGACCAGGGTGTAGCCGACGGCGACCAGGGCGTAGATGGCGCCCCAGGCCAGCCCGTCGATGGTGAACTGCCAGAAGCCTTCTCGCAGGTTCTCGACGTTGAAACCGATATCGCCGGCGAGGCACGTGTACCGGCCGTCCAGACCGGTCAAGCACTCCTGAATCATCGAACGGTGCGCTCTCCCGGCGCCGGATCGCCTACTGAACCTTGTAGATCCAGATCAGCGTGGTGGTGAGCTCACCGGTGTCGGTCCACTGGTACTTGCGGGCGATGCCCTGACCGTCGTACTTCTTGACGAAGTCCAGCAGCGCCTCCCGGGTCACCGCGCCGGAGTCGATGCCCTTGACCAGGATGGTCCCCAGGTCGTAGCCCTCGGTGCTGTAGGTGCCGGGCGCCTGGCCGAACTTCTTCGAGTATTCGTCGGCGAAGGCCTTGGTGGCGGGGCCACAGGGGCAGGACAGCACCGCATCCTTCGCGGAGTTTCCGGCCTGCTTGACGAACTCGGGGTCCTTGGTGCCGTCGGCGCTGACGAACTTGCCGGCGAACTCGGCGTCCCGAAGCTGCTGCACGAACGGCGCGGCCTCGGAGTAGTAGCCGCTGTAGAACACCGAGTCCGGTGACTGCGCCTTGATCTGGGTCACCGCCGCCGAGAAGTCCTTGTCGCCCTTCTTGACCGAGATGTTGCAGCCGGGGTCGGCGACCTCGCCGAGGGTTTCGCGAACCGCCTTGGCCAGGCCCGTGCCGTAGTCGGTGCTGTCGTCGACGACGCAGATCTTCTTGTCGCCGACGGTGTTCTTCAGGTAGTTCGCGACCGACGGGCCCTGCACCCCGTCGTTGGCCAGGCCGCGGAAGAAGGTCTTCCAGCCCTGATCGGACAGGCTGACATTGGTGGCCGAGGCGGTGGCGGCCAGCAGTCCGGCCTGGTCGAACACCCCCCCGGTGGCCTTGGTCTCACCGGAGAACGCCGGCCCGACAAGTCCGATGATGGAGGCGTCATCGACGATCTGCGGGGCGATCGCGGTCGCCTTCTGCGGGTCACCCTCGGTGTCGAAGGTCTTCAGGTCGATCTGGCAACCGGGGTTGGCGGCGTTGTGCTTGTCCACCGCCATCTGAATGCCGTTCTTGATGTTGATGCCCAGCGCGGCGTCCGGCCCGTTGAGGGCACCGGCCATGGCGATCGACACCGGGGCGCAGGTGGCCTTGCCGTCGCCGGCGGGGTCGGCGGGTGCGGTGCCGGACTCGGCCTGCACGGCTGCGCCGTTCTGGTCGATTTGAACCTGCTCGACGATCGAGAGGTTCACCGGCGCGGTGCCGGCCTGGGAGGAGCTGGCGCCGGTGGAGTCCTTCTCGGGCGTGGGCTGGCTGCACCCGGCCAGGCCGAATACGACCAGAGCGGTCGAGCCCAACGCAATTGCATGACGTGTCGTCCGAGCGCGCACGCTTCACCTCCGGTGAGTGTTCGCGGAGCGCTCAGGGACCCTGGGGCTCCGTGGTTCGCAGTAGAAGATAGCCAACTTGCGGGCGAAAAGCGCGCCTCCCCCGCTACCGAGGCTCGTGCCCGGTCGGTGTCAGCTCGGCTTCGGTTCGTCCTCGAGGCTTTCCAGGACAACCTCGGCGACCCGTTTCATGGTGGTCCGCCGGTCCATCGCCGCCCGCTGCATCCAGGTGAACGCCTCGGGTTCGGTCATGGCGTGCCGGGTCTGCAGGATGCCCTTGGCGCGTTCGATGAGCTTACGGGTCGCGAGTCGTTCGGACAGGTCCGCGACTTCGCGTTCAAGTTCGGTCAGTTCGGCGAATCGGCTGACGGCCAGTTCGATCGCCGGAACCAGATCGCTGGCCGAGAACGGCTTGACGAGATACGCCATCGCTCCGGCGTCACGGGCCCGTTCCACCAGGTCCCGCTGGCTGAACGCGGTCAGCACGACGATCGGTGCGATCCGCTTGGCCGCGATCTCCTCGGCGGCGTCGATTCCGTCGCGTCGCGGCATCTTGACGTCCATGATCACCAGGTCGGGTCGCAGGCTCTCGGCCAGGTCGACGGCCTCCTGCCCGTCGCCGGCCTCGCCGACCACGTCATAGCCCTCCTCACGCAGCATCTCGGCGAGATCAAGCCGGATCAGCGCCTCGTCCTCGGCGATCAGGACGCGCCGAGCCGGCGGGGTTTCGTCGGTGCTGGTCGTCATAGCGTCATTGTGTCGCGGCCGGGAGCGCCCGGCGAGTGGGGGCACCCGGGCAGTCGCCCTCGGGTCGTCCACTATCGTGGGAACCCGCGCCGCCCTCGTATCCCAACTGGCAGAGGAAACGGATTCAAAACCCGTGCAGTGTGAGTTCGAATCTCACCGAGGGCACCAGCTGTCTGGCCGCGCATCTCGCGGGATTTCGGCGCTGAGCCCGGCTACGCTCACTTGATGAGGTCCGAGCGGAAGTGCGCTGGGCGAACGGTGCCGGATCTGGGCGTTCGGCTCGTCGACTGCGAACGCCTTCAGCGCCGGCCACCGGCCCGCAATCAGCACTGGGCCGACGCCGTCAGCCGCCCGCAGCGGGTGCTCACCTTTGCGACGTGGATCGCCGCCGGGGTCACCGCCACGTTGGGCGTCCTGCAGACCGTCACCGGTCAGGGTGTGCTGTACATCGGCCTGATCAACCTGACGCTCGCCGCGGTGTTCCTCGCCATCCCACTACTGCACCGGTTCGGCAATCTGATCGCGGCTCTGGTGTTCGTCGGGGTGTCCTACGTATCGCTGACCTTCGTCGGCACCCAGATCGGCACCGACTCGGGGGTGCAGTTCTACTACCTGGTATCGGCATCGCTGGCGGTGTTGGTGGTCGGCCTGGACCATGTGGTTCTGGCCGGACTGATAGTGTCCGTCGGCGCGGGGTTGACAGTGGCGTTGCAGTTCCTGGTGCCGCCCGACACCGGCATCCAGCCGCGCTGGGCGCTCTACACCAGCTTCATCTTCGCCACCCTGGGCGCGTGCACGCTGATCTTCGCCACCGTCTGGTACGCGATGCGCGAGGTGGCCCGCGCCGAGGCGGCCATGGAAGTCGAATACGACCGCTCCGAGGCATTGCTGGCCAACATCCTGCCCGCCGAGGTGGCGGCGAAACTCAAAGACCCCGCGCACGGCACCATCGCCGACCGCTACGACGACGCCTCGATCCTGTTCGCCGACATCGCCGGCTTCACCGAACGCGCCAGCGAGATCCCCCCCACCGACCTGGTCCGCTTCCTCGACCGTCTCTACACCACCTTTGACCGACTGGTGGACCGGCACGGACTGGAGAAGATCAAGACCACCGGCGACTCCTACATGGTGGTCAGCGGCGTCCCCACCCCTCGGCCCGACCACGCCGAGGCCATCGCCGCGCTCGCCCTGGACATGTCCCGGGCCGTGGCCGACCTGCGCGACCCGAAGGGCAACCCGGTGCCCCTGCGGATGGGCATCGCGGCCGGCCCGGTGGTGGCCGGCGTGGTGGGCGCTCGGAAGTTCTTCTACGACGTGTGGGGCGACGCGGTCAACGTGGCTTCCCGGATGGAGTCCACCGACCCCGAGGGCCGTATCCAGGTGCCGCATGACGTCTACGAACGACTGCGGCACGCCTTCGTGCTCGAAGAACGCGGCGAGGTGTCCATCAAGGGCAAGGGTCTGATGCGCACCTGGTACCTGGTCTGCAGGAAACCCACCGTCGCGGGACTGCCGGACGGCACCACCGTCGCCCGGCCGACCGCCCCGGCGCCGCGCTAGCCGCGACCCGGCCTCACACCGCGTCCACGGTTTGCGCCGGCTTGGGCCAGGGCTGCGGCACCGGCCGCGGACGCACGTTCTGGGGCCACCAGAACCAGCGCCCGAGCAGTGCGGCGATGGCCGGTGTCATGAAGGCCCGGATCACCAAGGTGTCGAACAGCAGACCCATCCCGATCGTGGTGCCCACCTGGGCGAGCACCTTCAGATCGCTGATCGCGAAGGACATCATCGTGAAGGCGAACACCAGACCGGCCGAGGTCACCACCGACCCGCTGCCGCCCATGGCCCGGATGATGCCGGTGCTGAGCCCTGCGGAGATCTCCTCCTTCAGGCGCGCGACCAGGAGCAGGTTGTAGTCGGCGCCGACCGCGAGCAGGATGATGACGGCCATCGCCAGCACCATCCAGTGCAGTTCGACGCCGAGGATGTGCTGCCAGATCAGCACCGACAACCCGAATGACGCGCCCAGCGACAGCAGCACCGTGCCGACGATCACCGCGGACGCGACCGCGCTTCGGGTGATGATGAGCATGATGGCGAAAATCAATGCCAACGCGGCGATTCCGGCGATCAGCAGGTCGTAGGCGTTGCCCTCGGAGAGGTCCTTGAACATCGACGCGGTGCCGCCGAGATAGATCGTGGACCCCTCCAACGGGGTGCCCTTGATGGCCTCCTTGGCGGCTTTCTTGATGTCGTCGATGCGCTGAATACCATCGGCGGACATCGGGTCGCCCTCGTGGGAGATGATGAAACGCACCGCGTGGCCGTTGGGAGAGATGAACTGCTCCATACCCCGCTTGAAGTCGGGGTTGTCGAACACCTCCGGCGGCAGGTAGAACGAGTCGTCATTGCGGGAGGCGTCGAACGCCTCGCCCATCGCGGCGGAATCCTGCTGCATGGCCGCCATCTGGTCCTGCATTCCCTTCTGCGTGGAATACATGCCCAGAACCATCGCCTTCATGTTCTTCATGGTCGCCACCATCTCCGGCATCATGGCGACCATCTGCGGCATGAGGGAGTCCAGACGTTCCATCAGGGGCAGCAGTGTCTGGATGGCGTCGGTCATGGTGTCGATGCCGTCGATGCTGTCGAACACCGACCGCATCGCCGTGCACACCGGGATGTCGTAGCAGTGCGGTTCCCAGTAGAAGTAGTTGCGGATCGGCCGGAAGAAGTCGTCGAAGTTGGCGATGTTGTCGCGCAGATCCTGAATGTCGCCGACCATGTCCCGCATCTGCACCACCATGCTGTGGGTGACGTCGGACATCTCCTGGGTGAGGTTCTGCATCCGCTGCATCTGGTCGATGGTGGTCTGCATGTCGTCGGCCTGCTGGAGCATCTTGGCCGTCAGGTCCTCGTTGTACTTCTGGGTCAGCTTCTGGGTTGTGCCCTGCATGCTGATCAGGAACGGGATCGAGGTGTGTTCGATCGGAGTGCCCTCGGGCCGGGTGATGGCCTGGACCCGGGAGATGCCCTCGACGGCGAAGATGGCTTTCGCGATCTTGTTGATGACCAGGAAGTCGGCCGAGTTGCGCAGGTCATGGTCGCTCTCGACCATGAGGACTTCCGGGTTCATCCGGGCCTGGGAGAAGTGCCGGTCGGCCGCCGCATAGCCCTGGTTGGCGGGTGTGTCGGCCGGCTGGTAGTTGCGGTCGTTGTAGTTCGTGCGATACCCGGGCAGGGTGAGCAGACCGACCAGTGCCAGCGCCACCGTCCCGACCAGAATCGGGCCCGGCCACCGGACGATGGCGGCGCCGATCTTGCGCCACCCACGCACCCGCATCGTCCGCTTCGGCTCCAGCCGGCCGAATCGGGTGGCCACCGCCACGATCGCGCTGCCGACCGTGAGCGCCGCGACCACCACGACGGACATCCCGATCGCCAGTGGGACACCGAGGGTCTGGAAGTAGGGCAGTCGGGTGAAGCTCAGGCAGAACGTCGCCCCGGCGATGGTGAATCCGGAACCCAGCACCACGTGTGCGGTGCCGTGGAACATCGTGTAGTACGCCGTTTCCCGGTCTTCCCCCGCACCGCGCGCCTCCTGATATCGCCCGATGAGGAAGATGGCGTAGTCGGTCGCGGCCGCTATCGCCAGCATGACCAGCAGGCTGGTGGCGAACGTCGACAGTCCGATGATCTGGTGGTACCCCAGGAACGCGACCACACCGCGGGCTGCGCTCAGCGACAGCACCACCATGGCCAGCACCAGCAGCACCGTGATGATGGACCGGTAGAACCACAGCAGCATCGTGATGATGACGATGAAGGTGACCATCTCGGTCACCCGCAGGCTCTTGTCGCCGGTCGCCTGCTGATCGGCGACCATGGCGGCCGACCCGGTGACGAAGACCTGCACCCCGTCGGGGGGTGTCAGGTTCTTGATGATGTCCTTGACCGCCGCCACCGACTCGTTGGCCAGCAGTTCACCCTGGTTGCCGGCGAGCTTGATCTGGACGTAGACCGCTTTGCCATCGTTGCTCTGGGCGCCGGCCGCCGTCAGCGGATCACCCCAGAAGTCCTGCACCGACTCGACGTGTTTGGTGTCGGCCTCGAGTTTGGCGATCATCTCGCCGTAGAACGCGCGCGCAGCCTCGCCGAGGGGTTCCTGGCCCTCCAGCACGATCATCGCCGAACTGTCGGAATTGCCCTCTTCGAAGACCTTGCCGATTCGCTTCATCGCGATCATCGACGGGGCCGCATCGGGGCTCATCGACACCGCTTGGGTCTGCCCGACCACTTCCAACTGCGGCACCGTGACATTGAGCACGGCGATCAGCGCGATCCAGGCCAGGATGATGGGTACCGCGAAGGTGCGGATCATCCGTGCCGCGAAGGTTCGGTTCACCGGATGCGGCGGGGGCGCGGCGATCGGTTCGGTCGTCGTCGGGGCGCTCATGCGGACTTCACAAAGCAGTAAGTCAACGCGTTCATTCCGGTTGCGGTTCTTTCGTCCTTGACCTCGCCGTCGACGAGGATGCGGCAGGTGATCGACGTTCCGTCGCTCTGCGCGAGGATGTTGGGTGCCGCCGAGGGGGCGGTGGTCTCCAGCGTGAGAGACCACGGGATCGCGGCGGCGTCGACGCGTTGCGGTTTGGCGTCGAGATCCAGGTAGTTGATGTTGGCGAAACTGCCCGAGCCGAACACCTCGTAACGGACCACCTTCGGGTCGAAGGACTCAGGGTCGTCGGCGAAGACTTTCGGTGTCACCAGAGGTCCCTCCGAGCCGAAAAAGCTGCGGATCCGGTGGACGGTGAAACCGGCGATGACGGTCACCACCACCAGCACCAGCGGGATCCAGGCCCGCTTGAGGACGCCGATCATTCGATTCCTCCCGAATCGTGAGGCCCGCGACCGTCGCCGAAACGGTCGAGCGCGTCGATGAGGACGGTGTGCATGAAGGAGGACAGGGTCCGCATCTCCTCGAGCCGGCGGGTGTCTTCGGCGGGTGATCCGTGCATCGCGCGCAGGCCCGTCTCTGCCATCGCGGTCAGATCCGCCATGGTCCGGATCCGCTGACGTTCCCCGGCCGCGAACGCGTTGGGGCGCAGCCGGTAGAAGGTGCGCCGGTCGCCGGCCACCCCGACGCGCTCGATGTACCCGAACTGGATCAACATGCGCGCGTTGGTGCTGATCCCGCCACTGCTGGCGTCGAGGGCCACCGCCAGCTCCTCCGAGGACTGCCGTTCGGGTTGGCAGACCAGTAACCACCCGAGCAAGCGCCCAGAGAGCCTGGTCAGGCCGTTGGATTCGAAGTACCCGCCCATCTGTTCGACGAAGTCCATGATCTGCGGACTCGGTTGCCGAGCAGCGGTCTTGCTCACAGGTTTCACCGTAGACTGAAACCACCGAAAGTACCGACGCCGGAGCCCCAAATCAGGCGTGACAAGCGCCACATCGCCGCTGGACTCCCAGCGGTGCTACATCCCCCGCTAAATCCCCCGCTACATCACCTTGGACAAGAACGACTTGGTCCGTTCGTGCTGGGGATTGGACATCACCTCGCGGGGTGGACCGCTTTCGACGACCACTCCCCCGTCCATGAACACCAGTTGGTCGGCCACTTCGCGGGCGAAGCCCATCTCGTGGGTCACCACGATCATCGTCATGCCGTCGGCGGCAAGCTTTTTCATCACTGCGAGCACCTCACCCACCAACTCGGGGTCCAGTGCCGAGGTGGGTTCGTCGAAGAGCATCAGTTTGGGGTCCATCGCCAGCGCTCGGGCGATCGCGACACGCTGCTGCTGTCCGCCGGAAAGCTGCGCCGGGTAGGCGGCCGCCTTGTCGGACAGACCCACCTGGTTCAGCAGGTCGCGGGCCCGTTCTTCGGCGGCAGCCCTTTTCATCCCCTTGACGTGGATGGGTGCCTCGATGATGTTCTCCAGCACGGTGCGGTGTGGGAAGAGATTGAAGTTCTGGAACACCATGCCGATATCGCGCCGCTGTTTGGCCGCCTCACGCGGTGTCATCTCGTGCAGCCTGCCGCGGCTCTCCCGATAGCCGACCAACTCCCCGTCGACGTACAGCCTTCCCGCCGAGATGCTTTCCAGATGGTTGATGCAGCGCAGGAACGTCGACTTGCCGGACCCGGAGGGCCCGACGAGCACCAGCACCTCGCCCTTCTCCACCGCCAGGGAAATCCCCTTGAGCACCTGCAGGGCCCCGAAACTCTTGCAGACCTGTTCCGCCTGGACCATGACCGTCATGTCAACCCGCCTCAGTCTGTGCTTTGGCCAGCGCCAGCAACTGTTTGGCGGTCAGCTGTCGGGAGATGCCCCGGGAGAAGTACCGCTCCAGATAGTGCTGCCCCAGCATCAAAATGCTGGTCACCACCAGGTACCAGGTGGCGGCCACCAGCAACAGGGGTACGGGCTCGAAGATCCGTGCGGCGACCTCGCGTGAGGCGATGCTGTACAGATCGTAGGAATAGGGCACCGCGGTGACCAGAGACGTCGTCTTGAGCATGCTGATGAGCTCGTTGCCGGTGGGCGGAATGATCACCCGCATCGCCTGCGGAAGCACGGTCCGACGCATCGTCATCCCCCACGACATTCCTAACGCCGTGGAGGCTTCGGTCTGTCCCTCCGGAACGGAGGTGATTCCGGCGCGGATGATTTCGGCCATGTAGGCCGCTTCGTTGAGCCCCAGACCGATGACCGCGAGGAGGAACGGAATGGACAGGTTCTGCAGATTGACGTGCAGCAGCGAAGGACCGAAGGGCACCCCGATCTGGATGTTCTGGTAGATCGTCGGGATCAGTCCCCAGAACACCAGTTGGACGTAGACCGGAGTGCCGCGGAAGATCCACAGAAACACCCAGGCCACCCAGCGGAAGACCGGATTGGGCGACAGCCGCATCACCGACAGCACGATGCCCAGCGCCACGCCGAGCACCATGGCGTACACGGTGAGTTGGAGCGTATTGACGACGCCGAGCAGAATCCGCTCGTTGAACAGGTAGTCGACGTAGGTGGACCACCCGTACGCCTCATTGGTCGCGGCCCCGTAGATGAAGAGCCCGACCAGAGCGACGATGACGACGGCACTCACCCACCGCCACGGATGCCGCAGTGGAACGGCCTCGATGGGCTGCGGCGGCACCGGGCCGTCGGGCACCGGTGCCGGCGAGCCGACGGCAGTCATCGGGCTTATCCGGTGCCGCCGTTGATGACCGGCTTGGAGATCATCCCGGCCTCAACACCCCAGTTGGCGGCGATCTTCTTGTATTCGCCGGTCTCGATGAGGTGTTCCAGCGCCTTCAGCAGCGACTGGGCCAACGGCGACCCCTTCTTCACCGGCCACCCGTAGGGCGCCGCCTCGAAGATCTCACCCGCCGCCTCGAGTTTGCCGTTGCTCTGTTTGATGGCGTACGCCGTCACCGGCGAATCCGCCGACATCGCATCGACCTGACCGAGGACGACGGCATTGGTCGCGGCGTCCTGACCGTCGAACCGGACGATCTCGATGGCCGGCTTGCCGGCTTCGGTGCACGTGGCGCTCTTGGCCGGCAGTTCCTCGGTGTCCTGAACCGTGGTGGCCTGGACGGCGACCTTCTTGCCACAGGCCTCGTTCGGATCGATGGGAGCGCCGGGACGCTGGGCCCACAGGGTGCCGGCGGAGAAGTAGTCGACGAAGTCGACGGACTGTTGCCGCTCCTTGGTGTCGGTGAACGACGACATGCCGACGTTGTAGGTGCCGCCGTCGATGGAGGGGATGATCTTGGCGAAATCCGACTCGCGGTACTCGGGGGTCAGCCCGAGCACTCCGGCGACGGCATTCATGAGGTCCACATCGAAACCGACGATCTTGCCGTCGGCATCTTTGAACTCGTTCGGGGCGTAGGGGATGTTGACCCCCACGATCAACGTGCCGGAGTTGCGGATGTCCTCGGGCAGGGTCGCGGCGATCTCCTCGACCTTGGCAGGCGTGACCGCAACGCTGGATTCGGTGGCCCCGGATCCCGTGCTGCTCTCCGGTCCCTTCGAGCAGCCGGAGAGGCTCAGCGCCGCAGCCACCGCCGCGATCGTCACCGAACGCAACAATGTTCTCCGCTTTGTCTGTTCTGACAACACCTCTGCCCCACTTTCTGCCGACGTCGGGCCGAACTTTAGTCGCGTCTGAGCGAACGTACAGGGCAACGGGCGATCGACCGGCCCAAGCAGACAATCCGTCGGAATGTCGGAACGGTGTGCCAGACTTCGCGGTATGACAACACCCTCGTCCGGAAGTCTCGTCGGCCACCTGTGGAAGTCGGTCCTGCTGACCGGTGTCCTGTCGGTGATCCTCGGCATCATGATTCTGGCCTGGCCCGGCCCGACGATCATCGTCGCGGCGATCTTCCTGGGCGCGTATCTGTTGGTGACAGGCGCCTCGCAGGTGTTCCACGCCTTCACGCTGCACATCTCCGGCGGCGGCCGGGCACTGCTGTTCATCAGCGGTGCGGCATCCCTGGTCTTGGCGGTGCTGTGCTTCAAGAGCATCGGAAACGCGGTGTGGCTGTTGGCCATCTGGGTCGGCATCGGCTTCATCTTCCGTGGGGTCGCCGAGGCGGCATCGGCCATCGGTGACCCGTTCACCCCGAGCCGTGGCTGGCAGATCTTCCTCGGTGTCATCACGCTGATCGCCGGCGTCGTTGTGCTCGCCTACCCGGTCTCGTCGCTGGCGACCTTGACCCTGGTCATCGGTATCTGGCTGATCGTGATCGGCGTGTTCGAGATCGCGGCCTCATTCGGTATTCGCAAGGCGGGCAACGAGGCACGCGCCGCAATCGGCGAGGCTCTCGGCACCCGCTGACGCGGCGAACGGATCCGACGAGAGGCGCGAACCCCGACCGCACCCGGTCACGGTTCGCGCCTTTCGCTTCCAGCCCGGCTACCAGTGGAGTTCCCCGCGGGCGAACTTCGGGCCGGGTAGCCTCAATGCCTGTTCGGCTTACACAATCAACGCCTGTTTGGCTGACAGAATCGACGCCTGTTCGGCTTGACACAAACCTGAGGCGGGAGCCATGACTGAGACCCCGGACCGGTCCGCTCGTTCGGACACCCCGCCGCCGGCTCATCCCTATTCGGCCTATCCGGGCCCAAATCCGGACCCGAACCCCGCCTTCCCGCCGCCGCAGCAGGAAACGTTCCAATCATATGGCTACCCTCCGGGGCCGTACCCGGGCAGTTATCCGCCGCCACCGATGCCCTACGGCGACTACCCCGGTGGTGCGCCGACGCCCAGGAATGGCCTGGGGATCGCCGCCCTGTCCGTCGGCGTCCTTGGATTGCTCGGTTCGTTCTTCGTGGTCGGCATCATCCCGGGCGTTGCGGCGGCCATCATGGGCCTCGTCGCCCGGGGCCGCGCGAAGCACGGTGAGGCCCAATGCCGCTCAGTTAGGTCTATGGGCCGGTTGTCAACTTGCCGTTGATGGTCACGTCGATGGTGATCTTGTAGCTGTTGCGGTCGATGTCGCCTTTGGCGCGGTGTTTGGAGATGGCGCGTTTGACGACGCGGGGGCAGGTTCTGCTGCGGCGGGCCGGGAGCGGGTGGTCGCGCACGGCGTGGCCGATCTTGCC